>NZ_JBVINN010000003.1:380934-477913 GCF_055579305.1 Kitasatospora sp. NPDC032757 | reverse complement strand
GACGGGCTGAACGAGTGCCTCTCCGTCGAGGACACCCTCAAGGTCCTGGAAGGCCGCACCATCCACGCCTTCCACATCGAGGGCTGCGGCGGCGGGCACGTCCCCAACGTGCTGAAGATGGCCGGCGTCCCCAACGTCATCGGCTCCTCCACCAACCCCACCCTGCCCTTCGGCCGGGACGCGCTGGGCGAGCACTTCGGCATGATCGTCTCCGCCCACGACCTCAAGGTCGACCTGCCCGGCGACGCCGCCATGGCCCGCGACCGCATCCGCGCCGGCACCATGGGCGCCGAGGACGTCCTGCACGACCTCGGCGTCATCGGCATCACCTCCTCCGACGCCCAGGGCATGGGCCGCGCCGGCGAGACCGTGCGCCGCACCTTCGCCATGGCCGGCAAGATGAAGGCCGAACTCGGCCCCCTCGACGGCGGCTACGGGACGACCGAGAGCGGCGACGACAACGAGCGCGTCCTTCGCTACATCGCCAAACTCACCATCAACCCCGCCATCGCCCACGGCCTGGCCCACGAGGTCGGCTCCATCGAGATCGGCAAACTCGCCGACATCGTGCTCTGGCGCCCCGACCACTTCGGCGCCAAACCCCAGCTCGTCCTCAAGTCCGGCTTCCCCGCCTACGGCGTCGTCGGCGACCCCAACGCCTCCACCGACCGCTGCGAACCCCTCGTCCTCGGCCCCCAGTTCGGCGCCCACGGCGCCACCGCCGCCGACATCTCCGTCGCCTTCGTCGCCCAGGCCGCCGCCGACGGCGCCTACCTCGACCGGGCCGCCGACGGCATGCCCACCCGCCGCCGGCGTGTCGGCGTCCGCGGCACCCGCGGCATCGGCCCGCGCGACATGGTGCGCAACGCCCGGATCGGCAACGTCCAGGTCACCGAGACCGGCCTCGTCTCGCTCGACGGCGACCCGCTGCGCTCCGAGCCCGCCGACAGCGTCTCGCTCAGCCGCCTGTACTTCCTCTGAGACCTCCCCCACCCTCACCTCCCTTCCTAGGACGCGAAGATGACCACCCCCACCCCCGCCTCGCTCGGCTACCGGATGCCCGCCGAATGGCACCCGCACGACCGCACCTGGATGGCCTTCCCCACCACCAACCCGACCTTCGACAGCCCGGAGCACCTGCACGCCGGCCGCGAGGCCTGGGCCGCGGTGGCCAACACGATCGTCCGGTACGAGCCGGTGACCCTGATGGTCAACACCGGTGAGACCGAGGAGGCGCGCAAGTACGTCTCCGAGCGGGTGGAGATCGTCGAGCGCCCGCTGGACGACGCCTGGATGCGCGACATCGGCCCGTCCTTCCTGATCGACGGCAACGGCTCGCTCGCCGCCGCCGACTGGATCTTCAACGGCTGGGGCGCGCAGTCCTGGGCCCGCTGGGACAACGACCAGCACATCGCCGAGCACATCGGCGAACTGACGGGCGTCCAGCGGTTCGCCTCGCGGCTGATCAACGAGGGCGGCGGCATCCACGTCGACGGCGAGGGCACGGTCCTGGTCACCGAGACCGTCCAGCTCGGCGAGGGCCGCAACTCCGACTGGACCAAGGAGGAGGTCGAGGCCGAGCTGCACGCCTTCCTCGGCACCACCAAGGCGATCTGGCTGCCGCGCGGACTCACGCGCGACTACGACGAGTTCGGCACCCGCGGCCACATCGACATCGTCGCCTCCTTCGTCCGCCCCGGTGTCGTGGTCGCCCATGTCCAGCCGGACCCGGCCCACCCCGACCACGAGGTGTGCAAGGAACTGGTCGCCATCCTGCGCGCGTCCACCGACGCCCAGGGCCGGGCGCTCGAGGTCATCGAGCTGTCCGCCCCCACCGTCCTGCTGGACGAGGAGGGCGAGCCGGTCGACTACTCCTACATCAACCACTACGTGGCCAACGGCGCCGTGATCCTCTGCGCCTTCAACGACCCGCGCGACGAGGAGGCCAAGGCCGTCCTGGAGCGGGCCTACCCCGGCCGCACGGTCGAACTGGTCGACGCCACGGAGATCTTCGCCAACGGCGGCGGCATCCACTGTATTACCCAGCAGCAGCCGAAGGCCTGATGTTCCCGCAGGTCAGGGCCCTGGCCTGTAAGGAGACAAAAGGCCTGGCGGTAGGCCCGGCAGGAGCCTACGCGGGTCGGCGTGCCCGCTGTCAGAGACTGCTGGCAGCGTCGCCGTCATCGGACCGGGGTTGTGATCTCCCGCACCCGGGACGTGGCGGCTGCGGAGGCCGGAGCCGCACCCGGGCTGATCGGAGTGGGAAGCCGGACCGGCCGACTTCCCACTCCGCGCCGTTCCCGGCCTGGTCAGTATCGTGAAGCCCCCGGACACAGAGGAGAGCAGCAGATGGCGGACGCCCGCCCGCGCCGCCCGGCGCGCGCCCGCGAGGAGGTCTTCGCCACCGCGCGGGCCTCGATCGCCGAACACGGGCTCGCCAAGCTCACCATGGCCGGCCTCGGCAAGCAGCTCCAGATGAGCGCCGGGCACCTGCTCTACTACTTCGGCAGCAAGGACCAGCTGCTGCTGGAGACGCTGCGCTGGAGCGAGGAGCAGCTCGGCGCCCGCCGCCACGACGCCCTGACCGACGGCACCCGGGACGTCTGGGACCGGCTCTCCGCCTACGCCCGGCTCTACCTCCCCGAAGGCCCCGGCGACCCGCGCTGGATCCTCTGGGTCGAGGTGTGGGGCCGCTCCCCCGCCAGCGAGGAGCTCCGGCAGGGGCAGCTGGAGATCGAGGCACCGTGGGACGCGGACCTCGTCGCCCTCCTCGAAGAGGGCGCCACCACCGGCCACTTCACGCCCGGCACCGCCCCCGACCGCGCCGCCCAGATCCGCGCCCTCCTCGACGGCCTCGCCGTCCCGCTCGCCCTCGGACTCCCCGGTGCACTGCGCCCCCGCGCGCTGCAGCTCGCCGAGTCGGCCTGCGCCACCCTGCTGGGCGCCGGGAGCTGACCCGGCCGGCCGGGCCGCGGCTGCCTCCGGCCGGGCCGCTCCCCGTGCCTCACTCCGTCCAGACGGCGGCGGCCGTGCGGTCGTCGGCGTAGCCCTTGGCACGGACCTGGACCTGGCGGAGGAAGTCGACGGTGCCCGGGGGGTGGGGGTGCGCCCAGTGGGAGGAGAGGAAGTGGGCGACGGCCGGCTCGTCGGCGATCGGGCGGGCCAGGCCGGGGGTGCAGAGCAGCAGGATGTCGCCCGGGGTGGCCGGGACCATCCGGAAGCGGAACGGGCGCCGGTCCGGCGCCGGCGCGTCCGGCACCGGTGGCTGGCCGTCCGGGTGGTGCAGCAGCCGCGCGGCGTACGCGTCGATCCAGTGGCCGGAACGCAGCAGGTAGAGCCCGCCCGGGCCGACCCCGAAGGCCGCCCGGTAGGAGGCCTCCGGGTCGAGCGGGAGCAGCATGCAGTGCAGCGCGGCCGGGGACGCCGTGCCGTCGTCGCCCTCCGGGTCGTGGGTGAGCGCACGCAACGGGGCGGCCGCGCTGGTGGCGAGGCGCTGGAGGCCGTACCGGAGGCGGTCGCGGGCGCCGTCGCGCAGGTCGGCGGCGAGCCCGGTCCGGCTGCGGCCGATCGCGGTGGCGAGCTGGCGGACGGCCTCGGCGGTGGCGGTGGCGACGGCCTCGGCGGCCACCTCGCCGTCCGCGCCGGTGCGGTCGAAGCCGCCGAGCGCGGCGAGCAGCAGCCCGTCGGGGGCCTCGCCGAACCTGGTCACCAGCAGCGTGTCCCCGCGGGGCTCGCCGCGGTAGCGGGCGGAGTCGCCGCGGACGGAGACGGCCCGCAGGGTGGCGGCGCCGTACTGGGCGCCCTCCAGGACGGTGTCCGGCACGACGGCGCCGAGCGCGCCGGGGTCCGCCTCGGGCACGACGGTCGGCTCGGGCCCGTACGTGGGCGGGCGCTCGCCGACGTGCGGCACGGTGGGCCCGGCACCGGCGAGCACCGACCGGGGGGCAGGGCGTGGCGCGGGAGCGGGGGCCGGGGCGGGGGCGGAGGCGTGGGCGGGGGCCGGCCGCGGCTCGGGTTCCGGTACGGCTTCAGGTTCGGGCTCGGGTTCGGGCGCGACGGGCCCCGGCTCCCGTGCGACGACCGGCGCGGGTTCCGGAACGGGGTCCGGCGCGGGTTCCGGAACGGGGTCCGGCGTGGGCTCCCGTACGGCTTCGGGCTCGGGTTCGGGCTCGGGCTCGGGTTCGGGTTCGGGTTCGGGCGCGGGTTCGGCTGTCTCCTCCGGAACGGGAGCCGGCCCGGGGTCGACCTCGGCCTCCGGTTCCGTCCCCTTTCCCACCTCCGCAGCCGCTGCCACCTCCGCCTCGGCTGCCGCCCAGGGCGGGGCCGGGAACCGGTGTGTCTCGTCCGGGTCGCGCTGCTGCCCGATCACCCCGACCGCGGTGTCGAACCAGTCGTCGATGCTGTCCCGCTCCAGCACCGCCTCCTGCGCGACGTCCTCGTCGGCACGCGCCCGCTCGGCAGGTGCTTCCGTACCCGCGTCCGCGGCCTCGGCCACCGTCTCGGCGACTGCCTCGTCCGTCCGCTGCCGCCCGATCAGCCCGGCCGCCGTCTCGAACCAGTCGTCGACGCTGCCCTCCCCCGGTTGCGCGTCGGGGGTGTCGGGGAGGGTGCCCGCCGGCCCTTCGTAGACCGTGTCCCACCAGCCGTCGTCCGACCGGTGCTGCTGTGCGGGTGCACCCTTTTTGCTCATCTGGCGGCTCCTGGTCGGTCCGTGTGCGCGCCGCCCCCGGCGGGGCCGGACTCGACGTCATTGTCTCCAAGAGCAACGACGCTGTCCGGGTTTCGGCGACATACCGTGCACTGATCGGATGATCCCGATCGCCGGGTTCGCCCGGTGTTCCGCTTCCGTTCCGTCCGTGCTTGCCGGAACTGCCCCGAGCAGGGCGTTTACAGGGTGTTCGACCCTTTCGGGCACCGAAAATGAGGGCCGAGGAGGGGCATCGCTTCACTCGTTCGGCTGATTAAATGTGCGCATGACCGCGTCGGCCCCCAGATCGTCCCGACCGGGGAGGGCCGCATTCGCGGGTCGCCCGGTGGGTGTGCTGTGGGTCCTGCTGCTGGTCGGACTGCTGACGGCGCTGCCGTGCGCGGGCCAGGCCCAGGCGGCCTCGGCCGACCGGTCCGACCCGTCGGCGGCCGCGACGTCCACCACCCTCGCCGGCCTGTCCGCAGGCCTGTCCGCAGGCCTGTCCGCAGGCCTGTCCGCCGAGGCGCCGGCGGTGCCGGGGGCAGCGGACGCGGTACACCCGTCCCGCCATGTGGACGGACCCCGGCACTGGACGTGGTGCTCGGCCGACGGCGAGCCGCCGCACCGCGACAAAGGCTGCTCCGGCCACCCGTACTGCGGCCAGGACGCCCAGCTCCCCAACGCGCCGCCGCAGCCCCAGCCCGCCGTGGCGCCCCGCCCGGACCCGCCCGAGGCCCTGCCGAGGGTGGTGCCGCGGGGGCTGCTGGACGGTTCGCACCCGGCACCCGACCTGCACGCGCTCCAAGTCCACCGGTCCTGAGCGGAACCCACCGCCGGCCGCCCCCCCTGCCCGTCCGAGCGGACCGGCAGGACGGACGGCACCGACGGATCCGCCCCTCCGCCCCCCACTTCAGACCGCCGCGCCCGCAGCGTGCGGCGGGGACAAGGACACCACATGGGTTCCGCCTCCAAGCAGTCCAACAAGCCCGGCGGCAAGCAGGGCACGGCGGACCGCCGCGCCCGGATCGTCGAGCTCCGCGCCGCCGAGCAGCGCCGCGACCGCCGCAACAAGATCCTCGCCTCGGTGCTCGTAGGCGTGCTGGTGATCGCCGCGATAGCCACCGGCACCTGGATCGTGGTCGACGCCAACAACGACAAGAAGGCCAAGGAGGCCGCCGCCAACGCGCCGATCGACGGCGTGAAGACCTTCGGCGACCTGAGCCGCAACCACGTCAAGGAGAAGGTCACCTACCCGATGACCCCGCCGGTCGGCGGCGACCACAACGCGATCTGGCTGGACTGCATGGGCCACGTCTACGACCAGCCGGTCGAGAACGAGCGCGCCGTCCACTCGCTGGAGCACGGCGCGGTCTGGGTGACGTACAACGGCAAGGCCACGCCGGACGACATCAAGACGCTCTCCGACAAGGTGAAGGCCACCCCGTACTCGCTGATGAGCCCGTACCCGGACGAGCAGGGCACCATCACGCTGAACGCGTGGAGCACCCAGCTGATCGTGGACAACGCCAACGACCCCCGGGTGAACGAGTTCTTCACCAAGTACGTGCAGGGCCAGCAGACCCAGGAGCCGGGCGCGTCCTGCACCATGGGGGCGATGTGACCACGGACGCGGCGACACCCGTGGACGCGGACGAGGCCCCCGGCGCCTCCCGCCGGCGGCTCTGGTGGCCGGCCGCGCTGGCCGCCGCGGTCGCCCTCGCCCTCGGGGTGCCCGCGCTGGTGGCGAGCGGGACGTCCGCCTCCGGCTCGTCCTCGCTGACGGCCCCGGCGGGCGACTCCCCCGAGGCCGGGTTCGCCCGCGACATGGCGACCCACCACCAGCAGGCCGTCGACCTGTCGTTCATCGTCCGCGACCGGACGGGCGACGAGCCGGTCCGCACCCTCGCCTTCGACATCATCAACACCCAGGCCAACCAGCGCGGGATGATGATGGGCTGGCTCGACCAGTGGAGGCTCCCGCAGCACTCGCCGGCCAAGCCGATGGCGTGGATGAAGATGAACCACACCTACGACGCGCACGACGGCTCGCTGATGCCCGGCATGGCCACCAACGCCCAGCTCGCCAAGCTGCGCTCGCTCAGCGGGCGTGAGGCCGAGGTGTACTACCTGCAGCTGATGCTGGAGCACCACAAGGGCGGGGTGGAGATGGCCCAGGGCTATGTCGACCTGGCCAAGAACGAGACCGAGAAGCGGCTCGCCCAGTCGATGGTGGTCGGGCAGACGTCCGAGATCCAGCTGATCACCGACATGCTCACGGAGCGCGGCGCCGCCCCCGGCGTTCCCGCCTGACGCTCCGCGCCCCGGAAGGGCCGGGGGGGGGGGGGGGGGGGGGGGGGGGGACGGGACCCCCCCCCCCCCCCCCCCCCCCCCCCCCCCCCCCCCCAGCCCCTTCCCCTCCCCCCCCCCCCCCCCCCCCCCCCCCCCCCCCCCGGCCCTTTCGCGGTTCGCCCCTGCGCGGTCCGGCCCTGCACGGTCCGGCTCTGCACGGTCCGGTTGGCCCCCGCCGGACCCCGTCAGACGCCTGCCGGGGTCCGGGCGGGGGCCGGCCCGCGGACGCGGGTCGGCCGGACCAGCGCCACCGCCAGGGCGGCGACGGCGGCGAGACCGAGCAGCACCGCCCGGCCGCCGGACGCCGCGCCCGCCAGATGGACGCCGAGGACGGGCAGAGCCGTCCCGAGGGCCGTACCGAGGCTGCGGGCCATGTTCACCATCCCGCCGCCGACCGCCGAACACTCCGCCGGGACCGCCCGCATCACCAGCGCGTTGTTGGCGGGCAGCAGCAGGCCGAGCCCGCAGCCGGCGACCACCAGCGGGGCGGCGAGCAGCAGCGGGCCGGCCGAGGGTTCGCCGCCCGCCGGCACCACCGCGAACAGCAGCAGCCCGGCGCCCGCGACGGCCGCGCCGGCCCGGCAGCGGGCGACGTCCGACCAGCCCCGGGGCAGCAGCCCGCCGCCGACCGTCGCCGCGAGTGCGAACGCGGCCGGGAGCAGCGTGATCACCAGGCCTGCCCGGGCCGGCGGGACGCCCGCCCCGGTGAGCAGCACCGGGCCCAGCACCAGCGGGCAGAACAGCAGCAGGTAGCCGATCAGCGCGACCACCAGCCCGGGCCGCACCCCGGGGGTGTTGACGAGCCCCGGTGCCAGGAGCGGCCGGCTCGCCCGACGCTCCTGCCGGACGAGACCGAGCGTGAGCACCGCCGAGGCGAGCAGCAGCACGCCGACCGCCCAGCCGGGCAGCGGCAGGCCGGAGGCGGTGGAGAGGGCGAGCAGCAGTGCGGTGGTGGCGCCGGTGAGCAGCAGCAGGCCGGGCAGGTCGAAACGGCCCTCGTCCTCCGTCCTCGCCCGCTCGCCCTCCTTCTTCGCAGGTGTGCCCTCGGTGCGGGTCCGGGGCAGCAGGAACCAGCCGGCCAGGATGCCCAGCGCTCCGATCGGCACGTTGATCCAGAACACCCAGCGCCAGGAGGCGTGCTCCACCAGCAGCCCGCCGAGGCTCGGACCGAGTGCCAGGCCGAGCCCCTGCGCGGCCGCCTGGATGCCCAGCGCCCGCCGCATCGCGTGCTCGGGGACGCCGCGGGCCACCAGGGCTACGCTGTTGGCCTGCATCATCGCGCCGCCGACCGCCTGCACCGCCCGGCAGGCCACCAGCACTCCGAGGCTGCCGGCCAGGCCGGCGCCGAGCGAGGCCAGCCCGAAGACGGCGAAGCCGCCGAGGTACATGGTCTTGCGGCCGACCAGGTCGGAGAGCCAGCCGATCGGCGCGAGCAGGGCCACCAGCACCAGCAGGTAGGCCAGCGCGACCCACTCGACGGCGGCGAAGCCGGCCCGGAAGTGGCTGCCGAGCGCGGGGAAGACGAGGGCTGTGACGCTGGCGGTCAGCTGGCCGAGGAACGCCCCGAGGCAGACGGTGCCGACGGCCAGCCAGTGGGCGTGCCGCCACCGGGCGATGCCGCGCGGCCGGGGGTGCTCGGTGAGCAGTCGGGCGGCGAGGTCGGTGGCGTTCATGCGGGGAATATATCTGATGCAGACATGTTCTCCCAACGAGCTGATCGGCATGCGAACGGAACGTCGGAACGGTCACCACCAGGCGATACGCTGTCCGCCATGTCGCCGTCACCGCCCGTTCCCGACCCCGCCGCCGAACCCCAGCGGCACGAGGCCGCCGAACGTCCGGACCTCGCACCCCCGGCGATCGAACGCGCCCGGCGGCTCACCGACGTGGTCACCCGGCTGCGCCGCGCCCTGCGCAGCAGCATCCGCACCGACTACCCGTGGGAGTCCCTGCCGATGGCGCAGGTCGAACTCCTCCAGACGCTCGCCGCCGCCCCGCTCCGGGTCGGTGAACTCGCCGCCCGCCAGCGGCTCGCCCCCAACACCGTCAGCGGTCTGGTCGGCAAGCTCCTGGAAGCCGGCTTCGTCGACCGCCAGGCCGACCCCGGCGACCGCCGCACCGCCCGCATCGCCCTCACCCCGGCCGGCCGGGGCCAGCTCGACGACTGGCAGCAGGCCCACGAGCGCCGCATCGCGACCGCCCTCGACGCCCTCTCCCCCGCCGACCGCGAGGCCGTCACGCAGGCGCTCCCCGCCCTCGACAACCTCGCCCGCGCCCTCGCCCGGCCGGCCGCCCCCGAATAATCCGTGCCGCCGGGCGGCCGCCGAGGCTACCGTCCCGGGATGGACCCCGCGCACCTCCGCCTCGAACCCTGGACCGACGCCGACCTCGCCCTGCTCCGCCGGGTCAACGTCCCCGAGATGAAGCAGCACGTCGGCGGCCCGCAGACGGATGAACAACTCCTCGTCCGCCACCGCCGCTACCTGGACTTCGTGCCCTCGGGCATCGGCTGCATGTACCGCATCGTCCTGCTCCCCGAGGGCGACGCTGCCGGCAACCCCGCCTCCAACGCCGTCTGCCGCAAGGCCGGCTTCACACTCCTGGGTGAGACGGACTTCGAGTTCCCGCCCGGCCGCCCCATGCGCAGCAACAACTGGCGCGTCACCCTGCGGGCGGAGGCCGAATAGCGGCCGCCGTCGACGGACTACGCGCGCGATCCGGCCGCTGACCGATCACGCGGCCTTCCGGCTCCTGCCGGACGACCTCGGCGTCTGATCCGCTTCACTGATCCACGTCTGACTCACGTCTGATTCACATCGCCTCAGAACAACGTCCCGCTCTCCAGGTCCAGCAGCCACCGCTTCCGGTCGGTGCCGGCGGCGAAACCGGTGAGGGCCCCGTTGGCGCCGAGGACGCGGTGGCAGGGGCGGACGATGAGCAGGGGGTTGGCGCCGACGGCGCCGCCGACGGCGCGGACGGCCTTGGGGGAGGCGCCCGCGAGGTCGGTCAGCTGACCGTAGGTGACCGTCTCGCCGTAGGGGATCTCGTCGAGGGCGGCCCAGACCTGCCGGCGGAACTCGGTGCCGACGGGGGCGAGCGGGAGGTCGAAGGTGGTGCGTTCACCGGCGAAGTACGCGGTGAGCTGGGCGACCGGCTCGGCGAGGGCGTCCGGATCGTGGACCCAGGCGTCCGCGGGTTCGGCGAGCGCGTACTTCTGGCCGGGGGCGGTGACGGTGGCCAGGGCGGCCGGTCCGCCGTCCTCCGGCAGGACGCCACTGAGCAGCAGCCGGCCGAACGGGCTCTCCATGTGGGTGAAGACGGTGGTGGTCATGCGTCCTGCATCTCCGTTCCGGTGCTTTCGGTGCTGTGGTCGCTCGCGGCGCCCGCCCAGAGCCGGTGGACGGCGTACGAGCGCCAGGGTGCCCAGGCCCCGGCCGCGTGGGCGGCGGACTTCGGGTCGCCGGGGGCGCCGAGCCGGGTGAGGCCGTGGCGGATGCCGACGTCGGTGGGCAGGAAGACGTCCGGGTCCGCCAGGGCCCGCATCCGCAGGTAGCCGACGGTCCAGGGGCCGATGCCGGGCAGGGCGAGCAGTTGGGCGGCAGCGTCCTCGCGGTCGACGCCGCCGTCGAGCCGCACGACGCCTTCGGCCAGGGCGGCGCAGAGGCCGGTGAGCGCCCGGCGGCGGGCGGCCGGCATGGCGAAGTCCTCGGGATCGGCCACGGCGAGGGCGGCCGCGCTCGGGAAGATCAGCCGCAGGCCGCCGCTGGGCTCGGGCAGCGCGGTGCCGTACTTCTCGGCGAGCCGGGCGGCCAGCGTGCGGGCGGCGCCGACGGTGATCTGCTGGCCGAGCACGGCGCGGACGGCCAGCTCGTGCGGGTCGACGTGGCCGGGTGAGCGCAGGCCGGGGCGGGAGCGGACCAGCGCGCCGAGGACCGGGTCGGCGCCGAGCTGCTCGTCGACGGCGTCCGGGTCGGCGTCGAGGTCGAAGAGGATCCGCACCCGCTGGACGGCGGTGGGCAGGTCCCGCAGGTCGGTGAGGAAGAGCCGGCAGTCCAGCCACCCGCGCGTGCGCGGCTCCTCGGGCGCGAGGCCGTCGACCTCGGCGATGCCGTGCCCGTACGGGAGGGCGAGGGTGCGGCGGTAGGTGCGGACGCCGGGTCGCGCGCCGGGGACGACCTCCTCCACCCCGGGAACGGCGCGCAGGGCGAGGAAGTCGATCAGGTGGTCGCTGTCGAGCGCGCCGCGGTAGGCGAGGCGCAGGGTGAGGCCGCCCGCGGGGGTGGCGGTCCGGCGGCCGGCGGTGACCTCGGCGCGCAGCCCGCTGGGGGTGCGGTCGTAGACCTCGCGGACGGTGTCGTTGAACTGCCGGACGGAGGCGAAGCCGGACGCGAAGGCGATCTCGGTGACCGGCAGTTCGGTGGTCTGGAGCAGCAGCCGGGCGGTCTGGGCACGGCGGGCGCGGGCCAGGGCGATCGGCCCGGCACCGAGTTCGGCGGTGAGCTGGCGCTGGAGCTGGCGGGCACTGTAGCCGAGGCGGTCGGCGAGGCCGGCGACCCCCTCGCGGTCGACCACGCCGTCGCCGATCAGCCGCATGGCGCGGCCGACCAGGTCGGCGCGGTGGTTCCACTCCGGCGAGCCGGGCACCGAGTCGGGGCGGCAGCGGCGGCAGGCGCGGAACCCGGCGCCCTGGGCGGCGGCCGCGCTGGGGTAGAAGGTGCAGTTGGCGCGTTTGGGGGTCACGGCGGGGCAGCTCGGTCGGCAGTAGATGCCGGTCGAGGTGACGGCCGTGAAGAAGACGCCGTCGAAGCGGGCGTCGCGGCTGTCCACGGCTCGGTACCGGATGTCGTCGTCGATCACGCAGTCCAGTCTGCGGCACCGGAGGCCGGTCGACTGGCGGATATCGGACACGGGCGTCGGGCGGCCGTGCCGGGGCCGGAGAACACGGGGCACACCCGGCGGCCGGGCCGGAGGGGGCCCGGCCGCCGTGACGGTCACTTCTTCACGGGGCCACCCGACGCGCGCAGCGACTTGGTCATGGTCTTCCACTTCTTCAGCCGGGCCGAGGCCAGCCGGGCGTCCGAGCGGGAGGCGATCCACTCGCTCTCGCGCTGGAGCTTGAGGTAGCTGTCCATCCGGCGCTGCAAAAGCGTGCCGTCCGCCAGCGCGGCCCGGACGGCGCAACCGGGCTCGGTGTGGTGGCCGCAGTCGTGGAAGCGACAGTCCTCGGCCAGCTCCTCGATGTCGGAGAAGGCCATCGCGACGCCCTCGCCGCCGTAGAGGCCGACCTCACGCAGACCGGGGGTGTCGATCAGCACCCCGCCGCCGGGCAGCGGGATCAGCTCCCGGGTGGTCGTGGTGTGGCGGCCCTTCTGGTCGACCGCGCGGGCCTGCTGGACGGCCATCACGTCGGCGCCGGCCAACACGTTGGTCAGGGTGGACTTGCCGACGCCGGACTGACCGATCACGGCGGTGGTGCCGGGCGTGCAGGCGCGCAGCACGTCCACCCCCTCGCCGGTCTCGGCGCTGACCACCAGCACGGTGACGCCGGGGGCGATGGACTCGACGTCGGCGCGGATGAAGTCGGCGTCGTCCACCAGGTCGGCCTTGGTGAGGGCGACGACCGGCTCGGCACCGGACTCCCAGGCCAGGGCGAGGAAGCGCTCGATCCGGCCGAGGTCGGGCTCGGCGGCGAGCGAGGCGGCGATCACGACGGTGTCGACGTTGGCGGCCAGCACCTGGCCGTCGGACCGCTTGCCGGCCACCTTGCGGATGATCGCGGTGGAGCGCGGCAGCAGCGCCGCGACGGCCGGCATCGGCTGGGCCGCGAGGTCCACGGCCGCCCAGTCGCCGGTGCACGGGCAGTTGATCATGTCGGCGTCGCCGACCGGCCGGGTGTCGGCCCGGACGGTACGCAGCGCGCCCGTCTCCGGGTCCGCCAGGACGACGTCGCACTGGCCCCGGTCGACGCGGACGATCCGGGCAGGCGTCAGCCCGGCCTCGGCGAGCGGGGCGAAGCGCTCCGCGGACTCGGACGTCCAGCCGTAGCCGGCCAGCGCGGAGTCCGAGGTCTCGGAGGAGGTGAGGAGAGAAGGAGAAGAGGAAACGGAGGCAGCGTTGAACAACGCAGTGGGCCCTTCGGGAGGAAAGTGATCCCGCCGGGCTACGGCTGCGCGCGCGAGTGCGGCGGTGTCAGCCGGCGGCCGGGAGGGAGAGGTGGTGTGTGCGAGAGCTGCTCAGGGCAGCCGTGACGACAGCGACAGCCACGAGGCTCACCTCCTGCTTCTTCTCGGGCCGGCAAGAACGCGGCCCCCCGATCGGACTGATCACACCGTAACGAGCGCCGCCGCCCCTGCCAACCGGTTTTTGACCTGCGGTGGAGCGGGCGGGGCGGTGAAGCGGCCGGGGCGGTGAAGCGCGCGGGGCGGTGAAGCGCGCGGGGCGGTGAAGCGCGCGGGGCGGTGAAGCGCGCGGGGCGGTGAAGCGCGCGGGGCGGTGAAGCTGGCGGCCCGCCCACGGCCTTCCGCCACGGGCTTCAGGACGACGACCCGCCGTACCGGTTCCGCAGGCCGGGGTCGTCCAGCCACCAGGGCCGCATGCCCTGTTCGTCCTCGGCCGGCGCGCCCGTCGCCCGCGCCTCGGCGGCCGCCGCCTCGAAGCGGGCGTCCAGTTCGGCGTCCACGGCGGCGCTCTCCTCCCGCCCCTGCACGATCATGCGGCGGACCAGCGCGGCCAGGAACGGCAGCCCGACCAGGTCCCCGAGCACCCAGAGCGCGTTGCCGCCCCAGGTCTGGTCCTGCGCCGGGCTCGGGCCCCAGGGCCGGCCGAGCGCCTCGTAGTAGTGCCCGGCGACGCGATGGCCCCCGTAAATCAGCAGGATGCCGAGCGCCGCGTCGAAGATCACCTCCGCGAAGGTGATGAACAGGCCGACCAGGTGCGGGTACTCGTGCCCGACCGGGTCGATCTGCAGCCGCGGCCAGAAGTACGCCAGCCCGAGCGCGACCAGTGCCAGGTGCAGCACGGCGTTCCCCACCGGGCTGGTCAGCGACTCCTCGTACCAGGGGGTGCAGTACAGCAGCCACGGCGGGGCCAGCAGCAGGGCGGTCGACACGGCCGGGAACATCAGCACCTTGGAGGGGCGGCTGCGCAGCACCCGCAGGATCCGCTCGCGGCGGTCCGGCGGTGAGGAGCGGGCCAGCAGCGAGACCGGCGCGCCGAGCGCGAGCAGCAGCGGGACCAGCATCAGCAGCAGCACGACCTGCACCGCCCGGTCGGTGAACAGCACCCGCTCGTACACGCCGAGGCCGGAGCAGGTGGCCCAGACCCAGAGCAGCAGCCCGCCGAGGAAGGCGGCGGTCCTGGTCGGCTGCCAGCGCTCCGGCCCGGCCCGGCCGGCCGTCCGCGCGGCGTACAGGTACCAGCCGCCGAGCAGCACGGCGAGCGTGAGCACCAGCGGCTCGGCCGTCCACGAGGTGGCCAGGTCGGCCCACTGCCAGGGCGGCGGTCCGTGGTAGCCGGTCGCCTGCGCCGAGCCGTCCATCCGTCCGCTCACCCCGTCCGTGCCGTGCCGTCGCCGCCTCGCCGTCGTCCGGGCGGAGTGGACGGCGCCCGGCCATGATGGCCGGGCCGGAGTGGATCACCGGCCTCGGGGGGCGTTTCCATACCTCGGGCTGGCCAAGGCTTTGCCTGGGCCCCTCAAGGTTTTGCCGAGGTCAAGTCCTGTCCTCGTCCGCGTCGGACCTCGACCGCGCCCCATCGCCGACGCACCCGCACCCGCACCGCAACCGCCGTACCGCCGGGGCTCGTCTGGACCGGTATGCCGTCGGCACCGCGCCCACGGGGTCGAGCGGGGAGACGCAGGGGTGCCGAGCACTGCACGCGGCGAGGGCCGCCGCCGGGCCACGCGCCTTCGCAACGTCGAGCTCCTCCTGCTCGTCCTCGCGGTCCTGGTCTGCCTGGCCGGGCACGCCGACGCCGCCCTGGGGCTGACCGGCCGCGTGCCGCCCGGCCTGGCGGCGCACGGCACCGGCCTGGGCCTGCTGGCACTGGCCGCGCATCTGGCGGTACGCCGCTTCGCCCCGTACGCGGACCCGCTGATCCTGCCGCTCGCGGTGCTGCTGACCGGATTCGGCCTGGTCCTGCTCGACCGCCTGGACTTCTCCTACCGGCTCGCCCACGCCGCCAAGGGCGACTGGCAGAAGGTCCCGACCGCGCCGTCCCAGCTGACCTGGGTGGTGATCGCCGTGGTGGCGGCCGTGGTGCTGATCGTGGCGGTGCGCCACCACCGCGCCTTCCAGCGGTACGTCTACCTGCTGATGACGGGCGCGCTGATCCTGCTGGCCGCGCCCGCCTTCTTCCCCGGCGACACCTTCGGGGCGAAGCGCTGGATCCGGCTCGGCGGGCTCTCCTTCCAGCCGGACGAGTTCGTCAAGGTCGCCATCACGATCTTCTTCGCCGGCTACCTGATGACCTACCGGGACGTGCTGGCGCTGGCCGGCCGCCGGGTCTGGGGGCTGACCCTGCCGCGCGGCCGGCACGCCGGGCCGGTGCTGACGATCTGGGTGGTCAGCCTGCTGGTGCTGGTCTTCGAACGCGACCTCGGCACCTCGCTGATCTTCTTCGGTGTCTTCGTGGTGATGCTCTACACGGCCACCGAGCGGACGAGCTGGACGGTGATCGGCCTGCTGATGGCGGTCGGCGGCGCGGCCGCGGTCGGCACCCTGGAGCCGCACGTGCACGGCCGGGTGGAGGCCTGGCTGCACCCGCTGGACTACTACCTCCCCAAGCACGACCCGGCGCTGATCTCGGCCCAGCCGGCCGAGGCGCTGTTCAGCCTGGGCACCGGCGGCCTGACCGGGACGGGGCTCGGCCTCGGCCACTCCTGGGAGATCGGCTTCGCCGGGCGCAGCGACTTCATCTTCACCACCATCGGCGAGGAGCTGGGCCTGACCGGGGTGACGGCGGTGCTGCTGCTCTACGGCCTGCTGGTGCAGCGCGGGCTGCGGACGGCGATCGGCCTGACCGACCCCTTCGGGAAGCTGCTGGCCACCGGGCTGTCGGCCGCCCTTGCGCTCCAGGTGTTCGTGGTGGTGGGCGGGGTCAGCGGGCTGATCCCGCTGACCGGCAAGGCGCTGCCCTTCCTGGCGGCCGGCGGCTCGTCATTGCTGGCGAACTGGCTGATGACCGCCCTGCTGCTGAAACTCAGCGACTCGGCCGGGCGGACGGCGCTGGAGCCCGCCCGGTAGCACCGGCGGGAGGGGTCAGCGCTGGAGCCCGCCCGGTAGCACCGGCGGGAGGGGTCAGCGCCGGTCCCACGGCGGCCGGGGCGGGTGGCCGGGCAGCGGGTGTTCGGGCGGCGGCGCGGTCGGCCGGTCGCTGTCCGGGGGCGGCGGCGTCGGCCGGTGGTGCGGACCGCCGCCGCGGGTGGTGAGCCGGGCCCGGACGTTGTCGGCCGCGAGCACGTCGGCCCAGCGCTCCGGGTACTCGGAGGGCACGTCGACGTCCTCGCCCTCCTCCTCCCAGTACTCCTCCTCGGCCCCCTCGCCGAGGCCCAGCTCGCGTGCCCGCCGGGCGCGTTCGACGGCGCGCCGGGCGGCGACCTCGCGGACCACGGCCGCGGCCGCCTCCTCGTGGGCGCGCTCGTTCTCGGCGCGGGCGTCGGCGGTCTCCAGGGTGGGCCAGCGGCGGTCTATGGCGGCGTTCATCGCGGCGCCGATCAGCACCGCGAGCGCGACCACGAAGATCCAGAGCAGGACGGCCACCGGCGCGGCCAGCGAGCCGTACGCCGACCGGCCCTCGACCGAGCTGACCAGGTACAGCCGGAGGCCCACGCTGCAGAAGACCAGGACGACCAGGGCCACCAGGGCACCGGGGATGTCCTCGCGCCACGGGGTGGAGACCGGCACGGCCAGGTGGTAGAGCGTGGTGAGCGAGACGATCAGCAGCAGGATCGCGAACGGCCAGTAGAGCGCGTTGACCACGGTCGCGAGGTCCTGCACGGCGTTCTGCACCAGGCCCGGCCCGGCCAGCAGCAGCGGCAGCACCAGAGAGCCGATCACCAGTGCACCGAGGTAGAGGCCGAGTGACATCAGCCGGGTCTTGACGATGCCGCGCTTGCCGTCGAGCCCGTACATCACGGTGATGGTGTCGATGAAGATGTAGAGCGCCCGGGAGCCGGACCAGAGCGAGAGCAGGAAGCCGATCGAGACCAGGTCGGGCCGGGTGTGGTTGAAGACCTCGTTCAGCAGCGGGACGACGACCTCCTTGATGGACGAGTCCGACAGGACCGTCCCGGAGGCCGTGAGGATGTCCTGCTTGAGCTTGTCGATCGTGCCCGCGCCGAGGAAGTCGTCCAGGTAACCGAGGGTGCCGGCCAGGCAGAGCAGCAGCGGCGGGATGGACAGCAGGGTGAAGAACGCCGCCTCGGCGGCGAGGCCGGTGACCCGGTACTCGACACAGGTGTTGGTGGTGTCCTTGACCAGGGCCCAGGCCGTACTGCGCCAGGTGACCTGCTTGGCCGCGCGCCGGGAGCCCCTGCCCCGACGACGGGAGGGCCGCTCGGGGTTCGGTCTCGTCGTTTCGCCTGCTGGTTGCACAGGGCTAACGGTATCGGGCCCGAACGGGTCCGTTGATCTCCGTGTCGGACGGCGGTCACCGGGCGCCGGACCGGCGAGCGGCGGGAACGCCCAAGCATCTCGAAATGCGAAACCTTTGCGTCCAGAATACGGACGTTAGTGGACCGCACGTCGTGCGCCGTGCGAATCTCTTGCCATGCCTAGCGCCGGAACCACCCTAGTAGGTCGACTCCACGTCGATCTCCTTCGCGTGTCCAGCGCCATGTGTCCGGTGATCTGAGCCCCACCCCGCCGCCACCCACCGCACCCGGCGCCACCACCCTCGCCATCCCCGCTGAAGCGGATGCGCAGGCGCCCGCCCGGCCCCGGCCACTGCTCTCCCGGCCCTGACAAACCAGCAGGTCACAGCAGCACCGTACCGCCGTGCACGTCCAGCGACCCACCCGGCGTCAGAGCCACCTGCCCCGAAGGACTTCACCATGGCCACCACTCCCGAGACCGCCGAGCCCACGGCCGACAGCGCCGCCGCGCGCCGTCCCGCCGCGCCGCGCAAGGTGACCCGCCACCGCGGTGAGGGCCAGTGGGGCATGGGGCACTTCACTCCTCTGAACGCCAACGAGCAGTTCAAGAAGGATGACGACGGTCTCAATGTGCGGACACGTATTGAGACGATCTACGCGCACCGCGGCTTCGACTCGATCGACCCCGCCGACCTGCGCGGCCGGATGCGCTGGTGGGGTCTGTACACCCAGCGCAAGGAGGGCATCGACGGCGGCAAGACCGCGATCCTGGACCCGCACGAGCTGGACGCCGAGTACTTCATGCTCCGGGTCCGCATCGACGGCGGCCGGCTGACCGTCGCCCAGCTCAAGGCGATCGCCGAGGTCTCCGAGCTGTACGGCCGCAACACCGCGGACCTGACCGACCGGCAGAACGTCCAGTACCACTGGATCCGGATCGAGGACGTCCCGGCGATCTGGCAGAAGCTGGAGGCCGTCGGGCTCTCCACCACCGAGGCCTGCGGCGACACCCCCCGCGTCATCCTCGGCTCCCCGGTGGCCGGCATCGCCGAGGACGAGATCATCGACGGCACCCCCGCCATCGAGGAGATCCAGCGCCGGTTCATCGGCAACAAGGACTTCTCCAACCTGCCGCGCAAGTTCAAGTCCGCGGTCTCCGGCTCCCCGCTGCTGGACGTCGCGCACGAGATCAACGACATCGCCTTCGTCGGCGTCGTCCACCCCGAGCACGGCCCCGGCTTCGACCTCTGGGTCGGCGGCGGCCTCTCCACCAACCCCAAGCTCGGCGTCCGCCTGGGCGCGTGGGTCCCGCTGGACGAGGTCGCGGACGTCTACGGCGGCGTGATCGGCATCTTCCGCGACTACGGCTACCGCCGGCTGCGTAACCGCGCCCGGCTGAAGTTCCTGGTCGCCGACTGGGGCGTGGAGAAGTTCCGCCAGGTCCTGGAGGACGAGTACCTCAAGTACCGGCTGGTCGACGGCCCCGCGCCGAAGGAGCCCGGCGGCCGCTGGCGCGACCACGTCGGCGTGCACCGGCAGAAGGACGGAAAGTTCTACGTCGGCTTCGCGCCGCGGGTCGGCCGGGTCGACGGCAGGCTGCTCGGGCAGATCGCCGACCTCGCCGCCGCCCACGGCAGCGACCGGCTGCGCACCACCGCCGAGCAGAAGATGCTCGTCCTCGACATCGCCGAGGACCAGGTGGAGTCCCTGGTGGCCGGCCTGGAGGCGCTGGACCTGCGGGTCACCCCGTCGCCGTTCCGCCGCGGCACCATGGCCTGCACCGGCATCGAGTACTGCAAGCTCGC
Source organism: Kitasatospora sp. NPDC032757 (assembly GCF_055579305.1). Lineage (NCBI taxonomy): Bacteria > Bacillati > Actinomycetota > Actinomycetes > Kitasatosporales > Streptomycetaceae > Kitasatospora > Kitasatospora sp. NPDC032757. Next base: position 458,481 of record NZ_JBVINN010000003.1, on the reverse strand, counting down.
CATCGTCGAGACCAAGGAGCGCGGCCGCACGCTCATCGACGAGCTGGAGAAGCGGCTGCCCGACTTCGAGGAGCCGCTGACCATCAACATCAACGGCTGCCCGAACGCCTGCGCCCGCATCCAGGTCGCGGACATCGGTCTCAAGGGCCAGCTGGTGACCGGCGAGAACGGCGAGCAGGTCGAGGGCTACCAGGTCCACCTGGGCGGCGCGCTCGGGCTGGAGGCCGGCTTCGGCCGCAAGGTCCGCGGCCTCAAGGTCACCAAGGACGGCCTGCCCGACTACGTCGAGCGCGTCCTGACCCGCTACCAGGCCGACCGCGCCGAGGGCGAGCGCTTCGCCCAGTGGGCGGCCCGGGCCAGTGAGGAGCAGCTGTCGTGAGTGAGCGAGCCGCCCCGTTCTTCTGCCCGTACTGCGGGGACGAGGACCTGCGCCCGTCCGAGGCCGGGCACGGCGCCTGGGAGTGCCACGGCTGCCGCCGGGCCTTCCAGTTGAAGTTCCTCGGCCTGCTCTCGCCGGCCAACGGCGGTCGGACCGGCGGGGGGTCCGCGGAATGACCGGCACGACGAACGACTACGAGGCGATCGCCACCGCCGCCGGCCGCGAGCTGGAGGAGGCGACCCCGCAGGAGATCCTGACGTGGGCCGCCGACACCTTCGGCAAGCGGTTCTGCGTCACCTCCTCCATGGAGGACGCGGTCGTCGCCCACCTCGCCTCCTCGGTCTTCCCCGGCGTGGACGTGGTGTTCCTGGACACCGGCTACCACTTCGCGGAGACCATCGGCACCCGGGACGCGGTGGCCGCGGTGATGCCGGTCAACGTCATCACCCTCAAGCCGCTGCAGACCGTGGCCGAGCAGGACGCCCAGTACGGGCCCCACCTGCACGACCGCGACCCGGACCTCTGCTGCTCGCTGCGGAAGGTCGAGCCGCTGAACCGCGGCCTCGGCGGCTACGACGCCTGGGCCACCGGGCTGCGCCGCGACGAGTCGCCGACCCGGGCCGACACCCCCGTCGTCGCCTGGGACGCCAAGCGCCGCAAGGTCAAGATCGCCCCGATCGCCCGCTGGACGCAGGAGGACGTGGACGCCTACGTCAACGCCAACGGCGTCCTGCTCAACCCGCTGCTGTGGGAGGGGTACACGTCGGTCGGCTGCTCGCCGCTCTCCTGCACCCGCAAGCCCGCCGAGGGCGAGGACGCCCGGGCCGGCCGCTGGTCCGGCTCCGGCAAGACCGAGTGCGGCATCCACCTCTGACCCACCGTCGACACCCGTCTGGAGACACCCCGTGACCACCACCACCGTGAGCCGCCGCGGCTCCGTCGCAGATGCTGTGGCGGCCCCCGCGGCCGCCCCCTGCGAGCGCGGCGCCACCGTGTGGCTGACCGGGCTGCCGAGCGCCGGCAAGACCACGCTCGCCTTCGCCCTGGCCGAGCGGCTGCGCGCCGAGGGCCACAAGGTCGAGGTCCTGGACGGCGACGAGATCCGCGAGTTCCTCTCCAAGGGGCTCGGCTTCACCCGCGAGGACCGGCACACCAACGTCACCCGGATCGGCTTCGTCGCCGAGAAGCTCGCCGCCAACGGCGTCAAGGTGCTCGCCCCGGTGATCGCCCCCTACGCGGACTCCCGCGCGGCGGTCCGCGACCGGCACGCCGCCCACGGCACCGAGTTCCTGGAGATCCACGTCGCCACCCCGGTCGAGCTCTGCGCCGAGCGCGACGTCAAGGGGCTCTACGCCAAGCAGGCGGCCGGCGAACTCTCCGGCCTGACCGGCGTCGACGACCCGTACGAGGCCCCCGCGGACCCGGAGCTGCGACTGCAGACCCAGGGCCGCGAGGTGGCCGAGAGCGCCGCCGAGCTGCACGCCTTCCTGACCGAGAGGGGTCTCGCATGACCACCGCGACCGACAGCCTGATCCCGGCCCAGGACCCCGACAAGGATTCAGAGGGGCCTTTCGCACTGTCCCACCTGGACGCGCTCGAGGCCGAGTCGGTGCACATCTTCCGTGAGGTCGCGGGGGAGTTCGAGCGTCCGGTGATCCTCTTCTCCGGCGGCAAGGACTCCATCGTCATGCTGCACCTGGCCCTGAAGGCCTTCTGGCCGGCCGCCGTCCCCTTCTCGCTGCTGCACGTCGACACCGGCCACAACTTCCCCGAGGTCATCGAGTACCGCGACCGGGTCGCGGCGAGGCACAACCTGCGCCTGCACGTCGCCCACGTCCAGGACTTCATCGACGACGGCCGGCTGCGCGAGCGCCCCGACGGCACCCGCAACCCGCTGCAGACCGTGCCCCTGCTCGACGCCATCGAGTCCCACAAGTTCGACGCGGTGTTCGGCGGCGGCCGCCGCGACGAGGAGAAGGCCCGCGCCAAGGAGCGCGTCTTCTCCCTGCGCGACGAGTTCGGCGCCTGGGACCCCCGCCGCCAGCGCCCCGAGCTCTGGTCGCTCTACAACGGCCGCCACGCCGCCGGCGAGCACGTACGCGTCTTCCCGCTCTCCAACTGGACCGAGCTGGACGTCTGGCAGTACATCGAGCGCGAGGGCATCGAGCTCCCGGAGATCTACTACGCGCACGAGCGCGACGTCTTCTCCCGCGACGGCATGTGGCTGACCGCCGGCGAGTGGGGCGGCCCCAAGGAGAGCGAGCCGGTCCAGCGGCGCCTGATCCGCTACCGCACGGTCGGCGACATGTCCTGCACCGGAGCGGTCGACTCCGACGCCACCGACATCCAGGCCGTCATCGCCGAGATCGCCGCCAGCCGCCTCACCGAACGCGGCGCCACCCGGGCCGACGACAAGCTCTCCGAGGCCGCGATGGAAGACCGCAAGCGCGAGGGATACTTCTAAATGAGCACCACCACCGAGACCAGCGCCACCTCCCTGCTGCGCTTCGCCACCGCCGGCTCCGTCGACGACGGCAAGTCCACCCTGGTCGGCCGCCTGCTGCACGACTCCAAGTCCGTGCTGGCCGACCAGCTGGAGGCCGTCGAACGCGCCTCCCTCAGCCGCGGCCAGGAGGCACCCGACCTCGCACTGCTCACCGACGGCCTGCGCGCCGAACGCGAGCAGGGCATCACCATCGACGTCGCCTACCGCTACTTCGCCACCCCCCGGCGGCGGTTCATCCTCGCCGACACCCCCGGGCACGTGCAGTACACCCGCAACATGGTGACCGGCGCCTCCACCGCCGAGCTGGCCGTCGTCCTGGTCGACGCCCGCAACGGCGTGGTCGAGCAGACCCGCCGCCACGCCGCCGTCGCGGCGCTGCTGCGCGTTCCGCACGTGGTGCTGGCCGTCAACAAGATGGACCTGGTCGAGTACGCGGAGCCCGTCTTCGCCGCCATCGCCGAGGAGTTCACCTCCTACGCCGCCTCGCTCGGCGTCAGGGACGTGGTGGCCGTCCCGATCTCGGCCCTCGCCGGCGACAACGTGGTCGAACCCTCCGCCCACATGGACTGGTACGGCGGCCCGACCCTGCTGGAGCACCTGGAGACGGTGCCGGTCGGCACCGACCCGAGCGCCGAGCCGGCCCGCTTCCCCGTCCAGTACGTGATCCGCCCGCAGACCGACGAGCACCCCGACTACCGCGGCTACGCGGGCCAGTTGGCCTCCGGCGTGCTGCGCGTCGGCGACCCGGTGACGGTGCTGCCCTCCGGCCACACCACCACCGTCGCCGGCATCGACGCACTCGGCCGGGAAACGGACATCGCCTGGGCCCCCCAGTCGGTCACCGTCCGCCTCGCCGACGACATCGACATCTCCCGCGGCGACCTGATCGCGGCCGGCCCCGCCCCGCTGCCCACCAAGGACATCGAGGCCACCGTCAGCCACCTCAGCGAGCGCCCGCTGCGCACCGGTGACAAGGTCCTGCTCAAGCACACCACCCGCACCGTGCGCGCACTGGTCAAGGAGATCAGCTACCGGATCGACATCACCGCGCCGGTCAGCGACAGGGGCCTCGAACAGCGCTCCGCCCCCGAGGGGTTGAACGTCAACGACATCGGCCACGTGGTGCTGCGCACCGCCGAGCCGCTGGCACTCGACGGCTACTCCGACAACCGCCGCACCGGCTCGTTCCTGCTGATCGACCCGGCCGACGGCACCACCCTCACCGCCGGCATGGCGGGCGAGGCCTTCGAGACCGTACGCACCACCGACCCCGACGAGGAGGACTGGGTCTGATGCCCAGCGAGGCGTTCTCGGGCATGGACAAGGAAGGCGGCCGCATCGGCAGCGGCGTCCTCGGCAGCGGCCAGGGCGGCCTGACGCGATGTGTGGGCCGACGGGGCTGACACACAGCCCCGTCACCGGGCCGGCCGCTGTCCCTCCCCACAGCAGGCACAGCGACGCCGCCCGGCTTGCCCGGCATCCCCCGATGCCGCAAGCACCGCCTTGACCGATCTCCCTCCCGAGACCGCCTTCTGACGGTCCGTCCGTGAACAGGACTCCGCCCATGGCACCGAACCAGGCACTCCTCCATAGCCCCGCAAGCCCCGCCGCCGGCCGGATCAGACGCTCCGCCGCGGCCGCCGTGGCCGGCCTCACCGCCGTGGCGCTGCTCTCGGCCTGCGGCTACGGCTCGAAGAGCGACGACAAGAAGGCCGCGACGGCGGCCGCGGCCGGTGATTCCGCCTCCGGCGCGAAGCTCTCCGCCGACACGGTCAGGATCGGCTACTTCGCCAACCTGACCCACGGCACCCCGCTGGTCGGCCTCCAGGAGGGCCTGTTCCAGAAGGAACTGGGCGCCACCCAGGTCAAGACCCAGGTCTTCAACGCGGGCCCGGCCGAGATCGAGGCGCTGAACGCCGGCTCCATCGACATCGGCTGGATCGGCCCCTCCCCGGCGATCAACGGCTTCACCAAGTCCGAGGGCAAGTCGCTGAAGATCATCAGCGGTTCGGCCTCCGGCGGCGTCAAGCTGGTGGTCAACCCGGACAAGATCGCCACCCTGGACGACCTCAAGGGCAAGAAGATCGCCACCCCGCAGCTGGGCAACACCCAGGACGTGGCGCTCCTCAACTACCTGGCCGGCAAGGGTTACAAGGTCGACCCCTCGTCCGGCGCCGGCGACGTGAGCGTGGTGCGCACCGACAACAAGGTCACCCCGGACGCCTACAAGCAGGGCTCGATCGACGGTGCCTGGGTGCCCGAGCCCACCGCGTCCAAGCTGGTCACCCTCGGCGCGAAGGTCCTGCTCAACGAGAAGGACGTCTGGCCGGACAAGAAGTTCGTGATCACCAACATCATCGTCTCGCAGAAGTTCCTCAGTGAGCACCCGGACGTGGTGGAGGCCGTGCTGCGCGGCTCGGTGAACACCAACGCCTTCATCAAGGCCAACCCGGACAAGGCCAAGGCCGACGCCAACGAGGCCATCAAGAAGGAGGCCGGCAACGCGCTGGAGCCGGCCGTCCTCGACCCGGCCTGGCAGGACATCGACTTCCTGGACGACCCGCTGGCCTCCACCCTGCAGGCCGAGGCCGACCACGCCGTCACCGCGGGTCTGCTCAAGAAGCCGAACCTGAACGGCATCTACGACCTCACGCTGCTCAACAAGGTGCTCGCGGCGAAGGGCCAGAGCCCCGTGGCGGACGCCGGCCTCGGCGCCAAGTAGCAGCGGTCGTCCCGCACGGCCCGCACCCGAGCTCCGCGGTCCGGACCCCCGCCCGCCCGGTCGATGCCCGATCGATGCCCCAAGCACACGGGACGGGCGGGGCCCGGACCCCGGCCCCGAACCCCGCCACCCTCCCTCCTGGCCCGCCGACCGGCCGGAGGAGCCCACGACCGCCCCCAGCCTCCGGCTGGGAGGTGCCCCCAGATGCAGGAGGTGTCCGGATGACCCCGGCACTGACCACCTCGGACGACGCCGCCGGCGTCGGCACCCGCGGCGGCTCGCCCGCCGTCCGGATCTCGCACGTGCACAAGTCCTTCGGCCGTCCCGGCGCGCAGACGCACGTCCTGGACGACATCACCCTCGACGTCGCGCCCGGCGAGTTCGTCACGCTGCTCGGCGCCTCGGGCTGCGGCAAGTCCACCCTGCTCAACCTGGTCGCCGACCTCGACAAGCCCACCCGCGGCACGATCGAGGTGACCGGGGGCCGCCCCGCGCTGATGTTCCAGGAGCACGCGCTGTTCCCCTGGCTCACGGCCGGCAAGAACATCGAACTCGCCCTCAAGCTCGCCGGCGTCCCCCGCCCCGAGCGCCGGGCCGAGGCCGAGCGGCTGCTCGAACTGGTCCGCCTCCAGGGCTCCTACGGCAAGCGCGTGCACGAGCTCTCCGGCGGCATGCGCCAGCGCGTCGCGATGGCCCGCGCGCTCGCCCAGGGCGGTTCGGTGCTGCTCATGGACGAGCCGTTCGCCGCGCTCGACGCCATCACCCGGGACGTCCTGCACGACGAGATCACCCGGATCTGGGCCGAACGCAAGCTCTCCGTCCTGTTCGTCACGCACAACGTGCGGGAGGCCGTCCGGCTCGCCCAGCGCGTGGTGCTGCTCTCCTCCCGCCCCGGCCGGGTCGCCCGTGAGTGGCGGATCGACCTGCCGCAGCCGCGCCGGATCGAGTCCTCCGGCGTCGCCGACCTGTCCATCGAGATCACCGAAGAACTGCGTGGGGAGATCCGTCGCCATGGCCAGCACTGACACCACCCCCGTCCTCGACAAGAGCCCCGCGTCCGACACCGCCGACGTCGGCGCCGGCCTGGACGCGCTGGACACCGTCTCCGCGCAGCGCAGCTCCACCGCCGAGGTGTTCCGGCAGAAGGCGCTGCCGCCGCTGCTCGGCGTGGTCCTGGTGCTCGCCCTCTGGCAGGGCGCCTACAGCCTGCACCTCACCAGCGCCTACAAGCTGCCCAGCCCGACCGACGTCTGGAACGCCGCCGGGGACCTCTGGACCGCCGGCACGCTGTTCTCGATCATCTGGACCAGCGTCTGGCGCGGCCTGTCCGGCTTCCTGATAGCGCTCGTCATCGGCACCCCGATCGGCCTGCTGGTCGCCAGGGTCAAGCCGGTGCGGGCCGCGCTCGGCCCCGTCCTCTCCGGACTCCAGTCGCTGCCCTCGGTCGCCTGGGTGCCGGCCGCGGTCATCTGGCTCGGCATCAACGACTCGATGATGTACGCGGTCATCCTGCTCGGCGCCGTCCCGTCCATCGCCAACGGCCTGGTGGCCGGCATCGACCAGGTGCCGCCGCTGTTCCTGCGCGCCGGGCGGACCATCGGCGCCACCGGCCTCGCGGGCGCCCGGCACATCCTGCTGCCGGCCGCGCTGCCCGGCTACCTGGCCGGCCTCAAGCAGGGCTGGGCGTTCTCCTGGCGCTCGCTGATGGCCGCCGAACTGGTCGCCTCCTCCCCCGACCTGGGCCTCGGCCTCGGCCGGTACCTGGAGAACCAGCGCGAGTTCTCCGACATGGCGGGCGTGCTGCTCGGCATCATCCTCATCCTGTTCGTCGGCATCGCCATCGAACTGCTCGTCTTCACCCCGGTAGAGCGCCGGGTCCTGCGCAACCGCGGCCTGCTGGCCGCCGTCAAGTAAGGCTCCCACCGTGCACGAAGGCCGGCTGTCCGTCGCCCCCGCCACCCCGGTGGCGGCGGGCGGTCCCGCCCTGCTGGTGATCGCCCACGGCAGCCGCGACCCCCGCCACGCCGCGACGGTGGCCGAGCTGGTCGCCGGGGTCCGGGCGCTGCGCCCCGGGCTGGAGGTCGCGACCGCCTACCTCGACCACTGCGCGCCGCGGATCCCGCAGGTGGTCTCCCGGCTCGCCGAGGCCGACGCCGTCGCCGTGCCGCTGCTGCTCAACCGGGCCTTCCACGCCAAGCACGACATCCCCGCCGCGCTGCGCGCTGCGGGCGCCAGCGCCGGCCTTCCGGTCGCCGATGTCCTCGGCCCGTCCCCGCTGCTGCTCGCCGCACTGGACCGCCGCCTCGCCGAGGCCGGGCTCGGCCTCGCCTCCCCCGCCGTCCGTGCCCGCACCGGCGTCGTCCTGGCCGCCGCCGGCTCCTCCGACCCGGCCGCCGACGCCGCGACCCGCGCCGTCGCCGCCGAATGGCGCCGCACCCGCGGCTGGGCCGCTGTGGAGGTCGCCTACGCCTCCGCCGACGGCCCCCGCGTCCCCGACGCCGTCGCCGCGCTCCGCCGCGCCGGCGCCGCCGAGGTGGCCGTCTCCCCTTACCTGCTCGCCCCGGGCCGCCTCCCCGACCGGATCGCCGACGCCGCGGCCGGCGCCGGCCTCCTGGCCGGGGTCCTCGGCGCGGCCCCCGAGGTCGCCCGCCTGTTGGTGGAGCGCTATGACGCGGCGCGGCTCACCGCCCGGGCCGTCCCCGCACTCACCGCCTGAGGCCGGAGCACGGCGGGCCCGTTCACGCGTTGGCTGGGCACCTGACGACAGATCAACCCCACTGCGGTGTCGTCGGCCCACCCGGCGCGGACGCTGCACCCGGCCCTGGCGGGCTCCGGTGGGCGGCGTCCGCATCAGTCGGCGGTCGTGCCGAGGTGGACGGTGATCAGGCCGGCGGTGATGAGGGCGAGGCCGGCCAGGGCGACCGGGGACGGGGTCTCGTGCCGCACGACGAGGCTGGTCAGGACGGTGCCGATGGTGCCGATGCCGGTGAAGACGGCGTAGCCGGTGCCGGTCGGGAGGTCCTGGAGGGCGCGGGCGAGCAGGTAGACGGCGCCGAGCATCAGGACGAAGCAGAGCACGGTCTGCGGGAGCCGGGTGAACCCCTCGGTCGGCTTGACGGACTGCGCCCAGGCGACCTCGACGACACCCGCCAGCAGCAGCCAGATCCACGGCACGGTCTCAGCCCTCCCTCGGGATGCGGTGGCCGGCCAGCTTCGCGCCGAGTTCCCCGGCCCGGTGCTGCGCGTCGGCCGCGGAGTCCAGGTGCTGCGCGCGGCGGCCGGCCAGCCCCGGGTCGACCAGCGAGTTGACCAGTTCGGCGGCGATGACCTCGCCGTCCTCCACCGCGTAGTGGCCGAGGAAGAAGTCGAGCAGGTACCGGCCGTGGTGGTCGAAGGGCTCGCGCGGGGTACCGGGACCGTACGCGCCGCCGCGGCCGGCGACGACCACGAACTTCCGGGGCGCGAGGACCATCTTCGGGAAGGTGACCTGGTCGATCCAGGCCTTGAGCGCCGCGGGGATGCCGAAGTTGTACATCGGCGCGCCGATCAGCACGACGTCCGCCGCGACCAGTTCGTCGAGCAGCGGCCGGACGACCGCCCAGGCCTCCCGCTCCTGCCCGGTGCGGACGGCCTCGCCGTAGCGGGCGATGTCGGTGATGCCCTCGCGCAGCAGGGTGTCGCAGATCCGGGTCCAGCCCTCGCCGATCGGTTGCACCGGATCGGCGGCGAGGTCGCGGTGGACGACCTCGCCCCCGCCGGCGTCGCGCCAGGCGGTGGTGAAGGCGGCGCCGAGGCGGCGGGAGAAGGAGTCGGTGCGGGCGCTGCTGTTCAGGTGCAGGAGTCGGGACATGGTGAAACCCCCCGGTGTGGAGTCGGGCATGGCAAGGCCGGAGCAACAAGTGGACACACTGTCCGCTTGTCGTCACGCAGCACGATAGGAGGCAAGTGGACGCTGTGTCCACTTGCCTCCTATCGTGGAGCACGTGACCGAACTCCCGCCGCCCGAACTCCCGCTGGCCGACGGCCGCCCGCCGCGCGAACGGGCCGACGCCGCCCGCAACCGCGCCAGGATCCTGGCTGCCGCCGAGCGGCTGTTCGCCGCGGGCGACCCCGCCGGCGTGACCATGGACGACATCGCAAGGGCCGCCGGCATCGGCCGGGGCACGCTCTACCGCCGCTACCCGGACCGCGCGTCCATCGCCCGCGCCCTGCTCGACGAGCACGAGCGGGCCCTCCAGGAACGACTGCTGCACGGCGCGGCGCCGCTCGGCCCGGGCGTGGCCGACGGGCCGGAGCCCGCCCCGGCCGAGCGGCTGGCCGCCTTCTACGCGGCGATGGTCGAGCTGCTGGAGACCCACGTCCACCTGGTGCTCGGCGCGGAGACCGGCGCGGCGCGCTACCGGACCGGCGCCTACGCGTTCTGGCGGCTGCACGTCGCCCACCTGGCCCGCCGGGCCGGGCTCGCGGACCCGGACACCGTCGCCGACCAGCTCCTCGCCCCGCTCGCGCCCGAGCTCTTCCGCCACCAGCGCGACGCCGGCCTCACCCCCGAGCGCATCGCGGCGGGCCTGGCCGTCCTGGCCCGCCGCGTGCTCGGGTGAGCCGGGCCGGGGTCACGCAGGCGCGTGCCAGAGCTGGTTGGCCGTGTTGTTGAAGTCCCAGATCTGCGCGAGCGCGCCGTTGGCGGTGTCCCAGCCCCGGACGTCCAGGGCGCGGCCGGACTTCACGTTGACGATCGCGCCGTCGGCCCGGACCCTCCACTGCTGGCTGATCGCGCCGTTGCACTCCCAGATCTGCACCGGCGTGCCGTTGTCGGTCCGCCCGCCCTGGAGGTCCAGGCACAGGCCGACCGCGCGGATGGTCCCGTCGGAGGCGATCTTCCACGACTGGTTGACGTTGCCGAGGCAGTCCCACATCTGGACGGGCGTGCCGTTACGGCTGGTACCCATGCGCACGTCCAGGCACTTGTTCACGAAACCGGTGATCTGACCGGTCACCCCGCCCGCCGGGGGTGTGGGGCCGAACGAGATGTTCATCCCCCACGAAGACGACATGCCGGGGCACCCCGCGGTGGTGGAGGTGTTGCCGGCGACCCAGCCCTCGTTCCACGCCGGCGTGACGATCGGGACCCCGGGGTTGTTCATGTCGTAGCTCACACAGGGACCCCCGAGCATCCAGGTCTGCATCGGGTCGATGCCCGAGCAGGTGCCGCGGTAGCCCCAGCCGTCGGGGACGACGGTGCACTTGTCCGCCGGACCGGCGGCCTGCGCGGCCTGGGCGGACGGTGTGCTCTCGGCGGCGTTGGCGGCCGGCGCGGTGAGCGCGGCGGCTCCCGCGAGCAGGGCGCTGGCGAACAGCGCGGCGGTACGACGCATGGGGAAGCTCCTGGGAGGTGCGAGTGGGTGGTCCGGTCGGCCGGGCGGCCGGAGCCGGTCAGGCGGGGACGTGCCAGACCTGGTTGGCGGCGCCGTTGCAGTCCCAGATGCCCAGCTGGTTGCCGTTGGCGGTGGAGAAGCCCAGGTCGTCCAGGCAGCGGCCGGACCGCGGGTTGAGGATCGAGCCGTCGGCGCGGACCTGCCACTGCTGGGCGCCGGTGCCGTTGCAGGTGTAGAGCTGGACCTTGGCGCCGTTGCCGGTGCCGGCGCCGGTGACGTCCATGCACTTGCCGAAGGCGCGGACGGTGCCGTCGGTGGCGATCTTCCACTGCTGGGCGTTGGCGCCGTTGCAGTCGTAGATCTGGACGGGCGTGCGGTCGGCACTGCTCGCGCCCTTCACGTCCACGCACTTGTCCGCGTAGCCGCTGATCTGCCCGACCGGGCCGCCGGGCTGGGTGGGCAGCCGGCCGCCGTAGACGACGCGCGGGAGGATCACGGTGTCGTTGACCCCGCAGGAGGCGACGGACGTGCCGTCACCGGCCACCGGGTAGCCGTTGACGGACCGGGAGAACTGCACCGTGTGCTCGGCGTTCCAGTACTGGCAGGTGGCGGTGACGTACCAGGTCTGCAGCGGGTCGATGCCGCCGCAGACGCCGTAGGCGTTCCAGCCGCCGGTGTAGGCGGTGCAGCCCCCGGCCTGGGCGCCGACGGCGGGCGTGGCGAAGGTCGCGGCGGCGCCGAGCAGGGCGGCACCGGAGAGCAGGGCGGCGGTGCGACGCATCGGGAGGGTCCTTCCGGGGACGGTGAACCGGTCGGCCTGCCCGCAGGGCAATTGTGATGATGGTGCGTCACTTGTGCAGGCCGTGTGAAATCTTCGGGCACTGCACGTTCATGGTCAACAGGGCAGGGAAAGATCACGCCACTGGTGCGCACACGGATGGAATGTGTACGACAAGGGGCGAGAACGGCCCGGGCAGGCCGGACGGGCCACTGATCCGACCGAAAGAAACGCACACGGCCCGGCTCCCCCGTGCAAAGGGGGAGCCGGGCCGTGGTCGGACGGGAGGGAGCTCAGTCGGCCTTGCGGCGCTGGCGGCCGGTGCCGTAGTTGGAGCCGGACTTGGCGCCGGAGCCGGGCTTGGCACGCCCCGAGGAGTGGCCGATGAAGCCGGCCGCCTGGCGGCGCCCGCCGGTCTCGCCGCCGCCCTGGCCGCCGCCGGCGCCGATGCGCTGCTTCGGGCGGGGGCGGCGCGGGTTGCCGTTCATGTCCACGTCGGCGGGCAGGCCGGAGCGCTTGCCGGGCCGGCGGCGGGGCGCGCCGTTGCCGGCCGCCTTGCCCTCGGCGGCGGGCGCCGCGGCCGGCGCCGGGACGGCCACGCTGACGGGCACGCCGCTGGGCGTGCGGGCGCCGGTGATCCGGCTCAGCTCGGCGTCGCCCGGGCGGATCTTGGTGGTGGTCGGGCGGATGCCGGCCACCGTCATCAGCCGGCTGACCTCGCGCCGCTGGTCGGGCAGGACCAGGGTGACGACGGTGCCGGACTCGCCCGCCCGGGCGGTGCGGCCGCCGCGGTGCAGGTAGTCCTTGTGGTCGATCGGCGGGTCGACGTTGACGACCATGTCGAGGCCGTCGATGTGGATGCCGCGGGCGGCGACGTTGGTGGCGATCAGCGCGGTGACGTGGCCGTCGCGGAACTGGTCGAGCACCCGGTTGCGCTGCGGCTGGGACTTGCCGCCGTGCAGCGCGGCCGCCTTCACGCCGTTGGCCAGCAGCTGCTTGGCGAGGCGGTCGGCGCCGTGCTTGGTGTGCACGAACATGATCAGCCGGCCGTCGCGGGAGGCGATGTGCGCGGTGGCGGAGGCCTTGTCGGCCGGGTCCAGCTGCAGCACGTGGTGGTCCATGGTGGTGACCGCGCCCGCCGACGGGTCGACCGAGTGGGTCACCGGGTCGGTCAGGAAGCGCTTGACCAGGCGGTCCACGTTGCGGTCCAGGGTGGCGGAGAACAGCATCCGCTGACCGCCCTCGGCGACCTGCTCCAGCAGCTTGGTGACCTGCGGCAGGAAGCCCATGTCGGCCATCTGGTCGGCCTCGTCGAGGACGGTGATGGCCACGTCCGCGAGCACGACGTCGCCCCGGTTGATCAGGTCGTCCAGCCGGCCCGGGGTGGCCACCAGCACCTCCGCGCCGCGGCGCACGGCGTTGGCCTGCCGGGTGATCGACATGCCACCGACGACGGTGGCGATCCGCAGGTTGACGGCGGTCGCGTACGGGGTGAGCGCCTCGGTGACCTGCTGGGCCAGCTCGCGGGTGGGCGTCAGGACGAGCGCCAGCGGGTGGCGGGCGTCGGCACGCCTGCCGGCGGTGCGGGCGAGCAGCGGCAGCCCGAAGGCGAGCGTCTTGCCGGATCCGGTGCGGCCGCGGCCGAGCACGTCGCGGCCGGCGATGGAGTCCGGCAGGGTGGCGGCCTGGATCGGGAACGGCTCGGTGACGCCCTCGCGGGTGAGCGCGTTCAGGATGCCCTTGGGCAGCTCCAGCTCGCCGAAGCTCGCCGCCGGGGGCCGGGCCGGGGTGCCCTCGACGACGGTGAAGTCGGCGGGCGCCTGGGCGGCGCGCGGGGCGTTGTTGCGGGGTGCGCCGTTGCGGGCGGCGCGCGGGGCACCGCCGGTGCGCGGGGCGCCGCCGCCGGTGCGGCTGCGCGGCTTGCGCGGGCGGTCGCCGCCGGTGCGGTCACCGGCCTGGCGGTCGCCGGCGGTGCGGTCGGTGCGGCGGTTGGTGCGGTCGCCGTCACGGGGCGAGCGGGCAGGGGTGGTCACGGAGTCTCCGTCCGATGGAAGGCACAGCCCCTGTCGGGGCTGGTCGGCCGTCGGGATGGAGTTCGCCGCCCCGGCCGTTCGGCGGCATGCGCGAGGGCCCGCACCGTGCGGTACGGGCCCTCGCTACGCGAGATCGCGAGTCAGCTCGGAAGCTGGACTCAGATGACGCGGATGTTCTCGGCCTGCGGGCCCTTCTGGCCCTGCGTGACGTCGAACTCGACCTTCTGGCCCTCGACGAGCTCACGGAAGCCCTGGGCGTTGATGTTCGAGTAGTGGGCGAACACGTCAGCGCCGCCACCGTCCTGCTCGATGAAGCCGAAGCCCTTTTCGCTGTTGAACCACTTCACGGTGCCGGTAGCCATAACCGTCTCCTCATAAAACTGGGGCATCAGGGTCCACACCTCGTGAACCCCAAGTAGCCGCGATCCCCATCCGGAGACTGAAACACCGGACAAAACAAATGCGCCTGTTGGGTTGAACCAGCAGGCGCACACAAACGTTCATGGGAACCAAAACTGCAACTGCTCCGACTGTAGCACGAGGGCACCCCGATTGACCGGGGACTTTTTGCCGACCACGTCACGTTTGCCGCCGCACGGAAAGGGGCACGCGGCGCCCGCCGGAGCGGACGCCGCGTGCCTGCCGTGCACCGGGGACGGTCAGTGCCGTCCGGCCGGCTCCGGCACACCGTGCGGACCGGCCACCGGGGTGGGGCCGGACTGGTGCTGGTCGTCGGCGCCGTGGCCGGGCCACCAGGCGGCGCGGCCGATCAGCGCGGTGAGCGCCGGGGTGAAGAAGAGCGCCATCACGAAGGCCGCCAGGAAGATGCCGAAGGCCATCGCGAAGCCGAACTCCAGCATGAAGACGTTGCCCGCGAGCATGAAGGTCGCGAACGACGCCGCCAGGATGAACCCGGCCGCCGCGACGGTCGGGCCGCCGTGGCGCAGCGCCTCACGGGCCGCCTCACGCGGGTTGCGGCCCGCGCGGGCCTCCTCCCGCAGACGGGCGATGATCAGGATGTTGTAGTCCGTCCCGATCGCCACCACGAAGAGGTAGATGAGGATCGGCAGCATGAACATCAGGCCGGACTCGCTGCCCAGCTTCTGGAAGAGCAGCGTGGCGGCACCGAGGGTGGCCGAGAAGCCGAGGCCGACCGAGGCCATCAGGTACCAGGGGGCGACCACGCTGCGCAGCTGGAGGCCCAGGATCAGCAGGATCAGCAGACCCGCGATCGGGAAGACCAGCTTGTAGTCGTGGGTCATCGCGAGGTTGATGTCCTTGTAGACGGCGGTCAGACCGCCGACCTTCGCCTCCGTGCCGGCCGGCGCCTCGCTGTGTGCGACGTCCCGCAGGTCGGTGACCGAGTCGATCGCGGCGTTGCTGGCCGGCTCGTTCTTGAGCAGGACGGTGAAGTCGGCCGTCCGGCCGTCCTCGCTGAGCTGGGGCTTCGCCGCCACCGGCGACACCCCGGCCACCCCGCTGAGCTTGGCGGCGTAGGCCTCGAACTTGGCCGGGTCGAGCTTGGCGCTGCTGTTGCTCGTCAGGTAGACGTGGCTCGGGTCGGCCGCGCCGGCCGAGAAGCCGTTCATCAGCTTGTCCTGGACGACCATCGACTCCTTGTCCTTGGGCATGGAGCTGCCCGCGAGGTCGAAGGTGCCGCTGTAGCCGAGGGCGCCGGCCGACAGTGCCAGCAGCACGCCGCCGGAGGCCAGGGCGACCATGCCCGGGCGCTTCTCGACCATGCGGCCGAGCGCGGCGAAGCGTGCGTTGCGGGGCTCGTTCATCCACTTCTTGCCCGGCCAGAACACGGCGCGCGCCGGGATGACCGTGAGCACGGCCGGGGCCAGGGTGAGCGCGGCGAAGGCGGTGACGACCACGGCGATGGCCAGGGCCGGGCCGAGCGCCTTGAACATGCCGAGGCTGGAGAGGATCAGCACCGCGAAGGCGACGGTGACGGCTCCGGCCGCCGAGGCGATGGCCTCGCCGACCCGGCCGACCGCGTTGGCCACGGCCTCCTTGCGCTCGTCACCGGCTCGCAGCCGCTCGCGGTAGCGGAACGCCAGGAAGAGGAAGTAGTCGGTGCCGACGCCGAGCACGACGACGATCAGGATCGCCGAGAGCACCGGGGTGCTCTCCAGGCCGAAGGCCTTGGTCGCGTAGGCGATCACGCCGTTGGACGTCGGCATGGCGACGGCCAGCGAGATCAGGATCGGCAGGAATCCGGCCAGGATGCTGCGGAAGATGATCCCGACGATGAGCGCGACCAGGACGACCGTCGACATCGCGATGAGGGCGTCGGCGGAGCCGGAGGACTCCTTCTGGTCCAGGGCCTGGGCGGCGGCGCCACCGAGCTGGAACTTCAGGTCGGTCCCCGAGGCGAGCGACTTGCCCTCCTCACGGAGGTTCTTGGCGGTCTCGCCGAACTCGTCGGACTGCTGCGTCTTCTTGTCGATCGCGATCGGCGCGAGCGCGTACTTGCCGTCCTTGGACGTCGTCTGCTCGCCGACCGGGATGATCGTCTCGACGTTCTTGATCTTCTTGTCCGTGAGGCCCTGGACGATCTTGGCCATCGCGGCCTTGTCGGCGTCGTTCATCGCGCCGCCGTCGTTGCGCTCGAAGAGCGCCAGGGCGGAGGGCGTGAAGCTGGCCGGGAACGCCTTCTCCTGGAGCGCCGAGGCCTGGATGGACTCGTAGTGCTTCGGGAGGAAGGAAGCCTCGTCGGTCTGCGCGGTGATCTTCGGCGCCGTGGCCACGATCGCGATCATCGCGACGACCCACGCCGCGATCACCCACCAGGCGCGGCGGACGACAAATTGTCCTAGTCGGTGGAACATGCTCGTGATGCCTCCTGGGCATGGTTCACCGCCAGCCCTTGGGGGACGGGACGTCGGGCGACGGAGGACCGGCAGGGCATGGCGACGAGGCCCGCCCCTAGCCGGTCGGCAGGTAAGTGAGTCTGAGGACATCATCCTACGAGTACTTGCTTGCCGCCCGGCAAGCGGCCCCCGTAAAGCCGACCCCCTCGGGGAACGCCCATCGGCGCCCCACACCATCTTGACCCGCCGCCTGGCCTCTTGACCTCGTGCTCCGGGTGGAGACAGCTCCCCCTCAGGGTGGACTTCGCACCCGGTCCCAAGGAGGAGAAGTCAGGGTTCCCCGGTAGGGATAACCCCACCCCGCCCCCCGGGCAGACCCCAGGGAGAACTCCCCCGCCAGCCGGATACCCCGTCAACCTCCCCTTTTCTACTGTCGGTTGAGACGCCGGACCCACAGCCGGCGCCCGATACCGGCGGCCCGCCCGACCTCTCGGCCGGCCACCGCCGCTCTCCCAGGGGGATTCCCGTGAAGACCAGGCTCGGCACAGCTGCCGCCATGGGCGCCTGGAGCGCCCGGCACAGAAAGACGGCCGTCTTCGGCTGGCTGCTCTCCGTCGTCCTCGCCGCCTACCTCGGCGGCGTGCACGGCAGTACCGAGGTCAAGGAGTCCGAGGCGATGCCCGGCCAGGTCTCCCGCGCGGCCAGGATCCTCGACGACGCCGGGCTGAAGTCCCCGGCGAGCGAGACCGTCCTGGTCCAGAGTGCCTCGCTCGCCGCCGACGACCCGGCCTTCCGGGCCGCCGTCGAGCAGGTGATCACCGGCGTCGGCGCCACCGGCAAGGCCGCCGACGTCCGCTCCCCCTACGACACCCGGGCGGTCTCGCCGGACGGCCACTCGGCGCTGGTCCAGCTGACGCTCAAGGGGGAGCACGAGGACGCCGTCAAGAACGTCCCGGCCGTCCTGGACGCCGTCGCCGCCGTGCAGAAGCAGCACCCCGGCCTCACCGTGGTCGAGCTCGGCGACGCCAGCTCCGGCAAGTGGATCGACGAGCAGTTCTCCGACGACTTCGCCCGCGCCGAGTGGACGGCCGTGCCGCTCGCCCTCGGCATCCTGCTGGTCGCCTTCGGCGCACTGGTCGCCGCCGTCCTGCCCGTCGTGCTCGCCATCACCGCCTTCGTCGCGGCCGGCGGACTGGTCGCGCTGAGCAGCGGGTTCCTGCACACCAGCAACAACGCCAGCTCGGTGATGCTGCTGGTCGGCCTCGCCGTCGGCGTCGACTACTGCCTCTTCTACCTGCGCCGCGAGCGCGAGGAGCGGGCCGCCGGGCGGGACCTGGAGACCGCGCTGAAGATCGCCGCCGCCACCAGCGGCCGGGCCGTCCTGGTCTCCGGCGTCACCGTGGTGGTCGCCATGGCCGGCATGTTCCTCACCGGCATCGCCGAGTTCCAGGCCATGTCGTACGCCACCATCGTGGTCGTCATCACCGCGGTGCTCGGTTCGCTCACCGTGCTGCCCGCGCTGCTCTCGATGCTCGGCGACCGGGTCGAGAAGGGCCGCGTCCCCTTCCTCGCCGAGCTGCGCCGCCCCGACACCGCCCCCGCCGGCGGCCGGCTCTGGAACGCGATCCTCACCCCGGTGCTGCGCCGCCCGCTCGCCGCCACCGTCCTGGCCGGCGCGCTGCTGGTCGGCCTGGCCGCACCGCTGGTCACCATGCACACCGCCAACCTCACGTTCCAGCAGCAACTGCCCGAGGGCAACGCGCTGGTCGCCGCCTCGCAGAAGATCGAGGCGGCCTTCCCCGGCAGCCCGGCACCCGCCACCGTGGTGATCAAGGCCGCCGACATCGACTCCCCGGCGATGACCGCCGCCATCGCGGGCCTCAAGGAGAAGGCGCTGGCCAGCGGGCGGATGCACGGCCCGGTGGAGGTCACCGTCCACCCCGACAAGAACATCGCCACCGTCGACATCCCGCTCAACGGCAGCGGCAACGACGCGACCAGCAACGCCGCCCTGAAGACCCTGCGCACCGAGATCGTCCCCGCCACCGTGCTCCGGGTGGCCGGCACCGAGGCCCCGGTCACCGGGCGCACCGCCGGCTCGTACGACTTCAACGAGAAGATGACCGGCTCGATGCCGCTGGTCTTCGGCTTCGTGGTGGCCTTCGCCTTCCTGCTGATGCTCACCTCGTTCCGCTCCCTGGCCGTCGCCGCCACCGCCGTGGTGCTCAACCTGCTCTCGGTCGGCGCCGCCTACGGGGTGCTGACGCTGGTCTTCCAGCACGGGGTGGGCGCCTCGCTGCTGGGCACCGCCGGGGTCGGCGCGGTCGAGTCCTGGGTGCCGCTCTTCCTCTTCGTGATCCTCTTCGGCCTCTCGATGGACTACCACGTCTTCGTCGTCTCCCGGATCAAGGAGGGCCGCGACCGGGGCCTGCCGACCAGGACCGCCATCGCGCACGGCATCCGCTCCACGGCCGGGGTGGTCACCAGCGCCGCGGTGATCATGGTGGCGGTGTTCGCGGTCTTCGGCACCCTCTCGATGCAGGCGATGAAGCAGATGGGCGTCGGCCTGGCGGTCGCCGTACTGATCGACGCGACGCTCATCCGCGCGGTGCTGCTGCCCTCGGTGATGACCCTGCTCGGCGAGCGCAACTGGTACCTGCCGTCCTGGCTGCGGTGGCTGCCCGACCTCTCGCACGGCGAGTCCTTCCCCCCCGTCGGCGCCCACGCCCCGGCGCCCGCCGCCGACGGCGCCCGCCACCGACGGATCGCCGTCTGATCCCGCGGCAGCACGACGACGCATCAGGGCCGGGCCCCGCATCACGCGGGGCCCGGCCCGCGTTTGCCAGAATGATCACCGTCCCGCAGGGCCCGGCACGTGCCACCGGACCCGCCCTCCCCGCCACCACGGAACGGAGTCCGCCATGCTCCCCTTCGAGGAGGGCCGCGCCCGGCTGCTGCTCGCCCACGCCTGTGAGTCCGCCGGCCTGCCCGGCCCCGGCGACGCCCGGCTGCTCGCCCTCGGCGAGAACGCCGTCTTCGACCTCGGCGACCCGGCCGTGGTCGCCAAGGTCGGCCGCGGCCCCGAGCTGTACGAGCGCGCGCACCACGAACTCGCCGTCGCCCACTGGCTGGCCGGCCGGGGTGTCCCCGTGGTCCGCCCCTACGACGGCGTGCCGCCCGAGCCGCAGATCGCCCACGGACACCCCGTCACCTTCTGGCACCGGCTCGCACCCGCCGTCCGGCCCGCCCGGCCCGCCGACCTCGCGCCGCTGCTGCGCGCCCTGCACCGGCTCCCCCCACCGCCCTTCCCGCTCGACCGCCGCGACCTCCTCGCCCCGGTCGAGCGCTGGCTCGCCTCCGCCGAAGGGCACGTCGACCCGGCCGACGTCGCCTTCCTGCGCCACCGCCGGGACGCCTTCGCGGCCGCCCTGCCCGACCTCCCCCCGCACCTGCCGGCCGGTGTGATCCACGGCGACGCGCTGCCGCGCAACGTGCACGTCGGCCCGGACGGGCCCGTCCTGCTCGACCTGGAGAACGTCTCGCACGACCTGCGCGAGCACGACCTGGTCGTGCTGGCGCTCAGCCACGACCGGTACGGCGTCCCGGCCGAGGAGTACGGGGCGTTCACCGCGCGGTACGGCTGGGACGTCCGGGAGTGGTCCGGTTTCGCGGTGCTGCGCGGCGCCCGGGAGACGGCCAGCGCCTCCTGGGTGGCGCAGCAGGCGCCGGGCAACCCGGCCGCGCTCGCCGAGTTCCGCCGCCGGGTGGAGTCGCTGCGCGCGGGGGCGACGGACGTGCGCTGGTACCCGTTCTGACGGTCGTGCGGCTCCTTGCCCGCGTCCTTGCGGGTGTCCTTGCGGGTGTCCTTGCGGGCGTCCCCGCGGACGTCCTTGTGGAGCGCAACCGGACGTGGTCGGATCGGCGTCCTATCTGACAGTCAGCCTGAAACGGCCTGACCCAGGGGATCGGGATCACCTCCGCACCCGAGGAGCCGCAGACATGCCCGAACACGCCACCTCGCAGCGCGCCTCGTCGTCCGCCCGTCACCGCCGCCGACCGCTGGTCGCGGGCTGCATCGCGGTGGCCGCCGCCCTGGGCCTGACCGCCTGCGGCACCGCCAACGGCGCGCTCCAGCCACAGCCGAGCGTCACCGCGTCGGGTCCGGTCACCCCGGCGCCCTCGGCTTCCTCTCCCGCCGCCCCGGCCTCCTCCCCCGGCGGCCCCACCTCGCCCGGGCCGTCCTCCTCCACGCCGGCCGCGCCGAGCGCACCCGGCACGCCAGGCACACCCGACACACCGGGCACACCGAAGCCGACCGCGCCCAAGCCCCCGCCGCCGAGCACCTCCAAGCCGCCGACGCACGCTCCGGCGCAGAGCCCCGCGCAGGGCCCGACGCACGCTCCGGCCAGCCCGCCGGCCACCCGTCCGCCCACCACGACGCCGGCCCCGCCCCCGCCGCCCGCGAGCGGGGTGTCCACCTCGGTGGTCAGCTCCACGGCCTCCGGCGGCCGGACGGTCGCCCTCACCTTCGACGACGGCCCCGGCCCCGCCACCGGCCCGGTCCTCGACCTGCTCGCCCAGTACGGCGTGCGGGCGACGTTCTGCCTGGTCGGCCAACAGGCCTCCGCCAACCCGGCGTTGGTCAAGCGGATCGTCGCCGGCGGCCACCGGCTCTGCGACCACACCGTCGACCACCCGCAGCCGTTCGCCGCGCTCTCGCACGACCGGGCCGTGTACGAGATCTCCAAGGGCAAGGACATGATCGTCCAGGCCGGGGGCCCGGGCACCAAGGTCACCTGGTTCCGCGCCCCCGGCGGCGGGTTCACCGCGGACAACCAGCGGATCGCCGCCGACCTCGGCCTGCGCCCCCTCGGCTGGTCCGTCGACCCGCGCGACTGGTCCCGCCCCGGCGTCGCGTCGATCGTCTCCACCGTGAAGAGCCAACTCAGGCCCGGCGGCGTGGTCCTGATGCACGACGGCGGCGGCGACCGCAGCCAGACCGTCGCCGCGCTGAAGCAGCTGCTGCCCTGGCTGGTCGTCCAGGGCTACCACGTCGACTTCCCGGCGAGCTGACCGGTTCGTCCGACGCATCCCGTGCGGCCGGCCGGAGTTGACCGCCGCAGGGGCCCCGCCCGGCATCCGCGCGGCGCCGTCGCGCACCGGATGCCGGCCTCCCCCGTCCTCGCGCCGGACCTGCTCGACGCCCCGCCCCTCGGCCCTGCGGTAGAGCTCCGGCCACTCGACCTCCACCAGGTGGTGGGCGGCCGGGCCCAGCGCGGCCGCCCGGTCCTGCAGCGCCTGCAGCCGGTCCGGCTGCAACGACATCGAAATCACCGAGATCGGCGCGACCTACTGCTTCGCGGAGAGCAGCGGGCACTACTGCATCTACGTACTCTGCTGACCGGCCGTCCGCCGGTCCACCACCACCCGGGGCACACCACCCGGGGCACGCCCCCGAACCGGACAGGGCTCAGCGCAGCGGCCAGCGCGGATCGATGACGGCCTGCGGGTCCTTGCCGCGCCGCAGCCAGGCCTGGAGCCCCTCCGCCCAGTCGCGGTACCAGCCGATCTGGCGGGCGTGGAGGTCGGCGAGGGGGACGGCGCCGACCTCGGTGGGGTAGCGCTCGGCGAGGGCGACGGCGACCCGGACGGCGGCGAGGGCGTCGCTGCCGGCCTCGTGGGCGTCGGTCAGCTCGACGCCGTAGACCTCGCAGACCCGCTGGAGGGTGCGCGAGCCCTTGCGGTACTTGTCGACGGCCCGGTCGATGACCAGGGCGTCGAGCACCGGCGTGACCGGCCCGCCGAGGCGCTCGGCGAGCGGGGCCAGGCCGTGCCGGTGCAGCTCGGCGTCGAGCAGCGAGAGGTCGAAGGGGGCGTTGAAGGCGACGACGGGGCGGCCGGCGGCGAGCCGCTCGCAGAGGGCCGCGGCTATCTCGTCCACCGCCTCCTTGGCCGGGCGGCCCTTGCTGCGGGCGACGTCGTCGCCGATGCCGTGGATCGCCGCGGCCTCCGCGGGGATCGGGACGCCCGGGTCGAGCAGCCAGTCGGTGGCGCTCAGCCGGCGGGCTCCGAGGGTGTCCACGAGGGCGGCCGTGACGATGCGGTCCACGGCCGGGTCGGTGCCCGTGGTCTCCAGGTCGAAGCCGACCAGTGGCTGCTGCCACCAGCTCATAGGGGTGTGTCCTTCCGTCCTGCTCGTCGAAACAGCCCCTATCATCGCCCGCCCCACCGACAACGCGGTCGCTGGGGCGGGCGGACGCAGCCGGCCGGCCCGGTTCAGGCCCCGGTGAGCAGGCTCCGGCCGAGCCAGTCGGCGTCGTCCCGGACGCCGGGCAGGACGTAGAAGTAGCCCCCGCCGGTGGGCCGCAGGAAGCGGGCCAGCGGCTCGCCCGCGAGCCGGGTCTGGACGGCCTCGAACTGGCGGGCCACGTCCTGCTGGTAGCAGCAGAAGGCGAGGCCCAGCTCGGGCTCGCCGTGCTCGTCGAGGCCGCGGTCGTAGGTGAAGGCGCGGCGCAGGATGCGGCTGTCGCGGGTGGCGTCGGTGCGCGGGTTGGCGAGCCGGATGTGGGAGTCGAGGGCGATGACGGCACCGTCGGGGTCGTGGCCGTAGTCGGGGGCGTCGGTCTCGTTGCCGCGGCCGAGCGGGGCGCCGTCGGCCTTGCGGCGGCCGATGATCCGTTCCTGGTCCTTCAGGGCCGCCTCGTCCCAGGGCGCGACCAGGGTGCGGATCGCCCGCACCACCTGGTAGCTGCCGCCGACCGCCCAGCGCGGTTCACCGCCGCCCTCGCCGACCCAGACCAGCTCGTCCATCTGCGCGGCCGACTCGGTGTCGGGGTTCGCGATGCCGTCCTTGAAGCCGAGCGGGTTGCGGGCGGCGCCGGTGGGGCGGGCGCGGTTCTGGAATCCGTCCAGCTGCCAGCGCGGGCGGACCGCCCCCTTGGTGGCGCGCAGCAGGTCGCGCAGGGCGTGCTGGACGGTGTCACGGCTCTCGGCGCAGATCTGGAGCGAGAGGTCGCCGTGGGTCTCGGCGGGGCGCAGGGCGTCGCCCGGGAAGTCGCGCATCGGGGTGAGGCGCCCGGGCTTGACGGCGGCGAGGCCGTAGCGGGCGTCGAAGAGCGAGGCGCCGACGGCGACGGTGACGGTGAGGTCGTCGGCGGGCAGGGCGCCGGGGCCGAGGGTGCCGCTGTCGGCGGGCGCGGCGACGGGGCCGAGGTCGGGCGGGGTGCCGCCGGCGGTGAGGAAGCGGATCCGGTCGGTGAGGGTGTGCAGCAGCGTCTCCAGCGCCGCCCGGTCGGCGGCCTGGACGTCGAGGGCGACGAAGCTGCCGTAGCCGGGCGGCGGGTTGGTGATGCCGGCCTGGTGGACGCCGTGGAACGGGATCCACCCGGCGGCCGGACGCGACGCGGCGGGAGCGGCGGCGGCGGGGCGGGCGGTGCCGAGGGCGAGCGCCCCGGCGGTGCCTGCGCCGAGGGCGGTGCGCACGAAGCTGCGGCGCGAGGCGCCGGGGCGGTCCGGGCTGTTCATCGGTCGGCCTTCCGGGTCGGGGGCAGGCGCGGGCATGCCGGAGCGGGGCTCGTCGGCTGCGGGAGGGCGATCACGGGCCCACAGGCCCCAGAGGTACCGGGACCTGGCCTGCTGATCATGAAATCGACGCTAGCAAGCCCCTCGCGCCCCCGCCCCGCCCGCGCGCCCCGGCTGACCGCCCATCGGCCGAATACCCGCGGGTTGCCATCCGTCCGGCCTAGGCGAGGGCCTCGTCGGCGGCCTAGCTAGGCGAGGCCCTCGTCGGCGGCCCGGGGCTGCGGCCCGGTCGGCGTCCACCGGGTGGAGAAGGAGTCCCGCAGCCGCTGACGCACCCGTCGCCCGTCGCAGCGGCCGAGCCGTTCGAGGTCGGGGAGCATGACCTCGGCGCGCAGTCCGGCGACGGGGTCGACGCCGGTGGTCTCGGCGGGCCGCAGGGTCCGGGCGGGGGCGCTGTTCATCCGGGTGGTTTTCCGGCCGCCCCGCCCCGCCGCGCCCGCCCCGCCGCGGCGGCCGGCGGGTGTCAGGAGACCGGCCGGGAGTCCCCCCAGATCCCCTCGAACTCCTCGCGGTAGACCTCCAGCAGCCCGGCGTCCGTGCCGCCCGGCTGCTGGCCGGCGCCACCGCGCAGCACCAGGGCGGGCGACTCCATGCCGCGGGCCCGGCGCAGGTAGGGCTGGACGACGCCGAGGTCGCGGGTCTGCCGGCGGGGGCCGCCGGTCGGGCCGGCCGGGCGCGGGCCCTCGACCAGGTAGGCGGTGAAGCGCGGGGTCTCGTCGAAGACCCGGATCTCGAAGCCGCCCTGGTCGCGCAGCCGGGCGCGGACCCGGCGGACGTGCATGATGTTCATCTCGATCGAGCGGGCCAGTTCGCCGCGCCCGAGGCCGAGTTCGCGCTCCCGGCGGCGGACGGCGCTGCTGGCCGGGTTGAGGAAGAGCAGCCGGACCCGGCAGCCGTCGGTGGCGAGCCGGACGAGGCGCTTGCCGGTGTAGTTCTGGCAGAGCATGCCGAGGCCGATGCCGAGCGCGTCGAGCCGACGGGCGCCGTCCAGCAGGTCCTCGACCGGGAGGTCGCGCTGGAGCCGGACCCGGTCGGCGTGCACCGCGACCACGTCCGCGTACCGGCCGGCCACCAGCGACTCGACCACGTCGGCGGGGACGCCGCCGGAGCCGCCGTCCAGCAGGGCGAGCAGCCGGGCGGCGGCGCGTTCGGTCTGGGCGAGGACGGTCTGGGTGAGGACGCGGTTGCGGGAGACGACGTGCCGGGCGACCTCCAGTTCGTCGAGGGCGAGCTCGATGTCGCGGCGGTCGGCGAGGTACGGCTCGAAGCAGGGCCAGTGCTGGACCATCAGCTCGCGCAGCTGGGGCAGGGTGAGGAAGACCAGCGGGTCGTCGTCGGCGGGGTCGAGCAGGTAGCCCTTGCGCCGGCTGACCTCGCGGACGGCGCCGGCCCGGTGGGCCCACTCCTCGCCGGCGGGGCCGGCCGCGGCGGTGACCCAGTCCTCGCCGTGGGCGGGCGCGTAGATGGGGTACAGCACCTCGTCGACGAGGGCGCGCAGCCGCTGTTCGACCAGGTTGAGCCAGACGTACGCGCGCCCGGCCAGCCGGACCCGCTGGTAGGCGTCCTCCCACTCGGCGCCGGACCAGGCGAGGGCGGGTATCTCGACCGGGCCGCTCTGGGCGGGCACCAGCGCCCGGCCGGTCAGGGTGGGGCGCATGACGACGGTCGGGGCCTCGCTGCGGGCGCCGCCCCGGTCGGGGCCGCCGGGCCCACCGCCACGGCCGCCGGCGGGGAACACCATGCGCCACCTCACCTGGTTCCTGATGGAGCTGCTACGTCGTCTGCTTCGTCTGCCGGCCCCGAAGGCCCCGCCGGTCCCGAAGGCCCCCGCCGGTCCTTCTGATGAATCGCCACGAGCGCGGGGGCGGCCGGACGATCAAGGGTACTGCCCGCCGCGAGCCGACCGCAGCCGGTCGGCGGACGGGAAAGCCGGAGGCCCCGGCCGCACCACCCGCCCCACCCGCCCCGGACGCCGCTCCGCGCACCGCCGCCCCCGGGGCCCGCCGCGCCGCTCCGACCGCCCACCGACCGTCCACCGGACACCCGCCGGACACCCGCCGGACACCCCTTCGGGCGAACACACGCCGAATGGCCCCGCTGTCGGGGAAAGCGTCGGGGAGTATGCGGACTGTGCCGTACGTCACGGTGCGCGACCGCCGCACATGCCGGCCACCCCGCCGGGAAGAGAGCGCCGGGGTCCGGCCTGATTGTCGGACTATCTGTCAGCTTCTCTTCAGCGCAAGGAAGTTGAGGACTCATGCAGGTCTGGCCAGGGAAGCCCTACCCCCTCGGCGCCACCTACGACGGCGCCGGCACCAACTTCGCGGTGTTCTCGGAGAGCGCCGACCGGATCGAGCTCTGCCTGCTCGACGAGGACGGTTCGGAGACGGCCGTCGAGCTGCGCGAGACGGACGCCTTCGTCCGGCACGCCTACCTGCCCGGCATCCAGCCCGGCCAGCGGTACGGATTCCGTGTCCACGGCCCCTACAACCCGGGCCTCGGCCAACGGCACAACAGCGCCAAGCTGCTCCTGGACCCGTACGCCAAGGCGATGAGCGGCACCATCGACTGGGACGAGTCGGTCTACGGCTACCACTTCGGCGCCCCCGAGCGCCGCAACGACCTGGACTCCGCCCCGCACACCATGCACTCGGTGGTGATCAACCCGTACTTCGACTGGGGCACCGACCGGCCGCCGCGCACCGACTACCACCGCACCGTCGTCTACGAGGCCCACGTGAAAGGCCTCACCAGACTCCACCCCGGCATCCCCGAGGAGATCCGGGGCACCTATGCCGGCCTCGCCCACCCCGCGGTGATCGAGCACCTGGCCAAGCTCGGCGTCACCGCGATCGAGCTGATGCCGGTGCACCAGTTCGTCCGCGACCACCGGCTGCGCGATCTCGGCCTCGCCAACTACTGGGGTTACAACACCATCGGCTTCTTCGCCCCGCACTCCTCCTACTCCTCCACCGGGGACCGGGGCCAGCAGGTGCAGGAGTTCAAGTCGATGGTCAAGGCACTGCACGCGGCCGGCATCGAGGTCATCCTGGACGTCGTCTACAACCACACCGCCGAGGGGAACCACCTCGGCCCCACCCTCTCGCTGCGCGGCCTGGACAACGTCTCCTACTACCGGCTCGCCCAGGACCAGCGGTTCTACGAGGACACCACCGGCACCGGCAACAGCCTGCTGATGCGCAGCCCGCACGTGCTCCAGCTGATCATGGACTCGCTGCGCTACTGGGTCACCGAGATGCACGTGGACGGCTTCCGCTTCGACCTCGCCGCCACCCTGGCCCGGCAGTTCCACGAGGTCGACCGGCTCTCCTCGTTCTTCGACCTCGTCCAGCAGGACCCGGTGGTCTCCCAGGCCAAGCTGATCGCCGAACCCTGGGACCTCGGCGAGGGCGGCTACCAGGTGGGCAACTTCCCGCCGCTGTGGACGGAGTGGAACGGCATGTACCGGGACACCGTCCGCGACCTGTGGCGCGGCGAGAACGCCACGCTCGCCGAGTTCGGCTCCCGGCTCACCGGCTCCTCCGACCTCTACCAGGACGACGGCCGCCGGCCCATCGCCTCCATCAACTTCGTCACCTGCCACGACGGCTTCACCCTGCGCGACCTCGTCTCGTACAACGAGAAGCACAACGACGCCAACGGCGAGGACAACCGGGACGGCGAATCGTTCAACCGCTCCTGGAACTGCGGCACCGAGGGCCCCGGCACCGACCCGGCCGTCGAGGAGCTGCGCGCCCGCCAACAACGCAACCTGATCGCCACCTTGATGCTCTCCCAGGGCGTGCCGATGCTCTCGCACGGCGACGAACTCGGCCGCACCCAGCACGGCAACAAC
The DNA here is from genome assembly GCF_055579305.1 of Kitasatospora sp. NPDC032757. NCBI lineage: Bacteria > Bacillati > Actinomycetota > Actinomycetes > Kitasatosporales > Streptomycetaceae > Kitasatospora > Kitasatospora sp. NPDC032757. Next base: position 430,435 of record NZ_JBVINN010000003.1, on the reverse strand, counting down.
AACGCCTACTGCCAGGACAACGAACTCACCTGGGTGCACTGGCCCGAGGAGGACGGGCCCGAGGCGCGGCTGCTGGAGTTCACCCAGGGCATGATCTGGCTCCGCCGCGACCACCCCGTCTTCCGGCGCCGCCGCTTCTTCCACGGCCGCCCGGTCTCCAGTCGCCCCGTCCCCGGCCGTCCGGCAGCCGGCAGCTACGAGGACCTCACCGACATCGCCTGGTTCACCCCCAGCGGGGAGGAGATGACCAAGCGCAACTGGGGCGCGAGCTACGCCAAGTCGCTCACCGTCTTCCTCAACGGCTACGCCATCTCCGAGCCGGACCGGCGCGGCGGGCGGATCATCGACGACTCCTTCCTGCTGATGTTCAACGCCCACTTCGAGCCGCTGGAGTTCACCGTCCCGGCCGACCACGGGCAGGAGTGGCAGGTCGTGGTCGACACCGCCCAGCCCAGGCTGCCCGCCCCCGGCACCGGCCCCCGGGTCAAGGCCGGCGACGCCCTCTGGCTCACCGACCGCTCACTGATGGTCCTCCAGCGGCCCGCCTGAGGCGTGGGTTCACCTGTTCGGATCAGCAACGGGTCTTGGCGGCGGGCTCGCGCGGGTACTCATGGACACATGACCTCCGCCGCCGAGCCCGCGCAGCCCCGCCCGGCCGCTACTCCCCCGCCCCCACCACCGTCGGCCAGCTACCGGCTCCAGCTCCAGCCCGGCTTCACCCTCCGCGACGCTGCCGCCGGCGTGCCCTACCTCGCCGCCCTCGGCGTCTCGCACCTGCACCTCTCCCCGCTGCTGGAGGCCGCCCCCGGCTCCACCCACGGGTACGACACCGTCGACCACGGCCGGATCAGCGAGCAGCTCGGCGGTGAGCCCGCGCTGCGCGCGCTGGCCGCCGAGGCCCACCGGCACGGCCTGCGGCTGATCGCCGACGTGGTGCCCAACCACATGGCCGTCCCCGTCCCCGAACAGCTCAACCAGCCGCTCTGGCACGTGCTGCGGGACGGCCCCGACTCGCCGTACGCGCGCTGGTTCGACATCGACTGGGCGGCCCAGCCGGGGCCGACGGACGCCCCGGAACGCGGACGGGTGCTGCTGCCGCTGCTCGGCGACCGGCTCGGCGCGGTGCTCTCCTCCGGTGAGCTGACCGTGGACGGCACGGGGGCGCCCGCCGGCGGCCCCGGGGCGGTGCTCCGCTACCACGACCACACCCTCCCGCTACGGGCCGGCACCGAGGGCCTGCCGCTCGCGGAGCTGCTCGCCCGGCAGTGGTACCGGCTCGCCTGGTGGCGGCTGGCCCGCACCGAGCTGAACTACCGGCGCTTCTTCACCGTCAACGAGCTGATCGCCGTCCGGGTCGAGATCCCCGAGGTGTTCGAGGCCACCCACGACGTGCTGCTGCGGCTGCACCGCGACGGGGTCCTCGACGGGTTCCGGATCGACCACCCCGACGGCCTCGCCGACCCGCGCGGCTACCTTCGGCGGCTCGCCGAGGCCACCGGCGGCGCGTACACGGTGGTGGAGAAGATCCTCACCGGCGACGAACGCCTGCCCGCCGACTGGCCGTGCGCGGGCACCACCGGGTACGACGCGCTGCGCCGGATCGACGGCGTGCTCACCGACCACGCCGGCGCCGCCCGGCTGGCCGGGCGCTACGAGCACTTCCTCGGCGGCGCCGCACCCGCGGGCGAGCCCTGCGCCGACCCGCACCCGGCCGTCGCGGCCGCCCGGCGCGGGCGGGCCGACATGACCGGGCCCCGGGGCGAGCTCGCCGCCGAGGTCGAGCGGCTGGTCCGGCTCGCCGTCCGGATCGGCGCCGCCGAGCCCGCGCACGCGGACCACGCACCCTGGCAGCTGCGCGACGCCCTGCAGCGGGTGCTCACCGGCTACCCGGCGTACCGGCCGTACGCCAGGCCCGGCGAGCCCGTGCCGGCGGTCTCGGCGGAGCAGCTGCGGGCCGCGCTCGACGGCTCCGCCGACCCGTCCGACCGGCTGGTCGCGGAGCTGGCCCTCGGGCGGCTCGGCACCGGCCCCGAGAAGGACGAGTTCTGCGTGCGCTTCGCCCAGACCGCCGCCGCCGTGGCCGCCAAGGGCGTCGAGGACACCGCCTTCTACCGCTGGAACGCCCTGCTGAGCCTGAACGAGGTCGGCGGCGAGCCGGCCAGGCCGGGCCTGCTCCCGGAGGACTTCCACGCCTGGTGCCACTACGTCGAACGCCACTGGCCGGCCACCATGACGGTGCTCTCCACCCACGACACCAAGCGCAGCGCCGACGCCCGCGCCCGCCTCGCCGTCCTCGCCGAGCAGCCGGACGCCTGGGCCGCCGAGGCCGCCGCCTGGTCCACCGCCGCCGGCCCCGACGGCGACCGGGACGGTGACTGGCTGCTCTGGCAGACCCTGGTCGCGGCCTGGCCGATCACCCCCGAGCGGCTGGTCACCGCGCTGCTCAAGGCGGCCCGCGAGGCCAAGCTGCGCACCTCGTGGACGTCCCCGGACAGCGGCTACGAACAGGCCCTGACCGAACGCGCCCACGCGGTGTACGGCAACCCCGGTCTGCTCCCCCGGATCGAGGGGTACGTCCGGACGCTCGCGCCGTACGCCCGGTCCAACACCCTCGCCGCCGCCCTGCTGCACCTCACCGTGCCCGGCGTGCCCGACCTCTACCAGGGCAGCGAGGAGCCGCTCCACACCCTCGTCGACCCGGACAACCGGGGTGTGGTGGACCTCGGCGCGCTCGCCGTCCGGCTGACCGACTCGGCCACGCCCCGCCCGGGCGACCTGGCCCGGGAGAAGCTGCACCTCACCGCGGCCGCCCTCCACCTGCGCCGGGCCCGCCCGCTGGGCGCCTACCGCCCGCTGACCGCCGGCGGCCACTCCCGCGACCACCTGCTCGCCTTCGCCCGCGGGGACGACGTGGTCACGGCGGTCACCCGGCTGCCGTACGGCCTGGAGCGGGCCGGCGGCTGGCACGACACCGCCGTGGAGCTGCCGGCCGGCGGCGGGTGGACGGACGAACTTACCGGGCGCCGGTTCGCGGCGGGCACGGTACCGGTGGCCGACCTGCTGGCCGCCTCCCCGGTGGCGCTGCTGACCAGGAAGACCGGGAAGACCAGGAAGGGCGACGCGTGACTCTGCCGGAGCTGCGGACGTACGAGGTGTGGGCGCCGGCGGCGGCCCAGCTGGTCGAGGTGGAGGTCGGCGGCGCCCGCCACCCGCTGGCCCGGGACGGGGCGAGGGCCGGGTGGTGGCGCGGCGAGGCGCCCGCCGGGGACTACGCGTTCCGGCTGGACGGCGGCCCGGCATTGCCCGACCCGCGCTCGCCCCGGCAGCCGCACGGCCCGGACGGGCCCAGCCGGGCCGTCGACCACGCCGCGTTCCGCTGGTCGCGGACCGGCTGGCGCGGCCGTCCGCTGCCCGGCGCCGTCCTGTACGAGCTGCACATCGGCACCTTCACCGCCGGCGGCACCTTCGACGCCGCCGCCCACCACCTCGACCACCTGGTCGAGTTGGGCGTGGACTTCGTCGAGCTGCTGCCGGTCTGCCCGTTCCCCGGCCGGCACGGCTGGGGGTACGACGGCGTCTCGCTCTGGGCCGTCCACGAGCCCTACGGCGGGCCGGAGGGGCTCAAGCGCTTCGTCGACGCCGCGCACCGCAAGGGCCTCGGCGTCATCCTGGACGTGGTGCACAACCACCTCGGGCCGTCCGGCAACTACCTGCCCGCGTACGGCCCGTACTTCACCGACCGGCACCACACCCCGTGGGGCTCGGCGATCAACCTGGACGCGCCCGGCTCGGACGAGGTGCGCGCCTACCTGGCCGGCAGCGCACTGGCCTGGCTGCGCGACTACCGGATCGACGGACTGCGGCTGGACGCGGTACACGCCCTCGCCGACGACCGCGCCGTCCACTTCCTGGAGGAACTCGCCACCGAGGTCGAGAAGTTGGCGACCGCCACCAACCGGCCGCTGTTCCTGGTCGCCGAGTCCGACGTCAACTCGCCCCGCACCACCGCCCCGCGCGAGGCGGGCGGCCAGGGCCTCGCCGCCCAGTGGAGCGACGACTTCCACCATGCGCTGCACACCGCGCTCACCGGCGAATCCCAGGGCTACTACGGCGACTTCGCGGTCGCACCGCTGTCGGCGGTCGCCAAGGCGCTCACCCGCGGCTTCTTCCACGACGGCGGCTGGTCCTCGTTCCGCGGCCGCAGCCACGGCCGCCCGTTCCCGCCCGCCCACGGCCACCGGCTGCTCGGCTACCTCCAGACCCACGACCAGATCGGCAACCGGGCGCTCGGCGACCGGCTCTCGGCGAGCCTGGACCCCGGCCGACTCGCCTGCGGGGCGGCGCTCGTGCTCACCTCGCCGTTCACCCCGATGCTGTTCATGGGCGAGGAGTGGGGCGCGACCACACCCTGGCAGTACTTCACCGACCACACCGACCCGGGCCTCGCCGAGGCCGTCCGGCAGGGCCGGCGGCGGGAGTTCACCGAGCACGGCTGGCAGGCGGAGGAGGTGCCGGACCCCCAGGAGCCGGCCACCGTACTGCGCTCTGTCCTCGACTGGACCGAGCCGAGGCGCGCCCCGCACGCCGAACTACTCGCCTGGTACCGGACGTTGATCCGGCTGCGACGCGAACGGCCGGAGCTGACCGACCCGGACCTCTCGGCCGTCAGGGTCGTCCACGACGAGGCGGCCCGGTGGCTGGTGGTGTACCGGGGGCCGTACCGGGTGGCGGTCAACCTGTCCGGCTCCGCCGCCGGGCTGCCGCTGGGGGCGAAGGGGCGGGAGGTGGTGGCGTCCTTCGGGCCGTGCGTCCTGGACGGTGCGGCGGCGGAGCTGGAGGCCCACTCGGTCGCGATCGTCCGGGTCTGACGCGCGCGGCTCACCAGAGGAAGGTGGCGATCCGCTCCCGCAGCGAGGCCGCGTCCAGACCGTAGGCGGCCAGGTGCTCGGGGATCGAGCCGTAGTGCCGGTGCTCCTCGCGCGGCACGCCGAGGCCCAGCACCCGGTGCGGCCGGTCGCTCAGCGCGGCGTGCGCCTCGTTGGCGGAGGTCCCGGCCAGGTACGGCTCGACGAGCACCACGTCCGCCCGCCCGCCGGCGGCCTCGCGCAGCCCGGCCGCGTCGAACGGCCGCACGGTGGCCGCGTACAGGACCGTGACGTCCAGGTTCTCGGTGGCCGCCAGCACGGCGTCGAGCATCGGGCCGACCGCCAGCACCACGCCCTTGGCCCCCGTGCGCACGGTGGTGAACCGGCCCGGTTCGACCGGCACCGCGGCGGCGTTCTGGTGCACGGAGAGCCGCACGTACACGTTGCGGTCGCCGTCCGCCACGGCGTGGCGCAGCAGCCGCTCGGCCTCGTCCGGGTGGCCGGGCACGTGGACCGTCCAGTCCGGCAGGGTGTCCAGCAGTGCGACGTCACCCGGCGACATGTGGGTGCGGCCCCCGGACGGCCAGTCGTACGAGCCGGCGGCGCTCACCAGGACGGCGCCGACGCCCTGGTGGACGAGGTCCAACTTGATCTGCTCGAAGGGGCGTTCGATCAGGAAGCTGGCGAAGGTGTGGGCGATCGGCCGCATCCCGGTGAGCGCCAGGCCGCCGGCGGCGCCGATCAGCAGCTGCTCGCGGATCCCGACGTTGATCACCCGGTCGGGGTGGCGCTCGGCGGCGGGCGCGAAGCCGGACGCGCTGATGTCGGCCAGCACGACGGCCAGCCGGGGGTCGTCGTCCAGCATGCGGGTGGTCACGTCGAGGAAGCGCTCGCGCATGGTGTCCATCGGTCTGGTCCCTTGTCCTTCGGAGGTTGTCAGGCGTTCTCGGGCGGCCGTCAGGAGTTCTTGGGCTCGACGCGAGCGACCACGGCGCGCGGCCGGCCCGGGTGTGCGGCGGCGAACGCCGCGTACAGCGCCTCGTGGTCACGCCCGTCCACCGTCTCGGCCGACCAGCCCTCGGCGGCGAAGCGCGCCGCGATGCCGCCCTGCCAGCCGTGCGTGGCCGAGGAGTTGTCGATGACGACGACGTGCAGCCGGTCCAGTCCGGACGCGCCGGCGAAGGCGACCGCCTCGTGGTTGGAGCCCTCGTCGAACTCGGCGTCCCCGACCAGCACCCAGACCGCCGGGTCGGCGAGCCCCTGGGCGCGCAGCCCGAGCGCGGTGCCGACCGCCAGCGGCAGGCCGTGCCCCAGCGAGCCCGAGCCGATCTCCACGCCGGGCACCAGCGTGCGGTCCGGGTGGTGGCCGAGCGGCGAGTCGTAGGCGCCGAAGCTGGAGAGCACCGCCGGGTCGAGGAAGCCCTTGGCCGCGAGTACGGCGTAATAGGCCATCGGGCCGTGGCCCTTGGAGAGCAGGAAGCGGTCACGGTCCTGCTCCTCGGCGGTGGCCGGGGTGACCCGCAGCACCCGGTCGTAGAGCACCCAGAGGGCGTCCAGCGTGGAGGTGGCGGCAGGGCCGTGCTTCTCGTCGCCGGTCATCAGGCTCATCAGGCCCGGGAGGTCCGCGAAGGTGACTTCGGTACGGGTGTTCGTCGTCATGGCCACGATGCTGCACGTTGAAGTCGACTTGAAGTCAAGCCGGTACATTGACCCCATGACCGCACCCGAGACCTCCGCCGGACCGAGCCGGCACGACCTGCTCACCATCGGCCAACTCTCCGACCGCAGCGGCCTCGCCACCTCCGCCCTGCGCTACTACGAGAAGCTCGGTCTCATCCACGCCGCCCGCACCACCGGCGGCCAGCGCCGCTACACCCGCGGCATCCTGCGCCGGGTCGCCTTCGTACGGGCCGCCCAGCGGGTCGGGCTCTCCCTCGACGAGGCCAAGGTCGCCCTGGACCGCCTGCCCGAGCGCCCCGCCCCCAGCGGCGCCGAGTGGGCCGGTGTCGCCGAGTCCTGGCAGGGCCGCATCGACGAGCAGATCGCCGAACTCGAGCGCCTGAAGGCCAAACTGAGCGGCTGCATCGGCTGCGGCTGCCTCTCCCTCACCCGCTGCGCCCTCTACAACGCCGGCGACCGCGCCGCCGCGGCCGGCTCCGGCGCCCGCTACCTGCTCACCCGCGACCCCGCCACCGGGCCCGAGCCCGGCCCGGTCCCCGAGGCCCCCCGCGCCTGCTGACGGCCGGCGCCCTACGGCGTGCCGGACGCAGCCGGCGGGCGGGCGTCCCCGCGCAGCAGGCTGTAGCGGACGATGTCGCGCCACTGGCCGTCGCGGAAGACCAGGCTGCGCTGGACGCCCTCACGGGTGAAGCCGCACTTCTCCAGGGCGCGCTGCTCGGCACGGTTCGCGGTCTCGGTGTCGGCCTCCAGGCGGACCACCGGCGAGTGCGCGAACAGGTAGTCCACCAGCAGGCGTTGGGCCTCGGTGCCGATGCCGCGGCCGCGCGCCTGCGGGACGAGCTGGATGCCGATGTTCCAGTAGGGCGCCGCCGGCACGACCGCCCGCGCCCTCCAGGCGACGAACCCGCACAGGCCGCCCCCGGACTCCACCGCGAGCTGTGACTGGTCCGCCCCCAGCAGCCCGTTCTCCGCCCACTTCCGCCGCAGGCGGCCCGGGTCGGACCAGCCGTACCACTGGAGCGCGCCGATCGCCCCGGGGTCGAGGAGCAGCCGCTCGAGCGGCCCGAGGTCGGCTTCGGAGATCGGACGGAGGCTCACCTGGTGGTCGCTCATCCGGCCACTGTAGTCACCGGACCGGAGCCGGTGCGGCCCAACGCCCGCTCCGCGCAACGCCGGTGGCGGGCACCCCCCGGCACCCCGGCGCACCCGCCCCCCTGGACACTCCCCCGGGGCACTCCGGCCCCCACAGGCACGACGGCTCCCACCGCTCCCTCGCCACCGGACCCGACCGGGGCGAGGGAGCGGTGAGGACCGTGCGGCCGCCCGGCCCGTTCAGAGGGCCGCGGCGACGGCGGCCGCGACGAAGAGCACCTGGAGGGCGGTCCGGGCGGGCAGCGGCGTCACGGGCTTTCCGGCGAGCGTGAGTCCGCTGCGGGCCGCGTGCACGTTGGCCGGGAACATCGCGAGCATGAGCAGGGCCAGCCCCGCCGCGGCGAACGGCGCGAGCGGCGGGACGAGCAGCCCGGCGGCGGCGGCCAGTTCCAGGACGCCGGTGAGGGTGACCAGCAGGTCGGGCCGGGGCAGCGCCGGCGGGATCATCGCGACGAAGTCGCGCCGCCAGGAGGCGATGAAGTGCGGCACGCCGGTGGCGACGAACATCAGCGCGAGGCCGCCGCGCAGGGCGGGCTGCCAGGCGTCGAGGGCGTCCACGGCGACGATGCCGAGCAGGCGAAGAACGGCGAAGCCGCCGAGGAGAGCGATGAGCGGGACCATCCCGGCCTCCAATCTTGTCACTGGCAAGATTGGGACACGCGCGCCATCTTGTCAATGTCTAGATAGAGTGGACGGACAGGAGGAACGACCGAGAGCGGAGGCGGGACCGATCAACCAGCCGACTTATCACCACGGGAACCTGAGGCGCGCCGTCCTGGACGCGGCCCTGGAGGCCATCGGCGAGTCCGGCGCGTCCGGCTGGAGCCTGCGCGAGCTGGCCCGGCGCGCGGGGGTGTCGCACGCGGCGCCGGCGCACCACTTCGGGGACAAGACGGGGGTGCTGACCGCGGTGGCCGCGGAGGGGTTCGAGCAGTTCGCGGACAGCCTGGAGCGCGCGGCCGGCGATCCGTACGGCGCGGGCGTGGCGTACGTCCGGTTCGCCGTCGACCACCGCCCCTACTTCGAGGTGATGTTCCGACCGGAGCTGTACCGGGCGGACGACCCAGACCTCGCGGCGGCGCAGAAGCGCGCGGGCGCCGTCCTGGCGGCCAGCGCCCGCAAGCTCTCCCCCGGCGAGGAGGCCGACCGCGCCACGACGATCGCCGCCTGGTCACTGGCCCACGGCTTCGCCGGCCTCTGGCTGAGCGGCGCACTCCCGGAGAGCGCGGACGGCGACGTGGAGGAGCTGGCCCGGTCGGTGCTCCGGATGCTGTTCGAGCGGAGCTGAGGGCCGGGAGCGTCCGGGCCACGCCCGGGCCGGCCTCCCGCGGCGCACCTTCGGGCACGGCCCCGCACCGTGGCGAAAGCGTTATCCGGGCCGCCGGGAAGGCGGTCGCCGCCGAGCCCCCAGAAGGCCCCTGGACGGCCCTCCCCGGGGGTCGGCGACCACGCACGGGGCACCCCCGGAGGGTTGGGGCCGGCGGCGCCGGGAAGGGGCCGGGCGGGGGCCTGCGGGCGGGCCGGACACCACTTCTGACCAGGGATTTCCTGCCCCGTGATCACTAGAATTCACAGCGGCGGACGGAACGGCGTCCGCCCGTGAAGGGGGCTGTGCGTGCACCGCGACATCCGTACCACCGAAGACGTTCTGCGCCTGCTGGACCGGCTCTTCCTCCCGGAGGCCGACCGGTGGACGGACCGGGCCGCCGGCTGGTGGGACCAGTTCTACGCGGACCGTTCCGCCGGGCGGCCGTTCTTCGTCCCCAAACCCGACGAGAACCTCGTCTCCTACCTGGACCGCGGCCTGCTCACCGCGCCCGGCCGCGTCCTGGACCTCGGGACCGGGCCGGGGCGCAACGCCATCCACCTCGCCTCGCTCGGCTTCGAGGTGGACGCCGTCGACCTCTCTCCCACCGCGGTCGCCTGGGCACAGGAGCGGGCCGCCGAGGCCGGCGCCGACGTCCGGTTCCACTGCGGGAACATCTTCGCCGTCGAACTCCCCCACCGGCAGTACGACCTGGTGTACGACTCGGGCTGCCTGCACCACCTGCCGCCGCACCGCCGGATCAGCTACCTCGCCCTTCTCGACCGGGTCCTCGCGCCCGGCGGCCACCTCGTCGTCAACGCGTTCGCCGCCGGGGCGATGGGCTCCGAACTGCCCGACGAGGAGCTCTACCGCAACGGCCGGCTGGAGGGCGGTCTCGCCTACACGCCGGACGAACTGCGCCACCTCTTCTCGGAGTTCACCGAGGTCGAGATCCGCCCGATGGAGCCGCAGCCGGCCGGCTCGCCGCTCTTCGGCATCCCCGTGCTGCTCAGCGCGCTGTTCCGGCGCCCCGGCGCGTAGGCGCGGCCGGCAGCCCGGCCGCACCCGGCGGCGCCGTGACGTCCGTCATACGACAGACGTGAGGTCAGATCCTTCCGGCGGTCGCCGCCGACCCGCCATAGTGTGATCACCGGCGCAGGCCGGGCAGCGGCCACGACCCGGGGAAACACCATGAACACCACCACCGCCACCAGCGACACCGTCACCACCGCCCCCGAGCCGGTCCCCACCGTCGCGGAACTCCGGCTCCCCACCTGGTACTTCGGCTTCGAAGGGGTCATCGCCGGCGCCTTCGACCTGCTGCACGCCTTCCCCGCCGCCTGGCCCGCCCTGATCGCGCTGATCGCCGTCAACATCACGGTCTCCCTCACCGTGCTGCGCTCGCGGCTGAAGCTCGCCGCGCTGCTCTGGCGGGGCAAGAGCACCCGCAACATCGCCATCGCCCTGCTCGGCCTGCGCCTCGGCAGCCACCTGGCCCTCGGTGCGATCGGCTTCGGCGTCACCTCGACCCTCGGCCACGCCGCTTTCGCGGTCGTGATGGCCACCCTGACCGTCTCCCTGATGGCCTACGCCCAGCGCACCTCGCTCCGGGCCCTGGTCGCCGCCGGGAAGGCCACGGCCGGCCCGGGCGCCGCTGTCTGAGCGGAGGTCTCCGCGGACATACCGCGGTGCCCCGGGCGGCACCCCCCGACCGGGGGGGGACGCGGAGGTGCAGGGCCGAGGGCCGGCCCGGCACCCCGCATTGACGCCCGAGACGGGCGATGACCTACCGTGAGCCCCGAAAGGGGGCCGCCATGACGACCGGCCGGATACCGAACTCCACGGCACCAGGAGGGAATTCCCTCCTCCTCGACCGCACCCTCCCGTTCCCCGAACGGGTCGCGGCCGCGGCCCGGGCCTGGGACGCAAGCGGCCGCAGCCCCGACGGGCTGGTGGACGGCAGGGCCTTCTTCGCCCTCCACTGCTGGCAGTTGGACGCCGTACGCCGGGGCGAGCAGCTCGGCGAGCCGACATCGGCCTTCCTGGGGCAGGCCTACGACGCCCTCGGCGGCCGCTCCGGCTGGGACATGACGCTGCGCCAACGCGCCGTCTGCGCCTGCCACGGCGACACCTGGCGGATGGAGAACATCGAGATCTGCCTCGGGTGCCTGCGCTACCTCTGCTACCAGCTCGACGGGCCGTGCTGCGAGGGCGCCGAGATCGTCGGATAGGGCACCGGGCCGTCAGCCGTGCAGCAGCCGCACCAGCAGCGCCGCCGGCCCCTCGGGCAGGCTGCCGTGCACCAGCTCCGTCCGGTGGACCAGCCGCGGCTCCCGCACGGGCACCCCGGCGACGCCCACCGTACCGTCGAGCGCCGAGGCCGGCAGCACGACCGGCCCGTGCCCGGCCGCGACCAGGGCGAGCAGCCCGCGCACGTCCGTGCCCAGGTACCGGGCGGCCGGCCGGAAGCCGTCGACGGCGGTGGCGGCACGCAGCCGGGCGGCGCCGGGAGCGATGTCGGGGGCGTCCAGCCAGCGGGCGGCGGAGAGGTCGGCCAGGGCCAGGCCCGGGTGGCCGGCCAACGGGTGACCGGCGGACAGGGCGACGGCGAGCGGCTGCTCGTCGACGGCGACGGTGGTGAGCGGGCCGACGTCCGGCAGCGGCAGCGGGTCGCTGGGGGCGGCGAGGCCGTCGATCAGGGCGAGGTCCACCTCACCGGTGGCGGCCAGGGCGGGCAGGGCCTCCTGGGCGACCACCCGAACGGTGAGGTCCACCCCCGGGTACGCCCGGCGCACCTCGGCGAGCGCGCGCCCCAGCGCCGCGCCGACCGCCAGCGGGGTGGCGCCGAGCAGGAGGCGGGTGTTCGGGGTGCCGGCCAGGCGCGCGACGTCGGCGCGCGCCGCGTCAAGCCGCAGCAGCAGCGGGACGGCGTGCTCCAACAGCCGCACGCCGGCCTTCGTCGGGCCGACCGGGCGGCGCACCAGCAGACCGGCGCCGAGGTCCGCCTCCAGGGCCGCGATCTGCTGGGAGACGGCGGACTGGGTGTAGCCGAGCTCGCGGGCCGCCTCGGAGAAGGAGCCCAGCCGGGCCACGGTGACGAAGGTGCGCAGCTGGTGCGGATCCACGGTTATCAGAGCCTCTGATCGACGGGTCAGAAATCATCGTTGGCGCTGATGCCCAACGCGCGGTCAGGATAGCCGCATGACCTACCCCGCCCCCCGCATCGCCCTCGTCGGCGACCGCTCCCCCGCCGTCCGCTCGCACGCCCGCATCCCCGGGCTGCTCGACGCGCTCGCCACCCGCGACCAGCTCGTGCTGGACGCCTAATGGATCCCGACCGAGGACGCCGGGACGGCCACCGCCCTCGACGACTTCGACGCGATCTGGCTGCTCCCCGGCAGCCCATACCGCAGCGAGGCGGGCGCGGTGGCCGCCGTCCGGACGGCCCGCGAACGCGGCATCCCGTTCCTCGGCACCTGCGCCGGCTTCCAGCACGCCGTCCTGGAGTACGCGCGCACCGTCTGCGGGATCGGCGGCGCGGCGCACGGCGAGAGCCACCCCGAGGAGGACGACCTGGTGATCGCGCCGCTCAGCTGCTCACTGGTCGGGCACGAGGGTGCCGTGGAGATCGCCCCCGGCTCGCTCGCCGAACGCGTCCTCGGGACGACCCGCACGCTGGAGCGCTACCACTGCGCGTACGGCCTCAACTCCGCGTACCTGGACCGCCTGCGCGTGCACGGGCTGCGGTTCAGCGGCGTGGACGACGACGGCGACCTGCGGGTCCTCGAACTCCCCGGCCACCCGTTCTTCCTCGCCACGCTGTTCCAGCCGGAGCTCGCCGGCGACGGCACCCAGGCCCACCCGGTCGTCCGCGCACTGGCGGCAGCCGCCGTCGAGCACGCGACCAGCCGTCGCACCACCACCGAGGAGGCACCCGCGACGCCGTCGCGGTGATCGGGCCTCCGCCCGGGCGAAGTGACCGCCGCCGGCTCACATCGGCAGCGAGCGCAGCCGCACCGGCCCTTCCGGCCAGCCGGCACCGTCGTGCAGCGGCGTCCACATGGTCCGCAGCGGCATGACCACGACCCGCCCACCGGGCTGCTCCACGTGGACGTCCCCCGCCAATTCCCGGAATCCGAGTTTCCGGTAGAGCCCGGACACCTGCGGCCGGCAGAACAGCAGCGCGTACCGCGGGCCGAGCGTCCGCGCGTGGTCCAGGGCCGCGCCGACCACCGCGCGCGCCAGGCCGCGACCCCGGACGTCGGCGGCGACGGACACCCCGCCGACGCCCATCGCATCCAGGTCGACGCCGCCCACCGTGAGCGGCACCCGCAGGAGGCCGGCGTGGGCGACCAGGCGGCCGTCCGCCTCACGGATGCCGAAGTGGATGTCCTTGGGCAACCAGCTCAGACCGGTGTACGCGACGCCGAAGTGGTCGTCGCCGACGCCGAAGATCTCTTCGATGTCGGCCTTGGTGTAGTCGGCAAGGCGCACCACGGTGGGCGCTGCGGAGGCAGGATGATCGGTCACCCGACCATGATCCTCTTCCGGATCGCCCCTGCACAGGCCAGAACCGGTCAGCCCTGGCGGCGCTTCAGCTCGCCCCAGACCTCGGCGACCCGGGGGGCCAGCGCCTCCAGCGGGCCGCTGTTGTCGATCACGAGGTCCGCGACGGCCAGCCGGTCGGCCCGGGTGGCCTGCGCGGCCATCCGGGCCCGGGCCTCCTCCTCGGCCATGCCGCGCAGCCGGACCAGCCGGTCGATCCGGATGTCGTCCTCCGCATCGACCACCACGACCAGGTCGAAGAGCGGGGCGAGCCCGTTCTCGGCCAGCAGCGGGACGTCGTGCACCACCACCGCGTCCGGGGCGGCCGCCGCCTCCAGCTCGGCGGAGCGGGCCCGGACGAGGGGGTGGACGATGGCGTTCAGCGCCTTCAGCCGCTCCGGGTCGGCGAAGACGATCGCGCCGAGCGCGGGGCGGTCCAGCGATCCGTCGGCCTGGAGCACCTGAGGGCCGAACTCGGCCACCACGGCCTTCAGCCCGTCCGTCCCGGGGGCGACCACCTCGCGGGCGATCACATCCGAGTCCACGAGCACCGCGCCATGGGCGGCGAACAGCCGCGACACCTCGCTCTTGCCCGCACCGATGCCGCCCGTCAGTCCGATCTTCAGCATGGCGTCAGGCTACCGGCGCCCGGGCCCGCCGGTCAGCCCGGATCCCCGACGGTCGACCCGGGCCCGCCGGTCAGCCCAGGTCGAGGCTCTCGCCCTCGCCGAGCGTCCGCAGCTCCGCCCCCGTGCCCGGGCCGCCGGGGCCGACGAGGCGGGTGTGCACGGCCAGGCCGGCCGGGCTGAGCACCGCGTCGTGGACCGGCACCGCCTGCCGCGGGCCCGCCTCCCGGACGTAGTCGATCAGCTCGGAGACCTTGGTCCACGGCGCGGCGATCGGCAGCAGCAGCGTCTCCACCGGGTGGGGCGGCAGGGTGAGCGCGTCGCCGGGGTGGAAGAGCCGGTCGTCGAAGAGGAAGCCGATGTTCTTCACCAGCGGGATGTCCGGGTGGATCACCGCGTGCCACTCGCCGTGCACGGAGACGCCGATCCCGCCGACCTCGAAGGCGTCGCCCTCGCCGACCACCGTCACCCGCTGCGCCACGCCGTCCAGTTGGCCGGCGACCGCGCTGTTGGTCCAGACCCGCAGCGCCGGGTCGGCCTCCAGGGCGGCGCGCAGCCGGGCCTCCTCGAAGTGGTCGAAATGCTCGTGGGTGATCAGCACCGCGTCCGCGCCGGCGAGGGCGGCGGGGTCGGTGAACACTCCCGGGTCGACGACGACGGTGGTGCCGTCGTGCTCCAGGCGTACGCAGGCATGTCCGAACTTCGTGATTCGCATACTCCAGAACATACAGCAAGACTGCACAGTTTTGCTGCACACCTAGCCGCTAAACTTCTCCCATGACCAGCGACGCACCGAAGACCCCGCCCTCACCCCAGACCCCGCCCTCACCCCAGAACCCGCACCCCTCGCAGAACCCGCACCCCTCGCAGACCCCGCACCCCTCGCAGACCCCGTACCCCTCGCAGACCCCGCACCCGGAAACCCTCGAACTCGCCGCCGACCTCCGCTCCGCCATCGGCGAGCTGGTCCGGGCCCTGCGCCCGGGCGACTCCCTGCCGCAGAACCAGGCCGGCGTCCTCGGCCTGCTGATCCGCGACGGCCGCTCCTGCACCGTCAGCGAGCTGGCCACCCAGCAGCGCGTCCGGCACCAGTCGATGGCCCGCACCGTCGCCCTGCTGGTCGAGGCCGGGCTGGTCACCCAGCAGCCGCACGCCACCGACGGCCGCAAGCTCCTCGTCACCCCCACCGAGGCCGGCCGCGCCGCCCTTCATGAGCAGCGCGCCCGCCGCGAGGCCCGGATCGCCACCGCCATCGAGGCCCGCCTCACCCCGCAGGAGCGGGAGACCCTGCGCGCGGCCGTCGGGCTGCTGCAGCGCCTGCACTGAGCACCCGGACAAAAGCTCCTGCCCGCACGGGCAACTCCCCGTGATCATGAACGTTCTGACGCCCTGCTAGGGTCCGGAGCCGTGACGAACAGGGCGGGGAAACAGTACGAGTCGATGCGCGCGCACTTCCTGCGCGCCGCCGAGCAGCGCGGGTTCACCCTCGACCCCGCCCAGGAACCGCCGGTCGAGCGGCTCAGCCGGCTCGCCGACGAGCTGGCCCACCCGGCCTGGCGGCTGCGGCGCCCGCCGCGCCACCTCTACCTCTGGGGCCCGGTCGGCCGCGGCAAGAGCTGGCTGGTGGACACCTTCCTCGACGGCCTGCCGACCCCGCGCAAACGGCGGCTGCACTTCCACGACTTCTTCCGCCGGCTGCACGAGGGCGTCGCCCACCACACCGCAGGCCCGCACCCCGAGGGCCGCCACACCGGCAGCCGTCACACCGACGGCCCGCACACGGACGGAGCCGCGGTGGACCGGGCCGTGGACGAGCTGCTCGGCGACTGCCGCATCCTCGTCTTCGACGAGTTCCACGCCCATGACGCGGGCGACGCGATGCTGGTCGCCCGGCTCTTCCGCACCCTGCTGGACCGGCGGATCACCCTCGTCACCACGTCCAACTACCCGCCCGCCGGCCTGATGCCCGACCCGCTGTACCACCACCTCTTCGAGCCGACGATCCGGCTGATCGAGGAGCGGATGGACGTCATCGACGTCTCCGGGCCGGTCGACTTCCGGCGCCGGCCCCGGCCGGAGGGCACCCAGGGCTTCTCGCTCGGCGCCCTCCTGCACCCCGGCGACGAGGCCGCGGCCGGGCTCACCCCGCCCCGGGCGGAGGAGGCCGCCCCGGTGGCCGTGCACCACCACGAGCTGCCGGCCCGGGCGGTCCGCGACGACCTGGTCTGGTTCGGCTTCGCCGAGCTGTGCGAGGGCCGCACCGCCGTGCCCGACTACCTCGCGCTGGCCGACCGCTTCCCCACCCTCGTCCTCGACGGCGTCCCGCCGCTCACCGAGGCCTCCCCCGACGCCCGCCAGCGCTTCGCCAACCTGGTGGACGTCTGCTGCGACCGCGACCTGCGGCTGGTCCTGATCGGCGCCGACCCGATGGCCGGCCTCCCCGCCGGCTCCACCCTGCAACGCGACCTCGACCGCACCGCCAGCCGCCTCGCCCTCCTGCGGCAGCCGGCCACCGATCCCGCCCGCTGACCCGCTACGGCGTCGTGCCCACGAGCTCCTTGGCCGCCGGGCGCTGGCCGGGGATCACCGCCGGCTCGATGGTCGGCAGCTCGACGTGCTCACTCAGCCCGAACCGGTTGTGCAGGCGGCGCAGCGGGCCCGGCGCCCACCAGTTGAACTCGCCGAAGAGGCTCATCGCCGCGGGCACGAGCAGGCAGCGGACCAGCGTCGCGTCGACGGCCACCGCGACGGCCAGCGCGATGCCCATCTGCTTGACCATCAGCATGTCGCCCAGGGCGAAACCGGCGAAGACGATCACCATCAGCAGTGCCGCCGAGGTGATGATCTTCCCGCTGCGCTGCACCCCCAGCTCCACGGACCTCGCAGAGCTGTGGCCCTTGTCCCGGAGTTCCTTGATCCGGGCGAGCAGGAAGACCTCGTAGTCCATCGACAGCCCGAACGCGAAGGCGAAGACCAGCACCGGGATGAAGGTCTCCAGCCCGCCGGTGGGGGTGAAGCCGAGCAGTCCGCTGAAGTAGCCGTCCTGGAAGACCAGGGTGAGCGCGCCGAGCGAGGCGCCCAGCGAGAGCAGGTTCATCAGCAGGGCCTTGACCGGCATCACCACCGAGCCGGTCATCAGGAAGAGCAGCACCAGCGTGCCGAGCGCCACCAGGCCGAGCGCGATCGGCCCCCGGGTGAGCAGTTCGTGCCGGAAGTCGACGATCGAGGCCGCACCGCCGGTGACGTGGGTGGTGAGCCCGCCGCGGTCGGCGCGCAGCTCCTCGACCACCTTCTTGGCCTGCCCGCCCTGCGGGTCGCCGTGCACCAGGACGTCGATGGTGGAGACCTTGTCGCTCACCGGGGTGACCGCCCGGACCCCGCTGACGCCGGGCAGCTTGGCCACCACGTCGTCGGCATAGGCCTGGGCGACCGGGGCGCCGCCCTCGACCACCACGGTGATCGGGGCCGGCGAGGCCAGCGGGAAACGCTGGTCGATCGTGTCGGCGACCTGGCGGCCGGCCGAGGAGGCGGGCAGGACGGCGGCGCCCGAGCTGCGCATGTCGGCATGGAGGAACGGCGCCCCGGCGGCCATCAGCAGGGCGACACAGGCGAGCGCTACCGGCACCGCACGCTTGCGCACCCGGCGGACGGTCCGGCTGAAGAAGCCCTCGTCGGGCACGGGTGCGGTGGGCGCCTTGATCCGGCTGCCGGCGAAGCCGAGCAGCGCCGGGACGAGGGTGAGCGCGGCCGCGACCGCGATCACCACCACGCTCACGCCGGCGGCGGCGACCGCGCCGAGCACGGGGCTGGTGAAGACGAAGAGGCCGGAGAGGGCGACGGCGACGGTCAGCCCGGAGAAGGCGACGGTCCGGCCGGCGGTGGCGGCGGTCCGCTCGACGGCGGCGGCGATGCCCGCGCCGTGGCCGCGCTCCTCCCGGAAGCGGTTGACCATCAGCAGCGCGTAGTCGATCGAGAGCCCGAGCCCCAGCACGGTGGCGATCGGCAGCACGCTGGTGTCGATGTCCATGATCTTGCTGAAGCCGAACATGGCCAGCAGCGCACCGCCCACCGAGGCGACGGCGCCGATCACCGGCAGGCTCGCGGCGGCGAGGCCGCCGAAGACCAGCACCATGACGATCAAGGTCAGCGGCAGGGTGACGATCTCGCCGAACCGGGTGTCCTTCTCGGTCTGTTTCTTGACCTCGTCCTGGAGCACGATGTCCCCGCCGACCTTGACCTGGGCACCGTCGGCCTCGATGTCCGCGAGGCGCCGGGTGACGGCGGCGGTCTGGGCGTCGGTGCTGGTGTCGGCCATCCGCACGGAGACCAGGCTCGCGTTGCCGTCGGCGGAGCGCAGTGCGGCTCCGGCCGGGCCGGAGCCGTAGGCGTCGGTGGCCGAGGAGACACCGGGCAGGGCGGCGATCTCGGCGGTGGCCCGGGTGACGGCCGCCCGCACGGCCTGGTCGTCCACCGGCTTTCCGTCCACCACGGCGGTCACGGTGCCGCGGGCCGGGTCGGCCGCGGTGACCACCGCGCTGCCCCGGTCGGCCTCGGAGCTGGCCGAGGAGGCGCCGGCCACCGAACCCGCGAAGACCCGGCCGCCGATCAGCACGCCTATGACCAGGACGACCGCCCAGAAACCGAGCACCCAGCGCCGGTGCCGGAAGCAGAACCGGCCGAGGGCGGCAAGGCGTCCGTCGACCTTGGGGTCGGCGGACGAACGGGCGGGGGAGGTCACTGCGGTGCTACGGCGCATGTGGGGGGGTGCCTAGCGTGCGGGGCCGGGGGGAGCCGCCCATGGGGCAACTCATCCCAAGGTAGGTCCTAGGTCCCGAATCGCCCATAGGCATCCGATGAGCCCCTAATCACAAAAATCGTGCACATAAGGAACAAATAAGTGAAGAGGAAAAACAATGAACCCCACCCGGAATACCGAGTGGGGTTCATCGGTGACGCTATGGCGCTATGCGCCGAGCACCAGCGGGGTCAGAGCCTCAGCTCTGGCCACCGGCCAGCTTCTCGCGCAGGGCGGCCAGGGCCTCGTCCGAAGCGAGAGCGCCGGAGCCCTCGTCGCTGCTGGAGGAGTACGAGCCACCGGCGGCGGCGGCGACGGCGTCGCCACCCTCGGCAGCGGCCTCGGCGTCGGCCTCACGGCTCTTGATGACCTGGGCCTGGTGCAGCTCGAAGCGCGACTGCGCCTCGGCGTACTGGCGCTCCCACTCCTCACGCTGCTTCTCGAAGCCGGGCAGCCAGTCGTTCGCCTCGGGGTCGAAGCCCTCCGGGTAGATGTAGTTGCCCTGGTCGTCGTACGAAGCGGCCATGCCGTACAGGGTCGGGTCGAACTCGACCTCGGCCGGGTTGGCACCGAGGGCCTCGTTGGCCTGCTTCAGCGAGAGGCTGATGCGACGACGCTCGAGGTCGATGTCGATGACCTTGACGAAGATGTCGTCGCCGACCTGGACGACCTGCTCCGGGATCTCGACGTGGCGCTCGGCCAGCTCGGAGATGTGGACCAGACCCTCGATGCCCTCGTCCACGCGGACGAACGCACCGAACGGAACCAGCTTGGTGACCTTACCCGGAACGACCTGGCCGATCTGGTGGGTACGGGCGAACTGCTGCCACGGGTCCTCCTGGGTCGCCTTCAGCGACAGGGAGACGCGCTCGCGGTCCATGTCAACGTCGAGAACCTCGACGGTGACCTCCTGGCCGACCTCGACAACCTCGGACGGGTGGTCGATGTGCTTCCAGGACAGCTCGGAGACGTGAACCAGACCGTCGACGCCGCCGAGGTCCACGAACGCACCGAAGTTGACGATCGAGGAAACGACGCCGGAGCGCACCTGACCCTTCTGCAGGGTGGTGAGGAAGGTCTGGCGGACCTCGCTCTGGGTCTGCTCCAGCCAGGCACGGCGGGACAGGACCACGTTGTTGCGGTTCTTGTCCAGCTCGATGATCTTGGCCTCGAGCTCCTTGCCCACGTAGGGCTGGAGGTCGCGGACACGACGCATCTCGACGAGCGAGGCCGGCAGGAAGCCACGGAGGCCGATGTCGAGGATGAGACCACCCTTGACGACCTCGATGACGGTACCGGTGACGATGCCGTCCTCTTCCTTGATCTTCTCGATCGTGCCCCAGGCACGCTCGTACTGAGCGCGCTTCTTGGACAGGATGAGACGACCCTCCTTGTCCTCCTTCTGGAGAACCAGGGCCTCGATGTTGTCACCGACGGAGACGACCTCGTGCGGGTCAACGTCGTGCTTGATCGAGAGCTCACGGGACGGGATGACGCCCTCGGTCTTGTAACCGATGTCGAGGAGCACCTCGTCACGGTCGACCTTCACGATGACGCCCTCGACGATGTCGCCATCGTTGAAGTACTTGATGGTCTCGTCGATGGCGGCGAGGAAGGCCTCAGCGTCGCCGATGTCGTTGACCGCGACCTGCGGGGTGGTGCTGGTGGAGGAGTCGGTGGGGCTCGTCATTAGGAAAAGGGCTCCGGTACGGACATGAAGTCGTAGGTAATGCCACGCGGAGGGCCCGTATCGCTCCCACCGAAAGCCGGACAGCCAAGAACACGGCCCACCAGAGCTCCCGCGGGAAGCGAGAAATCGGCGTCCGTCTTGCGACCGTGGGGTCTTCGACAGATGCGAGCGCGACCTGCTCCGTCCGAGGCGCGCAGGCCCGCAGCGCAACTTGTAGCATACGGGGACGGCCAGGCACGGTCAACGCCAAGAGCGCCAAGACGGTGGAGGCCGGTATGGATCAGGCCATATCCTCCGATTGCGCACCTCACAGTGGCGGCCGCAGGAAGCCTTTCCCCGGATGCCACCGCCAGGACCCGGACCCTTGCGGGGCCGGTTCGCGGCAGCGGCGCTTCCGCAGACCACACCCTACGCGATGGGCATTATCACCGTGGCCACCACCCCCCAGTCCGACGTCCATGATCTTGACGACGACGGCGACGACGCGGTAAGGCGCGACGCCCAGGCCGGTGAGAGCAGCCGGGCCAGCCGGCACTGGTGGGACCGCAACGCCGACGAATACCAGGACGAGCACGGCGAGTTCCTCGGTGACGACCGGTTCACCTGGTGCCCCGAGGGCCTGGACGAGGCCGACGCCCGGCTGCTCGGCGAGGTCGAGGGCCGGACCGTGCTGGAGATCGGCGCCGGCGCCGCCCAGTGCTCGCGCTGGCTCGCCCGCCAGGGCGCCCGGCCCGTCGCGCTGGACATCTCCTTCCGCCAGCTCCAGCACTCCCTCCGGATCGACCTCGCCCGCGACACCCCGCCGGTGGCGGTCGTCCAGGCCGACGCCGCCGTGCTCCCCTTCGCCGACGGCTCCTTCGACCTCGCCTGCTCCGCCTACGGCGCGGTGCCGTTCAGCGCCGACACCGACGCGCTGATGCGCGAGGTGCACCGGGTGCTGCGGCCGGGCGGGCGCTGGGTCTTCTCGGTGACCCACCCCATCCGCTGGGCCTTCCCCGACGAGCCCGGCGTCGAGGGGCTGACCGCCGTCGCCTCCTACTTCGACCGCACCCCGTACGTCGAGCAGGACGAGCACGGGCACGCCACCTACGTCGA
This sequence comes from Kitasatospora sp. NPDC032757, assembly GCF_055579305.1. NCBI lineage: Bacteria > Bacillati > Actinomycetota > Actinomycetes > Kitasatosporales > Streptomycetaceae > Kitasatospora > Kitasatospora sp. NPDC032757. The sequence goes on along the minus strand of NZ_JBVINN010000003.1, from coordinate 408,681 downwards.
GCACCACCGCACCGTCGGGGACCGCGTGCGCGAGCTGGTCGGCGCCGGGTTCCGGCTGGTGGACCTGGTGGAGCCGGAGTGGCCGGAGGGACACGAACAGGAGTGGGGCGGCTGGTCGCCGCTGCGCGGGCGGCTGATCCCCGGAACGGCGATCTTCGTCGCCGAGCGGGACTGAGGCCTGGTGGGCGCCCCGGCCGCCCCGCAGCACCGGGACGGCCGGGACCGCGGGGCCGTCGGGATGCCCGGCCGTCGGGGAGACTGTGCGGGTGAACCCTGCCTGGCGCGAGCTGCCCGTCCGTACCGCCCTGCCCGCCCTGCACCGCGCGCTCGACGTTCACGGCGTGGCCGTGCTGGCCGCGCCGCCCGGCACCGGCAAGACCACGCTGGTGCCGCTCGCCCTGGCCGGCCTCCTCGGGGACGGCCGCCCCGCCCGCCGGGTGCTCGTCGCCGAACCGCGCCGGCTCGCCGTCCGGGCCGCGGCCCGGCGGATGGCCTGGCTGCTCGGCTCCGCCGTCGGCGACCAGGTCGGCTACACCGTGCGCGGCGAGCGCAGGACCGGGCCGCGGACCGTGGTCGAGGTGGTCACCACCGGCGTGCTGCTCCAGCGCCTCCAGCGCGACCAGGAGCTGCCCGGCGTCGACCTCGTCGTGCTGGACGAGTGCCACGAGCGGCACCTCGACGCGGACACCGCGCTCGCCTTCCTGCTCGACGTCCGGGCCGCGCTCCGGCCCGAGCTGGGCATCGTCTGCGCCTCCGCCACCTCCGACACCGCCGCCTGGGCCGACCTGCTCGGCGGCGCCGAGGTGGTCCAGGCGCACGGGGTCGCTCACCCCGTCGAGACGGTCTGGGCGCCGCCGCCGCGCGGCGTCCGCCCCGCGCACGGCACCCGGGTCGACCCGGCGCTGCTCGAGCACGTCGCCGCCACCGTCCGGCGGGCCCTCGGCGAACGCGACGGGGACGTCCTCTGCTTCCTGCCCGGCGTCGGCGAGATCGCCCGCGTCGCCGCACTGCTCGCCGGGGCACCGGCCGACGTGCTCCAGCTGCACGGCCGCGCACCGCAGGCGGTGCAGGACGCGGCGCTGGCCGCGGGCGAGGGGCGGCGGGTGGTGCTGGCCACCGCCGTCGCCGAGTCCTCGCTCACCGTGCCGGGCGTGCGGGTCGTGGTCGACGCCGGCCTGGCCCGCGAGCCGCGCACCGACCACGCCCGCGGCCTGGCCGGCCTGGTCACCGTCCGCGCCTCGCTCGCCGCCGCCCGCCAGCGCGCCGGCCGTGCCGGCCGCGAGGCCCCCGGCACCGTCTACCGCTGCTGGGCGGAGGCCGAGGACGCCCTCGCCGCCCGCTACCCCACCCCCGAGATCGCGCTCGCCGACCTCACCCCGTTCGCCCTCCAGGCCGCCTGCTGGGGCGACCCGGACGCCGCCGGCCTCGCCCTGCCCGACCGGCCCCCGGCCGGCGCGATGGCCGCCGCCCGGCAGACCCTGCGGGCACTCGGCGCGGTGGAGGAGGACGGCCGGGCCACCCCGCGCGGCATCCGCCTCGCCCGCACCGGACTGCACCCGCGCCTCGCCCGCGCCCTGGTCGACGGCGCGGCGGCGGTCGGCGCGCGCCGGGCCGCCGAGGTGGTCGCACTGCTGTCCGAGGAGCCCCCGCGCGCCCTCGGGGACGACCTGGGCGCGGTCCGGCGCACCGTCCGGGACTCCCGCGACCCCTACGCGGGCCGCTGGCGCGACGAGGTCCGCCGGCTGCTGCGCGGCGTCGGCGACACCCCCGCCACCGCCCTGCCGGACGCCGCGGCCGTCGGCCTCGTCGTGGCACTGGCCTTCCCCGAGCGGATCGCCCGGGCCCGGCGGGAACGGCCCGAGCCCGGCGAGCGCAGCCCGTACCTGATGGCCTCCGGGACGGCCGCCGAGCTGGCCCCCGGCACCGCGCTGGGCGCCCTCCCGTGGCTGGCCGTCGCCGTTGCCGACCGCCCCGCGGGCTCGCCCTCCGCACGGGTGCTGCACGCGGCCGCGCTGGACGAGTCCACCGCCCGCCTGGCCGGTGCGCCGCTGCTGGCCTCCCGGGAGGAGGTCCACTGGTCCACCCGGCACGGCGAGGTGACCGCCCGGCGGGTGGAGTCGCTGGGCGCCGTCGAGCTGGCCTCGGCGAAGCTGGACCGGCCCGAGCCGGCGCTGGTGCGCGCCGCACTGCTGGAGGGCCTCGCCCGCGAGGGCGTGAGCACCCTGCTCGCCTGGCCCTCCCCCGGCCTGCGCGAACGCCTGGCCTTCCTGCGTGCCGCGATCGGCGACCCCTGGCCCGACGTCAGCGACGCCGCGCTCCTCGAACGCGCCGAGGAATGGCTGGAGCCCGAACTCTCCCGCGCCCGCCGCCGCTCCGACCTCGCCCGGATCGACACCACCGCCGCCCTCCAACGCCTGCTCCCCTGGGCCACCGGCGAGGCCGGGCGGCTGGACGAGCTGGCGCCGGAACGGATCACGGTGCCGTCCGGCTCCCGGATCCGGGTCGACTACAGCGGCGAACGCCCGGTGCTGGCGGTGAAGTTGCAGGAGCTGTTCGGCTGGGCCGCGGCCCCGGCGCTGGCCGGCGGGCGGGTGCCGCTCACCGTCCACCTGCTCTCCCCCGCCGGGCGCCCGGCCGCCGTCACCGGCGACCTCGCCTCGTTCTGGCGCGACGGCTACCGGGCCGTCCGCGCCGACCTGCGCGGCCGCTACCCGCGGCACCCGTGGCCGGAGGACCCTCCCCCGGCCTCCGGTTAGGGGGGACCCCATCCCGCTCCGCTCGCCGCCGAGCCGGCCAGGCGCACCAATGCCCGCCGGCAGGGCCCCGCGAGGGGCCGGGCCGGCTCAGCCGCCGCCCGAGAAGCCACCGGAGTTGGCGGAGGCCGAGCCGCCGGTGGTCCGGCCGGTTCCGCGCGTCGGGCGGGACCGGACGGTGCGGCCGGTGACCAGCTCGACCCGCACGCCGCCGGGGCCGAGCAGGGCGGTCAGGGCCCGGTGCAGCCGCTCCGGGTCGGTGCCGGCGGGCGGGGTCCACCGGAGTTCGTCGCCGGCGAGGTCCAGGCGGACGACGAGCTGCTCCTCGGCCGGCTGCGGATCGCCCGGGTGGGGCTCGGTGACCTTGTGCTCCAGCCGGATGCCGCAGAGCCCGGCGAGCGGCTGCCAGGCGTCCGGGCGTCCGGCCCGGACCAGCCGGAACCTCTCCGGGGCCGCCGCCGGGGCGAACTCCAGCCGGTGGACGGTGGTGTACGCCAGCCGGGCCAGGAGCGGGACGGCCAGCAGGTACTCGACGCCGGCGATCCCCCCGGCCACCCGGCCGATGGTGGCGGCGGTCGCTCCGGCGAGCAGCATGAAGAACGCGACCAGCAGGGTCGGCACGGCCAGGACCAGCGGCGCGCCCATCGCCGTCCCGAACGCGGTCAGGCAGCGCGCGAGCGCCCGGCGCCGCGTCCCGCCGCCCTCCCGGAGCACCAGGGCCGCCGACTCCGGCCCGCTCCGCAGCACCCCCGCAATCCCCATGGGACCAGGGTAGGAGCCGCGGGCGGATCCGGGAACCTGCCTGCACCCGCGACTCCTTGACACCGCGTCAGTGCGCGGCGGACTCCCAGTTGGCGCCGACGCCGACGGACACGTCGAGCGGGGCGCGCAGCGGGTAGGCGCCGGCCATCTGCTCGCGGACGATCGCCTCGACCTGCTCACGCTCGCCGGGTGCCAGCTCCAGCACGATTTCGTCGTGCACCTGGAGCAGCATCCGGGAGGTGAGGCCGGCGGCGGTCAGCGCCTCGTCGACCCGCAGCATGGCGATCTTGACGATGTCGGCGGCCGAGCCCTGGATCGGGGCGTTGAGGGCCATCCGCTCGGCCATCTCGCGGCGCTGGCGGTTGTCGCTGTTGAGGTCCGGCAGGTAGCGGCGGCGGCCGAGCAGGGTCTCGGTGTAGCCGGTGGCGCGGGCCTCGTCGACGACCCGGCGCAGGTAGTCGCGGACGCCGCCGAACCGCTCGAAGTAGGTGTCCATCAGGCCCTGGGCCTCGGCGGGCTTGATGCCGAGCTGCTGGGAGAGCCCGTACGCGGAGAGCCCGTAGGCCAGGCCGTAGGACATCGCCTTGATCTTGCGGCGCATCTCGGCGTCGACCGCGTCGCCGGGGACCTCGAAGACCTGGGAGGCGACGGTGGTGTGGAGGTCCTCGCCGGTGGCGAAGGCCTCGATCAGGGCCTCGTCCTCGGAGAGGTGGGCCATGATGCGCAGCTCGATCTGCGAGTAGTCGGCGGTCAGCAGCGCCTCGTAGCCCTCGCCGACGACGAAGGCGCGGCGGATCATCCGGCCCTCCTCGGTGCGGACCGGGATGTTCTGCAGGTTCGGGTCCTGCGAGGAGAGCCGGCCGGTGGCGGCGACCATCTGGTTGAAGGTGGTGTGGATCCGCCCGGCCGGGGAGACCGTCTTGAGCAGGCCCTCGACGGTGGTGCGCAGCTTGGCCTGGTCGCGGTGGCGCAGCAGGATGACCGGCAGTTCGTTGTCGGTCTGGGTGGCGAGCCAGGTGAGCGCGTCGGCGTCGGTGGTGTAGCCGGTCTTGATCTTCTTGGTCTTGGGCAGGGCCAGCTCGCCGAAGAGGATCTCCTGGAGCTGCTTGGGCGAGCCGAGGTTGAACTCGTGGCCGGCGGCGGCGTGCGCCTCCTCCACCACGCGCTGGATCTCGGCGGCGAACTGGCTCTCCAGGCCGGTGAGCCAGGGGCGGTCGGCGGCGATGCCGGTGCGCTCCATCCGGGCCAGCAGGGCGGCGATCGGCAGCTCCATGTCGCGCAGCAGCTCGGTGGCGCCGACCTCGGCGAGGCGGGTGTCGAAGAGCGCGGCGAGGTCGAGCACGGCGCGGGACTGGAGCATCAGCGCCTGGGCGCGGGCCGCCACCGCGTCGGTGTCGTCGCCCTCGTCGGGGGCGTCGAAGGCGAGCTGGCCGGACTCGGCGACGGGGGCCGGGGCGAGCGAGCGGGCCAGGTACTCCTCGGCGAGCACCTCCAGGGTGAAGGTGCGGCGGCCGGGCTTCTCCAGGTAGGCGGCGAGGGCGGTGTCGGCGACGACGCCCTCGATGGTCCAGCCGCGTTCGGCGAAGGCGCGCATGACCTGCTTGGCGATGTGCAGGGCCTTGGGGGCGGCCGGGTCGGCCAGCCAGGCGGCGAAGGCGCGTTCGTCCTCCTCGGCGAGCAGCGCCGGGTCGAACCAGGCGGCGGCCTCTCCGGCGGCGAGCGCCACCTCGGTGACCTCGCCGGTGCCGAGCGCCCACCGGTAGACGGCGGCGAGCGCGACGGGCGCCTTGCCGGCGGCGTGCTGCCGGAGCCAGGAGGCGAGCGTGCCCGGGTCGGTGAGCAGCTCGCCGTCCACCTCGACGCCGGGGGCGAGCTCGGCGGCGGCCTCGGGCTCGGCGGCGGCCGGGTCGATGCCGTGGACGCGGTCGCGGAAGTTGGCGTTGCGGAACTCCAGCGACTCCATCAGGGTGGCGACGGCCTCGCGGTCGAACGCGGTGCGGCCCAGGTCGTCGATGCCGAGGGGGAGTTCGACGTCGCGGACGAGTTCGGTGAGGATGCGGTTGCGCTTGACCGAGTCGAGGTGCTCGCGCAGCTTCTCGCCGATCTTGCCCTTCACCTCGTCGGCGCGGGCGACGAGTTCGTCGAACGAGCCGAACTGGTTGACCCACTTGGCGGCCGTCTTCTCGCCGACGCCGGGGATGCCGGGCAGGTTGTCGGACGGGTCGCCGCGCAGCGCCGCGAGGTCGGGGTACTGGCGGGGGGTGACGCCGTACTTCTCGGCGACCTTCTCCGGGGTGTAGCGGGTGAGTTCGGAGACGCCCTTGGTCGGGTAGAGGACGGTGACGTGCTCGGTGACCAGCTGGAGGGAGTCCCGGTCGCCGGTGACGATGTCGACGTCGAAGCCGGCCGCCTCGGCGGCGGTGGCCAGGGTGGCGATGATGTCGTCGGCCTCGAAGCCCTCGACGGTCATCCGCGGGATGCGCATGGCGTCGAGGAGTTCACCGATCAGGGGGACCTGGCTGCGGAACTCGTCCGGCGTCTTGGCCCGGTTGGCCTTGTAGTCGGGGAACTCGGCGGAGCGGAACGTCTGCCGGGAGAGGTCGAAGGCCACCGCGAGGTGGGTGGGCTGCTCGTCCCGGACGGTGTTGGCGAGCATCGAGGCGAAGCCGTACACCGCGTTGGTGGGCTGGCCGGTGGAGGTGTTGAAGTTCTCCACGGGCAGCGCGTAGAACGCCCGGTAGGCCATCGAGTGCCCGTCGAGCAGCATCAGCCGGGGCCGGGCCCCGCCGCCACCCGCCGCGCTCTTGTCCGTACTCTGCGTAGCCACGTCAACGTCCGTTCCTGCCGATTCCACTGCCGGTCACCGATCCTATGGCCCGGCACCGACAAAAGGGGCGCGCCGGAGCCGCTGCCCGCCGCCCCCGGCGGCCGCCCGCCAGGCCGGGCCGCCGACGCGCCAGCCTCCCGAGGCGACCGCTACCGCCGAGTAGGACGGTCGTACGATCACTGGCAGCACGATGACGTGACCCCAAGCGGCAGGAGCTCCCCCATGACCGAAGCTGCCCCCGACGCGGCCCCCGTCCTGAAGGTCCCGCAGGAGGTGCTGGACCACTTCGCCAAGCTCGGCGTCGACCCGGCCACCTTCTCCGGCGGCCACCTCGGCGAGAAGCTCGGCATCCGGATCGTCGAGGCCTCGGGCGACCGCGTGGTCGGCACCATGCCGGTCGAGGGCAACCAGCAGCCGTACGGGCTGCTGCACGGCGGCGCCTCGGCGGCGCTGGCCGAGACCCTCGGCTCGGTCGGCGCGATGCTGCACGCCGGCCCGGGCCGGTACGCGGTGGGCGTGGACCTCAACGCCACCCACCACCGCTCGGCCACCTCCGGGCTGGTCACCGGGGTGGCGACCGCCGTGTTCAAGGGGCGCACCGCCGCCACCTACGAGATCGCGATCACCGACGACACCGGCCGGCGGGTCACCAGCTGCCGGCTGACCTGCATGCTCCGCGACCTCTGACGCACCGTCGGCCGGCCGGTCCTCCCCGGACGGCCCGGCCGACCGTCAATTCCCTTGCCCGCCCCCTTGTTTGACCTTCGACTGCCCTGGGCAGGCGTTGGTCTATACAAGGGGGCATTGTCATGTTGGCAGACATTCAGAATGTAACACTGCGTAACAGGTAGGAAATCCGAGCATTCAGCACCTCCCGGACCCCGTCTCGGCCCGGGATTCCGGCATCGACCTCTCCATCGTCCGCTATTCGGACGCACACGCCCGAAACCAGCACCGCGAACGGTCGCGTCCGATTATCGGAGAGGCCAGGAGTGACCCGCATTTCTGGGCCTTACATCCACCTACCGGCCAGTAGACGCCCGGAAGTACAGGATCGATCGAACCGAAACGACCACATGCTGAGACGGGCGCTCCGTGTGCTCATAACAAGAGAATCACAGCCTCGCCACACCACTGCCCGAGCCGCCGAACGGCATCTAGAGTCACGGCCAGTCACCGCGCCACCGGATCGGGCCAGGCCCACCGCGCATCCGGTTCCCGCCATTCCGGCGCGGCGCCCTCCCGAACCGAAGGGGACCCTCGTGCGTCACCGTTCAGCAGTTGTCGTGAGCATTGCCGTGATCGGCGCCCTGAGCCTCAGCGCCTGCGGCTCCCGCGACGAGAAGAAGTCCGGGGACGGCAACAACGCCGGGTCCAGCACCACCGTCACCATCGGCGTCGACGCCCCCCTCACCGGCGACCTCTCCGCCCTCGGCCTCGGCATCCGCAACTCCGTCGAACTCGCGGTCAAGCAGGCCAACGAGAAGAACGAGGTGCCCGGCGTCAAGTTCGAGATCAAGGCCCTGGACGACACCGCCAAGCCCGCCCCGGGCCAGCAGAACGCCACCCAGCTGGTCGCCGAAAAGAACGTCATCGGCGTCGTCGGCCCGCTGAACTCCAGCGTCGCCCAGTCCATGCAGCAGATCTTCAACGACGCCAACCTCGTCCAGATCTCCCCCGCCAACACCGGCGTCGCCCTCAGCCAGGGCGAGAAGTGGGCCAGCGGCACCAAGGCCCGCCCCTTCAAGTCCTACTTCCGCACCGCCACCACCGACGCCGTGCAGGGCCCCTTCGCGGCCCAGTTCCTGGCCAAGGACGCGAAGAAGACCAAGGTCTTCCTCATCGACGACCAGAAGACCTACGGCGCCGGCCTCGCCGCCACCTTCAAGGGCGAGTTCACCAAGCAGGGCGGCACGATCGTCGGCGAGGAGCACGTCAACCCCGACGACCGCGACTTCGCCGCCGTCGTCACCAAGGTCAGGGCCTCCGGCGCCGAAGCCGTCTACTACGGCGGCGAGTACCCCGCCGCCGGCCCGCTCTCCCTCCAGCTCAAGGACGCCGGCGTCAACATCCCCCTGATGGGCGGCGACGGCATCCAGAGCGGCGACTTCATCAAGCTCAACCCCAAGAGCCAGGGTGACTACGCCACCGCCGTCGGCCTGCCCGTCGAGCAGCTCCCCACCGCCGCCAAGTTCATCGCCGACTACAAGACCGCCGGCTACAAGGACGCCTACGAGACCTACGGCGGCTACTCCTACGACAGCGCCTGGGCCATCATCCAGGGCGTCAAGGCCGTCGTGACCGCCAACAACGGCAAGCTCCCCGACAGCCCGCGCGCCAAGGTCGTCGAGGCCGTCCAGAAGGTCTCCTTCGACGGCGTCACCGGCAAGGTCTCGTTCGACGAGTTCGGCGACACCACCAACAAGCAGCTCACCGTCTACGCCGTCAAGGACGGCAAGTGGGCCGTGGAGAAGTCCGGCACCTTCAACGGCTGATCCTGACCCTGCGTCAGTAGCACGACAGCACGTCGGAGTTACCCGCGCGGGGGCGCCACGAGTGCCCCCGCGCGCCTCACATCCACCACCCACGCGGACCCACCCACGCACAACGGAGGCCCAGCGGTGCACGACCTACCGCAGCAGCTGGCCAACGGCCTGATCCTCGGCGCCCTCTACGGGCTCGTCGCGATCGGCTACACGATGGTCTACGGCATCGTCCAGCTCATCAACTTCGCCCACGGCGAGATCGTCATGGTCGGCGGCTTCGGCGCCCTGACCGCCTACCTCGCCCTCCCCGGCGGCACCACACTCTGGCTGGCCCTACCGCTGATGCTGATCGCCGGCATCCTGGTCTCCACCCTCACCGCCGTCGCCGCCGAGCGCTTCGCCTACCGGCCACTGCGCAGCGCCCCCCGGCTCGCCCCGCTGATCACCGCGATCGGCCTGTCGATCGTCCTCCAGCAGCTGGTCTTCTCCTTCTACCCCGACGCCAAGAAGGCCCGCGTCTTCCCGAAGATCCCCGGCGACCCCTTCGCACTCGGCTCCGTCACCATCCAGCGCAGCGACATCTTCCTGATCATCGCCGCCCCGCTCTGCATGCTCGCCCTCGGCTGGTTCGTCACCCGCACCCGCTCCGGCCGCGCCATGCAGGCCACCAGCCAGGACCCCGACACCGCCAAGCTCATGGGCATCGACACCGACCGGATCATCGTCATGGCCTTCGCCATCGGCGCCGCCTTCGCCGCCGTCGCCGCCGTCGCCTACGGCCTGCGCAGCGGCCAGGTCGACTTCCGGATGGGCTTCATCCTCGGACTCAAGGCCTTCACCGCCGCCGTCCTCGGCGGCATCGGCAACATCTACGGCGCCATGCTCGGCGGCGTCGCCCTCGGCCTCGCCGAAGCCCTCGCCACCGGGTACATCCAGCACCTCCCCGGCATGCACCTCTTCGGAGGCGGCGCCTGGAAGGACGTCTGGGCCTTCGTACTCCTCATCGTCGTGCTGCTCGTCCGGCCACAGGGCCTGCTCGGCGAGCGCGTCGCGGACAGGGCGTGACCACCATGACCACCACCCCCAACACCGAGACCACCCCGGTCATCCCCCTGCCCACCCGCGCCGCCACCCTCCTCACCGGCCTCGGCGCAGCCGCCACCGCCGGCTCCGCCCTGATGTCCTGGACCTGGACCTCCGAATTCCCCGGCGACCTCACCTACACCGGCTCCCCCGCCGGCCTCCAGTGGCTCGCCCTCACCGCCGGCCTGCTCACCCTCGCCCTGCTGCTCGCCACCCAAGGCGTCCCCGGCCTCCGCTGGGCCGCCCCCACCCGCAGCAACAACGCCGTCCTCGCCGCCGCCGCCGGCGCCTTCGCCGTCGGCTGGTTCTCCATCATCGCCATCGCCGTCGACCTCGGCGGCCTCGCCAACCTCGAACCCGGCGGCTGGGTCCTCGGCGCCGGCTCACTGCTCACCCTCGCCGGCGCCCTCGGCCTCCCCCTCGACCGCCGCACCGGCGTCAAGCTGCGCATCCTCGACCGGCGGCTCTTCCTCCTCGTCCCCGTCGCCCTGATCGCCTACCTCGGCGCCAACGCGATCCCCGAGAGCAAGCCCGTCGCCCCGGTCATGACCGCCCTCGCCAACGGCGTGGTCATCGCCGCAGCAGCCGTCCTCCTCATCCAGCTCGGCCACCTCGCCCACCACTGGCTGCGCCTCGGCACCATCACCCGGCCGCTCCCCGCCGCCCGCGAACTCCCCTCCTGGGCCGAGGTCCTGCTCATCGTCGCGGCCTTCGCCATCGGCCTGTTCGCCATCACCTTCGGCATCGACACCGAGTACGGCGAGCTCTTCATCGGCTACCTGCTGCTCGCCGGCGCCGTCGTGCCCGCGATCACCAAGTCCGGCCTGCTGCCCCGGCTGCGCGCCCTGACCGTCAAGTACCGCTCGGTCACCACCGGCGCCGCGTTCGCCGCCGCCGCCAGCTTCCCGTTCACCCAGACCAGCGACCAGTACACCTCGGTCGCCGCCAACATCCTGATCTTCGCCACCGTCGCCCTCGGCCTCAACATCGTCGTCGGCCTCGCCGGCCTGCTCGACCTCGGGTACGTCGCCTTCCTCGGCGTCGGCGCCTACGCCGCCGCCCTGGTCTCCGGCTCCCCCGCCTCGCCGATCCACGTCCAGTTCCCCTTCTGGGCCGCGATGCTGACCGGCGCCGTCGTCTCCATGGTCTTCGGCGTCCTCATCGGCGCCCCGACCCTGCGACTGCGCGGCGACTACCTCGCCATCGTCACCCTCGGCTTCGGCGAGATCTTCCGCATCACCATGCTCAACCTCAACGGCACCACCGGCCCCAAGATCACCAACGGCTCCAACGGCATCCCCCGGATCCCCGACCTCAACATCCTCGGCTGGGACCTCGGCAAGCCCACCACGATCTTCGGCGTCGAACTCGGCCGCTTCTCCAACTACTACCTGCTGATGCTGCTGGTCACCGCCCTCGTGGTGCTGGTCTTCGCCCGCGTCGGCAACTCCCGCATCGGCCGCGCCTGGGTCGCCATCCGCGAGGACGAGACCGCCGCCGAAGCCATGGGCATCAACGGCTTCCGCCTCAAGCTCCTCGCCTTCGCCCTCGGCGCCTGCCTCGCCGGCCTCGCCGGCACCGTCCAGGCCCACGTCAGCTACACCGTCACCCCCGACCAGTACACCTTCGCCGAGGCCCTGCCGCCCAACTCCGCCTTCCTGCTCGCCGCCGTCATCCTCGGCGGCATGGGCACCATCAGCGGACCACTGGCCGGCGCCACCCTCCTCTTCCTCGTCCCGAAGAAGCTCGAATTCCTCTCCAACTACCAGCTGCTCGCCTTCGGCATCGCACTCATCGTGCTGATGCGCGTGCGCCCGGAAGGACTCATCCCCAACCGGCGCCGCCAACTGGAGTTCCACGAGGCCTCGATCCCGGCACAGCCCACCGGCGACGCCGCCGCACTCACCAAGGCAGGGGCGTGAAAAGCCAGATGACCACCACCGACGCCCCCAGCACCCCCGCCGTCGCCAAGCCCCTCCTCGAGGTCTCCGGCGTCACCATGCGGTTCGGCGGCCTCACCGCCGTCAACAACGTCTCCCTCACCGTCGGCGAAGGCGAGATCATCGGTCTCATCGGCCCCAACGGCGCCGGCAAGACCACCTTCTTCAACTGCCTCACCGGGCTCTACGTCCCCACCGAAGGACGTGTCGCCTACCAGGGCACCGTACTGCCCCCGAAGCCCCACCTCGTCACCCAGGCCGGCATCGCCCGCACCTTCCAGAACATCCGGCTCTTCGCCAACATGACCGTCCTGGAAAACGTCCTCGTCGGCCGCCACAGCCGCACCAAGGAAGGCCTCTTCTCCGCCATCCTCCGCGGCCCCGGCTACCACCGCGCCGAAGCCGAGAGCCGCGCCCGCGCCATGGAACTCCTCGAGTTCACCGGCCTCGCCGACAAGGCCGAGCACCTCGCCCGCAACCTCCCCTACGGCGAGCAGCGCAAGCTCGAAATCGCCCGCGCCCTCGCCTCCGACCCCGGCCTCCTCCTCCTCGACGAGCCCACCGCCGGCATGAACCCGCAGGAGACCAGGGCCGCCGAGGAACTCGTCTTCGCCATCCGCGACCGCGGCGTCTCCATCCTCGTCATCGAGCACGACATGCGGTTCATCTTCAACCTCTGCGACCGCACCGCCGTCCTCGTCCAGGGCCAGAAGATCGTCGAAGGCGACCGCGAAACCGTCCAGAACGACGAACGCGTCATCACCGCCTACCTCGGCGCCCCGCTCGAAGGCACCACCGCTTCGGAGGACAACCAGTGACCGCGCTCCTTGAGGTCGAGGACCTCCGCGTCTCCTACGGCAAGATCGAAGCCGTCAAGGGCATCAGCTTCACCGTCAACCAGGGCGAGGTCACCACCCTCATCGGCACCAACGGCGCCGGCAAGACCACCACCCTGCGCACCCTCTCCGGGCTCCTCAAGCCCACCAGCGGGAAGATCACCTTCGAGGGGCAGGACCTCGGCGTCGTCCCCGCCCACAAGATCGTCGCCCTCGGCCTCGCCCACTCCCCCGAAGGCCGGCACATCTTCCCCCGCATGACCATCGAGGAGAACCTCCTCCTCGGCGCCTTCCTGCGCAGCGACACCGCCGGCATCGCCGCCGACGTGGAACGGGCCTACGGCCTCTTCCCCATCCTCGGCGAGCGCCGGAAGCAGGCCGCGGGCACGCTCTCCGGCGGCGAGCAGCAGATGCTCGCGATGGGACGGGCACTGATGTCCCAGCCCAAGCTGCTCATGCTGGACGAGCCCTCCATGGGCCTCTCGCCGCTGATGATGCAGAAGATCATGGCGACCATCGTCGAGCTGAAGTCCTCCGGCACGACGATCCTGCTGGTCGAGCAGAACGCCCAGGCGGCGTTGTCGCTCTCCGACCAGGGATACGTGATGGAGACCGGCCGGATCGTCCTCCAGGGCACCGGCGCCGACCTGCTCCACGACGAGTCCGTGCGCAAGGCGTACCTCGGCGAGGACTGACCGACCCCGCACACGGCGAGGGGCCCCGTCCGGTCGGACGGGGCCCCTCTCGTGCTTTCTCAGCCCTCGGCCTTGCCCTCGTCGGCCTTCTTCTTGTCCTGGGCCTCGCCTTCCTCGATCACGGCCTCCGCAACCGCGGCCATCGTCATGCGACGGTCCATCGAGGTCTTTTGGATCCACCGGAACGCGGCCGGCTCGTTCAGCCCGAACTTGGTCTGCAGGACACTCTTCGCCCGGTCCACCAGCTTCCGGGTCTCCAGCCGCTGGGTGAGATCGGCGATCTCCTCCTCCAGCGTCCGCATCTCCGTGTACCGGGAGACGGCCATCTCGATCGCCGGCACCAGGTCGCTCTTGGAGAACGGCTTCACGATGTACGCCATCGCGCCCGCGTCCCGCGCCCGGTCCACCAGCTCGCGCTGCGAGAACGCGGTCAGCATCAGGACGGGCGCCAGGTGCGCCTCGTGGATCTGCTCGGCGGCGGAGAGCCCGTCCAGGACGGGCATCTTCACGTCCAGGATCGCCAGATCCGGCCGGAGCTCCTCGACCAGCTTGAGCGCCGTCGCCCCGTCCCCGGCCTCGCCGACGACGGTGTACCCCTCCTCTTCGAGCATCTCCTTCAGATCGAGACGGATCAACGCCTCGTCCTCGGCGATCACAATCCGGGTGATCTGGGGCATATCGGTCTCAAGCGGCTCGGCCTGCTCGTCGGCGGTGCTCACGGGGCTCCTCGTTCCGGCGGGGTACTGCATGCACGAGGGTACCTAGACACGGTATGTTTGAACTCAAGCAGGGTCGGGGGCAACCTTCGAAACTGTGGATGCCCCGGTAGTCCAGCGGGAGAGACACGGCACTCAAAACGCCGCCAGCGTGGGTTCGAATCCCACTCGGGGCACTTTCCTTCGATTCGCAAGTCGTTTAGGTCAACCTAACGGTTGGCGATCTTCATCAGTTCGAGTGGCAACCATTGCGTTTGCCGGCATCACTGCCATGCGGGCCGCAGGATCACCCGCATGGCAGTTCGATCCACGCGAGAAGAAGCCGTCTTCCTGCTGCGCCAGGGCACCCGTAACACCGAGGTCGCTCGGCGCCTCTCCGTCCCTCCCGGCACCGTGTCTTGGTGGAAGCAGCAGGACCTCATCAAACGCGGCCAGGAACTCCCCGGCCGCAAACGGTCCACCTGCATCCACTGCTACGGCGACGAGCTGAACCGTCCCGCCTATGCCTACCTGCTCGGCCTCTACCTGGGCGACGGTCACATCACCTGGCCCAAACAGCACCGTACGGCGAGCCTGTTCATCACCTGTGACAACAAGTGGCCAGGGGTCATGGACTCCGTCGAACAGGCCATGCGCGAGGTAATGCCACGCAACAAGCCCTGCCGCGTCCGGCGAACCGGTTGTCACGACGTCAAGCTGTACTCCAAGCACCTGACGTGCTACTTCCCCCAGCACGGCCCTGGCAAGAAGCACGAGCGCACCATAGCCCTGGAGCCCTGGCAGCAGGAGATCGTCGACGCCCACCCCTGGGACTTCCTGCGCGGCCTTATCCACTCCGACGGCTGCCGGATCACCAACTGGGCGACCCGCACCGTCAACGGCGTCGTCCGTCGCCACGAGTACCCGCGCTACTTCTTCACCAACACCTCCACCGACATCACACGCCTCTTCACCAGCACCCTCGACGCCGTCGGCGTCCAGTGGAAGGCGTCGATCCCCCGTCCGACCGGCCAGGTGAACGTCTCCGTCGCCCGCAAGGAGTCCGTCGCCCTCATGGACACTCACATCGGCCCCAAGTACTGATGGCGGCACGCTCCATGAGCGTGCCGCCATCGGTGAGCGGTGTCAGTCGTCCAGCGTCCCCACGTGGTGGACGCGGACGAGGTTGGTGGAGCCGGCGAGGCCGGGCGGGGAGCCGGCGGTGATGACGACGATGTCGCCCTTGCGGCAGCGGCCGAGGGAGAGCAGCGCGGCGTCGACCTGCTCGACCATCTCGTCGGTGGTGGCCGCGAAGGGGCCGAGGAAGGTCTCCACACCCCAGGTGAGGGCGAGTTGGCTGCGGACGGCGGGTTCGTAGGTGAAGGCGAGGACGGGGATGGGCGAGCGGTAGCGGGTGAGGCGGCGGGCGGTGTCGCCGGACTGGGTGAAGGCGACGAGGTACTTGGCGCCGAGGAAGTCGCCGATCTCGGCGGCGGCGCGGGCTACGGCGCCGCCCTGGGTGCGGGGCTTGTTGGAGGCCGTGAGCGGCGGCAGGCCGGCGGCGAGGATGTCCGCTTCGGCCGCCTCGATGATGCGGCCCATGGTCCTGACCGTCTCGACGGGGTACTTGCCGACGGAGGTCTCGCCGGAGAGCATCACGGCGTCCGTCCCGTCGAGGACGGCGTTGGCGACGTCGGAGGCCTCGGCGCGGGTGGGGCGGGAGGCGTTGATCATCGAGTCGAGCATCTGGGTGGCGACGATGACCGGTTTGGCGTTGCGCCTGGCCAGCTTGATCGCGCGCTTCTGGACCATCGGGACCTGTTCGAGGGGCATCTCCACGCCCAGGTCCCCGCGGGCCACCATGATGCCGTCGAAGGCGTCGACGATGGAGTCGAGGTTCTCGACCGCCTGCGGCTTCTCGATCTTGGCGATGACGGGGACGAAGCGTCCCTCCTCCGCCATGACGCGGTGGACGTCCTCGATGTCGCGGCCGCTGCGGACGAAGGAGAGGGCGACGAGGTCGGCGCCGGTCCGCAGGGCCCACCGCAGGTCGGCGACGTCCTTGTCGCTGAGCGCGGGCACGGAGACGGCGACGCCGGGGAGGTTGAGGCCCTTGTGGTCGGAGACGAGGCCGCCTTCGATCACGGTGCAGCGGACGAGGGGTCCGTCGACCTTCACGACCTCCAGGGTGACGCGGCCGTCGTCGACGAGGATCCGCTCGCCCCGGGTGACGTCGGCGGCCAGGCCGGCGTAGGTGGTGCCGCAGATGTTCTGGTCCCCGACGACGTCCTTGTCGGTGGAGATGGTGAACTCGTCGCCGCGTTCGAGAAGTACGGGCCCGTCGGCGAAGGTGTCGAGTCGGATCTTCGGACCTTGAAGGTCGGCGAGCACGCCGACGCTGCGGCCGGTCTCGTCCGCGGCCTTGCGGACCCGGCGGTAGCGCTCCTCGTGCTCGATGTGGGAGCCGTGGCTCAGGTTGAATCGGGCGATGTCCATCCCGGCGTCGACCAGGGTCTTGATCTGGTCGTACGAGTCGGCGGCGGGCCCGAGGGTACAGACGATTTTTGCTCGGCGCATACTCCTGAGAGTAGGCATTACCGGCGCGTAACATCGACGTGCGTCCGGACAGGGGGATGACCTTTGCCGGAAGGCGAGTTGAACAATCTGACACATGGTCGGACTGGTGTGCGCGCGGTGGTCGGCGGCCGCGTTCGCCGATGCGATTCCGTGAAGGGGTGTTCACCCCTTGTTCACCGTGACTTCTGCCGCCGCTCGCGGCCCGGCGGGACGCTCGTCACCCGGGTGGGAGCCCGGGCAGGGAACCGACGAGGGGGAATCGTCCGGCATGAGGCGTGTGTTCGGGGTACTGGCGGCGCTGGCGCTGCTTGCCGGGGTGGGAGTCGCGCTGTTCCGGGACGACGATCCCCCCGGTTCGGGAAAGGTCGTCACCATCTCCGGTCTGATCGGCTCGGAGAAACGGGAGTTCTTCGCCGACCCGGACGTCATCGCGGAGCTGCAGAAGCAGGGCCTCAAGGTCATCACCGACACCACCGGCTCCTGGCTGATGGGAGAGAGCGACCTCACGCGGTACGACTTCGCGTTCCCGGCCAGCCTCTCGCCGGCGGAGGAGATCCGCAAGCAGCGGCAGATCAAGAGCGAGCCGGTGCGGCCGTTCTACTCGCCGCTGGTGGCGCTGGCCCACCAGTCGATGGCGGAGGTCCTCAGGGAGAACGGCCTGGCCGCCCGGAGCGAGTCGGATCCGAAGGTCTGGACGCTCAGGATGGACGCCTATCTGAAGGCCGTCCAGGAGGGCCGGAAGTGGCAGGACCTCAAGGGGGCGAGCAGCCACAACGAGTTGAGGGGCCTGCTCTTCCTGACCACGACCGACCCGTCCACCTCCTCCTCCGGGGCGCTCTACCTGGCGACGATCTCGTACCTGGCCAACGGCCACCAGGTGGTGTCGGACGATGCCGGGGTGGGTCTGGTCAAGGACGTGGTCCGACAGGTGACGTCGGTGCAGGGCGACCAGAAGACCAGCAGTGACGGCCCGTTCAAGGACTTCCTGTCCGGGGTGGGCAACGGGCCGGTGCTGGCGTACGAGTCGCAGGTGGCGGCGCTGACCGCCAAGGGCGTGTCCACGCCGGGCGGTTCGGCGGGCGATCTGGTGGTGCTCTACCCGGACACCACGGTGTTCAGCGACCACACCCTGGTGGCGCTCAAGCCGGGGGCCGAGAAGCTCGCCGAACTGCTGCGGGACGACCAGGTGTTGCGCGATCTGGAGGCCAAGTACGGCTTCCGTCCGCAGGCCGACCCGCAGGCGCTCAGCAAGGCGGTCCGCGACAAGCAGGGCCCGGTCTACGCGCCCGACCTGGCGGCCGCGGGCGTGCAGCAGGCGCAGGTGCCGACGGTGGCGGTCCTGAACAAACTGATCAACGCTGCCAAGGGGAAGTGACGGGGATGGCGACGGCGATGCGTGTGAAGACCGCGGCTGGGCACGGCGGCCGGGTGCTGGCGGCGGGGCTGGCCCTGCTGGTGGCGACGGCGTGCACCTCCTCCTCCGGTTCGTCCCCGGCTCCGCGGCCGACGGACGCGCCTGCGCCGACCGCGCAGGCGGGTGTGCTGCGGATTCTGGCCGGCAGTGAACTGCAGGACATGGCGCCGGTGTTGGAGGAGGCGCAGAAGGCGACGGGGGTGACGGTGCAGTTCGCGTGGACGGGTTCGCTGGATGGTGCGGACGCGGTGTCGTCGGGGCGGGCGGACGGTAGGTACGACGCGGTGTGGTTCCCGTCCAACCACTATCTGCGGTTGGACGACTCGGGCCGGTCCAAGTTGTTGTCGGAGACGCCGGTGATGGTGTCGCCGGTGGCGGTGGGTGTGCGTTCGGCGGCGTTGAACGAGCTTGGCTGGGGCGATGGTTCGCAGGTGAGCTGGGCGCAGGTGGCGGACGCGGCCTCGGCCGGCAAGTTGGCGTACGGGATGGCGGACCCGTCGCGGTCGAACTCGGGTTTCTCGGCGTTGGTCGCGGTGGCGTCGGCGTTCTCGGGGGCGGAGTCGGCGCTCACGGATGCGGATGTGCAGAAGGCGACGCCGTCGCTGAAGAAGTTCTTCACCGGGCAGAAGCTGACGTCGGGTTCGTCGGGTTGGCTGGCGCAGGCGTACGGCCGGGCGGAGCAGGGCCGGGTGGGGGCGCTGGTGAACTACGAGTCGGTGTTGTTGTCGATGAACAGGACGCTGGCGGAGGGGCAGCGGTTGACGGTGGTGCGGCCGACGGACGGGGTGGTGTCGGCGGACTATCCGTTGACGTTGCTGGGTTCGTCGGCGCAGCGTGAGCGGGATTCGTTCCAGCGGTTGACGGCGTATCTGCTGAAGGACGATGTGCAGCGGCGGATTTCGGAGCTGACGTTGCGCCGTCCGGTGGCGGCGGGTGCGGCGCCGGCGTCGTCGTTGCCGACCGACCGGCGGCGTGAGTTGCCTTTCCCGGGTTCGAAGTCGGTGGCGGACGGGCTGCTCGCGTCGTACCAGAACGAGCTGCGGCGGCCGTCGCGGACGGTGTACGTGCTGGATACGTCGGGTTCGATGGCGGGTGACCGGTTGGCGTCGTTGAAGAAGGCGCTGGGGCGGTTGACGGGGGCGGATGACACGCGGGGGGTGCGGCGGTTCCGCAATCGTGAGGAGGTGACGTTGATGTCGTTCGCGTCGAAGGTGAAGTCGGCGAGGACGCATGCGGTGCCGGCGGCCGATTCGCAGCAGGAGCTGGCGTCGATCAACGCGGATGTGCAGGCCTTGTCGGCGGACGGCGGTACGGCGGTGTACAGCTCGCTGGAGGAGGCGTACAAGCTGATCGAGCGGCAGCAGGCCGAGGCTCGGGACGACCGGTTCACGTCGATCGTGGTGATGACGGACGGCGAGAGCAACGAGGGTGCGTCGGACAGGGATTTCAAGGATTTCTACAACGGGCTCTCGTCGTCGCAGAAGGCGGTGCCGGTGTTCCCGATCCTGTTCGGTGATGCGGCGAAGGGGCAGTTGCAGGGGATCGCGGACCTGACCGGGGGCAAGTTGTTCGACGGGACGGGTTCGTTGGACGGGGCGTTCGAGGAGATCCGTGGGTACCAGTAGCGGTACCGACCCTGGCTCCGGCCCCGGCTCCGGCTCCGGTGGGGCCGGGGGGCCGGGTGGCTCCAACGGTCCTGGGGGTGGCGGGGGTTCGGGCGGGCGCCGGGTGCTGGGGTATCTGGAGTCGACCCGGAACCTGGTCGGTTGCGCGGCCGGTGCGGGTGGGTTGGGGTTGCACTTCGCGGGGCTGGGCGGTGTCTGGTGGCCGGGGATCGTGGCCGCGTTGTACGGCGCGGGGGTGCTGCTCTGGCCGGGTGGGCAGGGTGGCACGGGCACGCCGGGTGGGCAGGGCGGACGGGACGGGACGGGCACGCCGGACGGGACCGGCGGGCAGGGCGGGACGGGTGGCCCGGTCGGGCCGCAGCCCTCGCAGCCCTCGCAGTCCGCACGGCCCTGGCCGGAGCTGGACGAGCTGCGGGTCTACCTGCGGGGCGTGGCGCGACCGCAGGACCGGGCGAAGCTGGACGCGCTGCTGGAGGGGCTGCTGGACCGGCTGGCGGAGCTCGGGCCGCGGCCGTCCACCGAGTTGGTCGTCGGCGGGCGGCTGCCGGTGGCGGTGGACGGTTATCTGCGGGCGCGGACGTGGGAGCGGTGGCGGGCGGGGGCGGGTGATCCGGGGGCCGAGCTCGCCCACGAGGTCGAGCTGATGGCGGCGGGCCTGACCGGCTGACCGGGCCGGGTGACCGGGCTGAGACCGGCCCGTCTCAGCCCTCCAGCACCCGCGCCAGCTCGGCCCGCCGCCGCACGCCCAGCTTGCGAAAGCTGTTGGTCAGGTGCGTCTCCACCGTCCGCACCGCCAGGTGCAGCATCGCGGCGATCTCCGCGTTGGAGTTCCCGGCGGCCGCCAGACGGCAGATCCGCAGCTCGCTGTCGGTGAGGGCCTCGGCC
Source organism: Kitasatospora sp. NPDC032757 (assembly GCF_055579305.1). Taxonomy (NCBI): domain Bacteria; kingdom Bacillati; phylum Actinomycetota; class Actinomycetes; order Kitasatosporales; family Streptomycetaceae; genus Kitasatospora; species Kitasatospora sp. NPDC032757. The sequence continues at coordinate 388,103 of NZ_JBVINN010000003.1, read as the reverse complement.
CCGGCGTGCTCGCCCCGGCCGAGCCGGGCGCCGGAGACGCGTAGCGACTCCATGGCGACCGCCCTCAGCCGGACGGCGCCGAGTTGTTCGGCGCGGACGACGGCTTCGCGCAGGGCCCGGCGGCCGGCGCCGCGCCGGCCGCCGTCGGCGAGCAGCCGGCCGTAGGTGATCAGTGCGGGGATCAGTTCGGTCTCGATCCCGGCGCCGCGCAGGAGTTCGACGGACTCGGCGGCGAGGTCGAGCCCGTGCCGGCCGCCGGTGGCGGCGGCGAGGGCGCGCAGGGCGCGGCCGATGGTGCGCGGGGTGCCCCAGATGCGGGCGAGCCGCAGCTCCTCCTCGGCGAGGGCGACGGCGGGTCCGGGTTCGCCGAGCAGGGTGTGGCAGTCGGCGGCGGCGGAGCGCCAGGGTGTGACGATGGGGCTCAGGACCTGCCGTTCGTCCTGCCGGCGTCCGCATTCCATCAGGTCGGCGAGGGCCGCGGCGGGCTCGCCGGTGGCGAGGTGGAGCATGCCGCGGGCGTACAGGTACTCGTTCCACTCCCAGGAGCCCTGGGCGCGGTCGGCGGCGATGGCGCGGGCCAGGCCGTGGGCCTGCCAGTAGCGGCCGGTCTCGGTGAGGGCGAGGACGGCCTGGGCGACCAGGTGGGCGTTCTGCTGGCCGAGCAGTCCGGCGTAGCGTGCGCGGGCGGCCTCGGCGCCGGCGGCTCCGTCGCGTCCGTCCCGTCCGTGCCGGTCCGGTCCGTGGCCGGCGGGGCCGGTGGCGGGCCCGTTCTCCGGTGGTGTGCCGCACCACCAGGACCAGACCGACCGCTCCTGCCGCTCGGGCTGTTCGGGCCGCTCGGGCCGCTCGGGCTGTTCCTGCCTGATCTGCGGCGTCCGGTCGCCGGCACCGCCGTGCTCGCGCACCCCCGGGCGCGGGTCCGCGGCCGGCGCCGGCCCGGTGAGGGCGAGGTCGTCCAGGAGTGCCTGGTACTCCCCCCGCATGACCCGTGCCTCGGCCCGGACGCTCAGCAGGCACTGGTAGCCCGGGTCCAGCGAGGGCCCCCGGTACGCGGTGAGGCCGTGTTCCACCAGTCGGTCGGCCTCGGGGAGCAGGTCGGCCCACTGGGCCAGGGTGGCCGCGGAGACCAGCACGTAGGAGCGGCAGAGCGGGTCGACCGGGGCATCGAGCAGTTCCTGGATCCGTCCGGCGACCTCGGTGGCGGTCAGCACTCCGCTGGTCGAGTCGAACTCGGTGAGCAGCGCGTACGCGGGCGGCGCGGGCCGCTGGGTGCTGCGGGCGGCGAACCGCCGGACGCCCTCGACGACCTGGAGCCAGCTCTTCCCGTCGTGTGCGGCGATCAGGGCGGCGGCGGCCTGTACGGCGTGGACGAGGTCGTCGCGGTCGGCGAAGCGCTCGGCCAGCTCCTCCATCACCTCCAGTGCGGCGGGGGTGTCGCCGCGGGCGGCGAGGACGGCGCCGAGCGTGTTGGCGGTGCGGAAGACGCCCTCGTCGGACTGCTGGAGGTGGACGGCCTCGGCGAGGTGGCGGACGCCGGCGGTGCGCTCGTCCGGGCCGAGGGTCACCTCCAGGCTGCCGAGTTCGGTGAGGACCAGGCCGCGCCGGCGGTCGCCGAGTGGTTCGGCGAGGACGCGGCGCAGCAGGGTGACGGCGTCGGTGGGGCGGTCGGCGTCGGCGGCGTTGCGGGCGGCGCAGCGGAGGGTGTCGGCGGCCCAGCGGGGGCCGGGGGCGGGGGTGAGGAGCAGGTGTCCGGCGACGCGTTCGTCGGGGGCGCCGGCGCGGTGCAGGAAGGCGGCGGCGGCGCGGTGGACGTGGGCGCGGTGGCCGGGTTCGTGTCCGGTGAGGACGGCGTCGGCCAGGAGTGGGTGGGTGAAGCGGGGCCAGTGGCCGGGGCCGGGGTTGTCGAGCAGGCCCTGGGTGGTGAGGTCGGCGAGCCAGCCGGCGAGCTGGTCGGGGTCGGCGTCGGCGAGTTCGGCGAGCATGGGTGTGGGGTCGCTGTGGCCGGTGCCGGGCAGTGGTGCGGTGCGGGCGGCGGGGTGTTCCTGCATCCGGGCGATGACGCGGGCGGCGGTGAGGGCGCGCTCGCCGCCGCCGCGCAGCCAGGCCTCGACGGCTTCGGGGAAGGCGTCGCCGGGGAGCCGGGCGCAGGTGCCGGGGAGGGCCGGCGGGGTGGGTCGTTCGGGGTGGCGGTGCAGGTCGGTGAGGAGGGCGGTGAGCAGCAGGGGGTTGCCGCCGGTGGCGCGGAGGCAGTCGGTGGTGAGGGTGGCGGGGGTGGCGGGGCCGAGGTGGTGTTCGGTGAGCCGGGTGGCGGCGGGGGTGTCGAGCGGGCCGAGTGGGGTGGTCTCGGTCAGGCCGGGGGGCAGGTCGCGGCCGAAGCGGGTGGGCGGGGTGCCGAGGACGGACTGGCGGCGTTCGGTGGCGAGCAGGAGGACGGGGAGGCGGTCGATCCGGCGGGCGACCTGGAGCAGCCAGTCGTGGGAGGGGCGGTCGGCGTGGTGGATGTCGTCGACGGCGAGCAGGACGGGGCTGTGGGCGGCGTACAGGCGCAGCAGGGCCCAGAGGTCGGCGGCGGCGGGCTCTTCGGGCCGGTCGGTCCCGTGGGTGCGTCCGGCCTCTGCTGCCCGTGTTGTCCGTGGCGACGGGTCGGAGCGGTCGGCGCGGGCAAGGCGTTCGGCCCGTTCAAGGCGTTCGGTCCGTTCGGCGCGGACAGGGCCGGCCTCGGGGCCGGTCTCGAACAGCTGGCGGGCGGCGGCGTAGGGGGTGCCGGCCTCGTCGGCCGCGCAGCGGGCCCACAGTACGGTGGTGCCGTCGGCGGCCGCGCGCCGGGCGGCCTCGGCGAGCAGGGTGCTGCGGCCGGTGCCGGCCGCGCCGGTGAGCAGCAGGACGCCTCCGGTGCCGGCCCGGGCGCGGTCGGCGAGGGCGGCGATCCGGTCCAGCTGGGGGTCGCGGGCCGTGAGGGGCACGCGGGGGGCCTGTTGCGGTCGGCGGATCCGGACGGTGCTCATCGGGGTCCCTTCGTGGATACCGCAGGCTTCGGCAGAGGGCGGAGGTGAAACTCCTGCGGGGTAGGTCACGGATCGTCGTTTCGCCGTCACGGCGGACCGCTGTACGTCATCGAATGCCATCGGATGCCCCGGAAGCGCCGAGGATTGCCGAGGTGGTCTGTGAGCCGTGGCCACTCCTGTGAAGCGGGCATTCACGTACCGCTTCCGTCCGGGCCGGCGTCGCGTCGCCGGTGGCGCTTTCGGCCGCCGGCCGGGGCGTGCGCGCGGCCCGCAACGTCCTGGCCGCCGGACCGGCGGGGGTCGCAGCCTGTGGAGACGGTGTAAGACCTCAACGGAGCACTCCGGGCGGGCAGTTGTCGGTGAAGCAGGAAGTAGTCCCACCGCAGCGCCACGCGCCGCGGCTCGGCCGCGAGACCTAGGGGACTCCCCCGCGTTTCACGCGGGGGAGGAAGTCAACTGCTTCCCCTCCCCGTGGTGCCCCCTCCGGCATGGCCGGTCGGGCACTCTTGGCCGTCATCCAGGGAAACGGATTGACTGCTTGTCAGCGCCTGGGCTAGTGATGTGATTCTCGTCGCACCCCGCCCGGGCGAGTACCGCGCCCCCAGCCGCGGGCCCCGCGCGTCCTCTACTTGTCCGTACAACCCGCCGTCCCGGTGCCGCTCCGCAGCCTACCTCCGGGCCGCCGCCGGGGCGGCCCCTGCTGCGCCTGTGGGCTGCCCTGCCCGGCTGTGCCGAGGCCTCCGGGCGGGCCCGATCTCGTGGTGGACCACGATGGCCGCGGCCGCCCGTGGCGGGAAAGCATGAGAGCAACCGGGGGCAGTCGCTCCGGGTAGCCGGGGGCACCGCTGCCCCGGGACGCGTCACCGCACGGCCCCCCGTCCGGTCGAGTTCTTGCAACGCCCCCGGGGCGACGCATGCCGGCCGTCCGGGTGGCGGGCCGGGATTCTCCAGGAGGGGGCCAGATTGACTGTCCTGCACACCGAGCCCGACCACCGCGGCACGGCCCGGCGGGTGCCTGCCACGACGATGCCGCGCACCGTCCCGGCCCAGCGGCCCGCGCCCGTACGCCACGCCCCCGCGGCCGCCGCCTCCCCGGGCGGCGGCGTCCGGACCGGCGTGGTGGTACGGGCCGCGGACCCGATCTCGCGGGCCGGTGCGGAGGCGCAGCTGCGCCGACACCCGGGCCTGGAGCTGGCGGCGGACGACGCGACGGCGCCCGGCGCCGTCACCGTGCTGCTCGCCGAGTCGGCGGACGCCGCCGTGGTGGCGACGCTGCGCCGGCTGGTGCGCGGCGCCGACCAGAAGGTGGTGCTGGTCGTCGAGCGGATGCGCGAGGCCGAGCTGCTGGAGGCGGTGGAGTGCGGGGTGGCCGCGATCCTCTGGCGGCGGGAGGCGACCGCCGAGCGGCTGGGGCGGGCGGTGCTCGCCGCGGCGCGCGGCGACGGGGACCTTCCGGCCGATCTGCTGGGCCGGCTGATCAGCCAGGTGGGCCGGTTGCAGCGGAGCGTCCAGGGGATGCCGGGGCATGCGCCGGCGGGGCTGTCCGAGCGGGAGTCGGATGTGCTGCGGCTGGTCGCCGAGGGGTGGGACACCGGGGAGATCGCGGCCCGGTTGTCGTACTCCGAGCGCACCGTCAAGAACGTGCTGCACGGCCTGACCACCCGCCTGCAGCTGCGCAACCGGGCGCACGCGGTCGCCCACGCGGTGCGCGAGGGCTACATCTAGGGCGCTTGTCTGATCGTTCCGGGCAGCCATTCCACCCGCCCGCCGTGCCCGCACGGCGCGGCGGGTGGCGTGTTTTCCGGGCAGGGCTCTTCCGGGCAGGGCTCTTCCGGGCGCACACTTCCCGCCCCACTTCCGGGCGCCGCTCTCGGACGGATCTCCCGGCCGCGCTTCCCGGGTCGGCAGGGCGCGCTCCGCGGTAGGGCGAGGCTCACTCCGGGGTGCGGCCGGGCGTGCCTCCCGGGTGCCGCCGGGCGCCCGTTCCCGGTACCGCCCCCCGCGTCCTCCCGGTACGGCCGGCAGCGCGGTCCGGGTACGGCCGGCAGCGTCCTCCGGGTACGGCCGTACCACGCAGCACCCGCCCGGCCGCGTCACGAACGAGTCGCCAAGATCTCACCTGCTGGAAACGTCCCGGGGCTATCAATCCGCAAGGCCGCGCGGCAAACTTCTACGCGCGTACCTCTACGCGCGTCACCAGACTATTGACGGTCCGTCCGCAGTCCCACCCGGGAGAGTCGTCCATGCCCCTGAACCGCCGTGACTTCGTCACCCGGTCCGCCGCCACCGCCGCCGGTGCCGCCCTCGCCGGTGGCGCCACGCTCGCCGCCGCCTCCCCCGCCGCGGCGGCCGGCCCGGACGACGCCCTCGCCAAGGGCAAGCCGGCCAAGAAGCAGGCCTTCACCGTCATGGGCACCACCGACCTGCACGGCCGGGTGCTGAACTGGGACTACTTCACCGACGCGGTGTACGCCGACAAGGCGCACAACGAGGTCGGCCTCGCCAAGATCTCCACGCTGGCCAAGCAGGTCCGCGAGGAGAAGGGCTGGGACCGCTGTCTGCTGATCGACGCCGGTGACACCATCCAGGGCACCCAGCTGACCTACTACTTCGCGCGCGTCGAGCCGATCGCCACCGACGCCGACACCGCGCCCGAGCACCCGATGGCGCTCGCCATGAACACCATGGAGTACACCGCCGCGGCGCTCGGCAACCACGAGTTCAACTACGGCATCGACACCCTGCGCGCCTACGAGGAGCAGCTGGACTTCCCGCTGCTCGGCGCCAACGCGCTGAACGCCAAGAACGACCGGCCGGCCTTCCCGCCGTACGTCATCCGCAAGCTGAAGCTGGGCAACGGCCCGGCCCTGAAGGTCGGCATCCTCGGCCTGACCAACCCGGGCATCGCGATCTGGGACAAGGCCAACGTCGCCGGCAAGATGACCTTCCCGGGCATCGTCGAGACCGCGAAGATCTGGGTGCCGAAGGTGAAGGCCGCCGGCGCCGACGTCGTCGTGGTGGCCTGCCACTCCGGCATGGACGAGGCCACCTCCTACGGCGACCAGCTGCCCTGGCCGGAGAACGCCTCGGTCGCGCTGGCCGAGCAGGTGCCCGGTATCGACGCGGTGCTGGTGGGCCACGCCCACAAGGAGATCCCGCAGCGCCTGGTCGTCAACAAGGAGACCGGCAGGACGGTCGTGCTCTCCGAGCCGCTCTGCTGGGGCCAGCGCCTGACCTGCTTCGACTTCGAGGTGGAGTTCGACAAGGGCGCCTGGAAGGTCTCCTCGCTCTCCGCCCGGGTGCTGAACTCCAACACCGTCCCGGAGGACCCGGAGATCGTCAACCTGATGACCGACCAGCACAAGAAGGTGGTCGCGTACGTCAACCAGGTGATCGGCACCGCGAAGATCGAGCTGTCGATCGCCGACGCGCCGTTCAAGGACGTCCCGATCATCGACCTGATCGGCCGTGTCCAGGCCGACGTGGTCAAGGCGGCGCTGGCCGGCGGCCAGTACGCCAAGCTGCCGGTGCTCGCCCAGGCCGCGCCGTTCAACCGCACCGCGCGGATCCCGGCGGGCCAGGTCAAGCTGCGCGACGCGGCCGGCCTGTACATCTACGAGAACACCCTGGAGGCCCGCATCCTGACGGGCGCCCAGCTCAAGGACTACCTGGAGTTCTCGGCGAGGTACTACAACCAGCTCGCCCCGGGTGCCCCGGTCGACAAGGCGACCCTGACCAACGCCCAGAACACCCCGGACTACAACTACGACTCGGTGTACGGCCTGGGCTACGACATCGACATCGCCCAGCCGGCCGGCTCCCGCATCGTCAACCTCACCTTCGAGGGCAAGCCGATCGACCTCGCCGCCCAGTTCGTGCTGGCCGTCAACAACTACCGTGCCAACGGCGGCGGAAACTTCCCGCACGTCGCGGCCGCCCAGAAGGTGTGGGCCAACTCGGACGAGATCCGCAACGCGATGATCGCCTGGGTGAAGGCCAAGGGCGTCATCGACCCGGCCGACTTCGCCACCGAGTCCTGGCGCCTGGTGCGCGCCGGCCAGCCGGTGTTCTGAACCCCCTGAGCCGTAGTGGGGGGGGGGGGGGGGGGGGGGGGGGGGGGGGGGGGGGGGGGATGGGAGGGGGGGGGAGGGGGTTGGGGGGGAG
>NZ_JBVINN010000003.1:128313-380924 GCF_055579305.1 Kitasatospora sp. NPDC032757 | reverse complement strand
GCCCCCACCCCACCCCTCCCCCCCCCCCCCCCCCCCCCCCCCCCCCCCCCCCCCCCCCCCCCCCCCCCCCCCCCCCCCCCCCCCCCCCCACACCCGGGGTCTGCCCGTGCGGTGAGAGGACGGCGGCGTGAGCGAGTTCCGCGCCCCCGAACGGCATGCCCGGCTGGTGGCCTACGCGCAGAGCCTCACCCCGCCGGCCGGCTGGAAGATCGAGGTGTCGGGCGACGAGATCATCATGATGGCCGGCCCGTCGGTGATCCGTCAGCGCAACCTGCTGATCGTCCGCGAGCAGTTCGACGCACACCGCCCGGCCGACCTGATACCGGGCGAGAACACCGACCTGGCGTCGCCGAACGTCGGCAAGCTGCGCAATCGGGACCTCACCTACATCAGAGCGGGAAGCGGCTGCGCCCGTGCTGGATGGAGATCCACTTCACGGTGGTGAAGGCGTCCACGGTGGAGTCGCCGTTGAGCCGGCCCACGCCGGAGTTCTTCTCGCCGCCGAAGGGCACGACGGGCTCGTCGGCTATGGTGCCGTCGTTGACGTGGATCATGCCGGTCTCGATCCGCTGCGCCACCCGCACACCGCGCTCGACGTCGGCGGTGTGGACGGCGCCGCTGAGGCCGAAGGGGGTGTCGTTGGCGAGCCGGACGGCCTCGTCCTCGCCGTCGAAGGGCACCACCAGGACGACGGGGCCGAAGAGTTCGCGCTGGAGGATGGGCGCGCCGGCCGGCAGGCCGGCGAGGACGACCGGGTCCATCAGACTGCCGTCGGTCCCGCCGCGCAGCAGGGCGGTGGCGCCGGCGGCGATCGCCTGGTCGACCTGGGCGGTGAGGGCGTCGGCCTGGACGGGGTTGATCAGCGGGCCGATCTGGGTGGCCGGGTCCCTGGGGTCGCCGACGCGCAGGGCGGCGACCCTGGCGACGAACTTCTCGGTGAACTCGTCGGCCACGCCGCGGTCGACCAGCACCCGGTTGGCGGCCATGCAGACCTGGCCCTGGTGGGCGAAGCGGCTGAACACGGCGGCGTCCACGGCGTAGTCGACGTCGGCGTCGTCGAGGACGATCAGCGCGCTGTTGCCGCCGAGTTCGAGCACGGTCCGCTTGAAGTGCGAGGCGGCGACGGTGGCGACGTGCCGGCCGACCCTGTCGGAGCCGGTGAAGGAGATGACCTTGGGCACCGGGTGCTCGATGAAGGCGTCGCCGATCTCGGCGATGTCGGTGACGACCACGTTGAGCAGGCCGGCCGGCAGGCCCGCCTCCTCGAAGATCTTGGCGATGAGGGTGCCGCCGACGACCGGGGTCTCCTGGTGCGGCTTGAGCACGACGCCGTTGCCGAGCGCCAGTGCCGGGGCGACCGCCTTCATCGACAGGAACAGCGGGAAGTTGAACGGGCTGATCACGCCGACCACGCCGACCGGCAGGCGGTAGAGGCGGTTCTCCTTGCCCTCCACCGGCGAGGGCAGCAGCCGCCCCTCGGCGCGCAGGGAGAGCTGCATCGACTCGCGCAGCATGTCCTTGGTGAGGGCGAGTTCGAACCCGGCCTTGAGCGCGGTGCCGCCCAGCTCGGCCGCGATCGCCTCGGTGATCTCCTGCTCGCGCTCCTCGACGATGCGCAGTGCGCGCTCGAAGACCAGCCGGCGGGCGTAGGGGTTGGTGGCGGCCCACTCCTTCTGCGCCCGCTCGGCGGCCCGGTAGGCCTGGTCGACCTCCCCGACGGTGGCGACGGTGATGCCGGCGAGCTTGTCGCCGGTGTAGGGGTCGACGTCGACGATGTCCCAGGAGCCGCTGCCGGCCCGCCACTCGCCGTCGATGTACTGCAGCGCCAACTCGGAAAGGTACGACATCTGGTCCCTCTCGTGCCGATGCGGGAAGACGCGCGGGCCTTCCCCGATCAGATCTGATCGGGCCTCATCGTACTTATGCTTCAAAGCTCTTGGCGTACGGAGCGAAGAAGTTCCCGTGTCCGCTCGGGGGAGAGTCCGTCCGCCGCCAGGCCGTCCATCGCGCCCGCGTACTCGGCCACCTCGGCGGGCTTGTCCAGGTACAGCGCGGTGGTGAACTGCTCCAGGTAGACGACGTCCGCGAGCTCCGGCTCGGCGAAGCCGAGCACCGAGAAGGCGCCGCCCTCCGCCCGCAGCCCTCCAAACCCCAGGGGCATCACCTGGAGCACCACGTTGGGCAGGTCGGTCAGCTCCAGCAGCCGGTCGATCTGGGCCCGCATCAGCTCCGGCCCGCCCCAGGGGCGGCGCAGCGCGGCCTCGTCCAGGACGGCGAGCAGCCGCGGCGGCCGCCCCGCGGTGAGGACCTGCTGGCGCCTCAGCCGGACCTCGACCCGCCGCTCGACCTCGCCCGGCTCGGTGACGTGGCCGCCGTGCGTGATCACGGCCCGCGCGTAGTCGGCGGTCTGCAGCAGCCCGTGGACGAACTGGACCTCGTAGCTGCGGATGTCGGAGGCGGCCTCCTCCAGCCCGAGGTAGGTCTGGAACCAGCCGGGCAGCACGTCGCCGTACGCGTGCCACCAGGACGTCGCGTTGGCGTCGCGGACGAGGCCGAGGACGGAGGCCCGTTCCTGCTCGGCCTCGACGCCGTACAGGGTGAGCAGGTCGGCGACGTCGCGCTCCTTGAAACCGACCCGGCCGAGCTCCATGCGGCTGATCTTCGACTCCGAGGCGCGGATCGAGTAGCCGGCCTCCTCCCGGCTGACGCCCCTGGCCTCCCGCAGCCTGCGCAGCTGGGAGCCCAGCAGCAGGCGCCGTACCGTGGCACCCCCGCCTGCCTGAGTCATGCTCATCCCGTCAACCTCCGCACCTCGCGCAGCCCCCCGGCCGTCGGGCGCAGTCTGCCACTTGGCACCGACAAACAACAGTCCGTCAGCGGAGGCGCTCCAGGCGCAGCAGTCCGGGCACCGCGGCCAGGCTCAGCACCAGCAGGAACAGCCACGGCCAGGCGGCGCCGCGGCCGAGGAGGAGGGTGAGCAGGGCGGGGGCGACGGCCTGGCCGAGGTTCCAGGAGAGCTGGTAGACGGCGAGGTAGCGGCCGCGGCGGGCGGGGTCGGCGAGCGAGACGCTGAGCTCCTCCGCGTAGGGGGTGGCGACGGTCTCGGCGAGGTTGAAGACCGCCATCGCCGCGAACAGGCCGGCGGTGACGATCCAGCCGGGGGCGGCGGCCAGGAGCGCGAACAGGCCGAAGGAGAGCGCGTTGAGCAGGGCGCCGGCGGCGACCACCCGGGTGGGGCGGAACCGTTCGAGCCGTCGGGCCACCGCGTTCTGGGTGAGCACCACCTGGACGCCGTTGAGGACGAGCAGCGAGCCGGCCAGCCAGGCGTCGCGGTGCAGGCCCTCGGTGAGGTAGACGGCGAGCAGCATGCTGATGATCATCGAGCCGAAGACGAAGGCCAGGTGGACGACGACCAGCAGCAGGTACCGCCGGTCCCGCAGCACCGCCCGGTAGCCGCCGCGATCCCGTTCCGCCGTCACGGGCTCCGCCGTCGCGGACGGCGCCTTCGCGGACGGCGCGGCGGGCTCCGCGGGGGCGGGCGTCGCCGCGGCGGGGCGCCAGGAGCCCAGCAGGCCCGCCGCCACCGCGTAGCTGGCCGCGTTGAGCACCACCAGTGCCCGCAGCCCGCCCGTCCCGTCGTCGGCCACCAGGACGGCGCCGAGCGCCCCGCCCAGTCCCATCCCGGTGTTGCGCAGCGTCTGCACCAGCGCGAACCAGCGGGTCCGCTCGCCCTCGGCGGAGGCCAGCACCACCAGGCCGGTGCTGGAGGTCCAGTAGGCGACGTGCCCGATCTGGGTGAGCAGGCAGACCAGCACGATCTGCCAGGCCTGCCCGGCGAGCAGGAAGCCGCCGTAGGCGAGCGCGGAGAGTGCGTTGCCGCAGGCCGCCACCGCCCGGGCGCCGTACCGGTCGATCAGCGGGCCGACGGCGATCGCGGTGGGCAGGGCCAGCAGCCGGGCCGTGGTGACGGCGGCGCCGATGGCGGCCAGGGTGAGGGTGGTGGTGCGGGCGAAGTAGACGAGTGTGAAGGCGAGGATCAGCCCGGTGCCGAGGCTGTCCACGAGGTGGGCGCCGATCAGGCGGTGGCGGCCGGCGGTCTCCGGGAGGCCGAGCCGGTCCCGGAGCGGGGGGAGCGTGGCGGTGGTCATGGCACGAGCTTCCCGGGCATGATCACCGCTGCACAGAGATTCCATTCTGATCGAATCCTCGACGGAGGCCGCCATGCTCGTCTGGGAGTTCTCGGCCCAGGACCTCGCCCGGACGCGCTTCGCCGCCTCGCCGCTGTCGGAGGTCGTCACCAGCGTGGAGGTGCTGAAGGAGCCGGGCCGGCACGGCGTCCACCTGCCCTGGGTGCGGCAGGCCCGGCAGCGGCTGGCCGGCGTCCGCTGGGAGCTGCTCTCCCAGCTGGTCCGGCTGCCCACGGTGTACGTGCCCGACTTCCTGACCCCGGTACCGGTGCACTCCACGCTCACCATCGAGCAGGCGGTGGCCGAGCTGGCCGCCGCCGACCCGGCGGTGGTCCGCCGCGACCTCGCCCGGCTCGACGGAGAACTCCCTCCGCTGGTCGCCGAGTTGTGGGCCGACCCGGAGGCGGGGCTGGCCAGGCTGGCGGCCGAGGTCCAGGCGTACTGGACGGCCGCGATCGCCCCGCACTGGCCGCGCATCCAGCGGCTCACCGAGGGCGAGATCCTGCGGCGGGCCCGCCAGATGTCGGCGGGCGGGCCGGCCGCGCTCTTCGCCGACCTGCACCCCCAGGTGAGCTGGGAGCGTGACACCCTGCGGATCGCCCACCGCCTGGTGGACGTGCAGCGGCGGCTGGACGGCGAGCGCGGCCTGGTCCTCGCCCCCACCGTCTTCGCCTGGCCGGGCGTCTACTCCCAGCTGAACCCGCCGTGGCAGCCGGGCCTGGTCTACCCGCCGCGCGGGGTGGCCACGCTGTGGGAGACGTCCGGTGCCGCCGTGCCGGACGGCCTGGCCAGCGTGATCGGCCGTACCCGCGCCCGGCTGCTCGCCGAGCTCGACGCGCCGGCCTCGACCACCGAACTCGCCGCCCGCACCGGCCTGTCCGCCGCCAACGTCTCGCACCACCTGACCGCGCTGACCGGGGCGGGCCTGACCGCCCGCCACCGCACCGGCCGTACGGTGCTGTACGCCCGTACCGAGGCGGCCGAACTCCTGTTGCGCCAGTGACCCCGCACAGCCGGTCCCGGACGGCCGGTCCCGGACGGGAAGAGACACCGGACGCCAAGGGCCCCCGGACGCCGAAGGCCCCCGGACGCGAAGAGGCGCCCGCCCTCCACTGGTCGGGGAGAGGGCAGGCGCCTGGGTACCGCGTAGGCCCGGCGACGCTGGCGGGGGCAGCGGCTCGTACTCCCGGCAATGCGGTGCCGGGCGTTCGGGGGGGGTGGCCCGGTCCCGCCGGCGGTGGGGCCGCCGGCGGGTCGGGCGGGGCGTCAGACCACCAGCGGGCGGTCCGTGGGCCGGATCGGAGCGGGCAGCGGGGTCTTGCCGCCCAGGTACTTGTCCACCGCGGCGGCGGCCGAGCGGCCCTCCGCGATGGCCCAGACGATCAGCGACTGGCCGCGGCCGGCGTCACCGCAGACGTACACGCCGTCCACGTTGGTGGCGAACCGGCCGTCCCGCGCCACGTTGCCGCGGGCGTCCAGCTCGACGCCGAGCTGCTCGACCAGGCCGTTCCTGACGTCCGTGCCGGTGAAGCCCATGGCGAGGGTGACGAGCTGGGCCGGAATCGACCGCTCGGTACCGGGCACCGGCTCGAACCGGCCGTCCTTGAACTCCACCTCGACCAGGTGCAACTCCTGGACGTTGCCGTCCTCGTCGCCCGTGAAGTGGGTGGTGTTGACCGCGTAGATGCGCTCACCGCCCTCCTCGTGGGCCGAGGTGACCTTGTACGTCATCGGCATGGTCGGCCAGGGCTGGTGGCCGGGGCGGTCGTCGCCGGGGCGCGGCATGATCTCCAGCTGGGTGACCGAGGCCGCCCCCTGGCGCAGCGCGGTGCCGAGGCAGTCGGCGCCGGTGTCGCCGCCGCCGATGACGACGACGTGCTTGCCCTTGGCGGTGATCGGCGGCTCGACGAAGTCGCCCTCCTGCACCTTGTTGGCCAGCGGCAGGTACTCCATGGCCTGGTGGATGCCCTTGAGCTCGCGCCCGGGCACCGGCAGGTCGCGGGCGGTGGTGGCGCCGGCGGCCACGACGACCGCGTCGAAGCGCTCGCGCAGCTGCTGCCCGGTGATGTCCTCGCCGACGTGGACGCCGGTGCGGAAGCGGGTGCCCTCCGCGCGCATCTGCTCGATGCGGCGGTTGATGTGGCGCTTCTCCATCTTGAACTCGGGGATGCCGTAGCGCAGCAGGCCGCCGATGCGGTCGGCGCGCTCGTACACCACCACGGTGTGCCCGGCCCGGGTGAGCTGCTGGGCGACGGCCAGGCCGGCCGGGCCGGAGCCGACGACGGCGACCGTCTTGCCGGACAGCCGCTCCGGGATCTGCGGCGTGACGCCGCCGCGGTCCCAGGCCTTGTCGATGATGGTGACCTCGACGTTCTTGATGGTCACCGCGTCCTGGTTGATGCCCAGCACGCACGCGGACTCACAGGGAGCCGGGCAGAGCCGCCCGGTGAACTCCGGGAAGTTGTTGGTCGCGTGGAGCCGCTCGATCGCGCCGGCGAAGTCGTCGCGGTAGGCGAGGTCGTTCCACTCGGGGATGAGGTTCCCGAGCGGGCAGCCGTTGTGGCAGAACGGGATGCCGCAGTCCATGCAGCGGCCGGCCTGCTTGGTGATGATCGGCAGGAGGCTGCGCTCGACGTAGACCTCGTTCCAGTCCCGCAGACGGACGTCCACGGGCCGGCGCTCGGCCAGCTGCTTGCCGGTGGTCAGGAAGCCCTTGGGGTCAGCCACGTGCCGCCTCCATCATCTTGCGAGTGGTCTCGGCCTCGGAGAGGCCATCGCGCTCAGCGGCGTCCTTGGCGGCGAGCACAGCCTTGTAGTCGGTCGGCATGATCTTGGAGAAGCGGGAGACCCCGCTGCCCCAGTCGGCCAGGAGCTCGGCGGCCACGGTGGAGCCGGTCTCCTCGTAGTGCTGCTGCACGGTCTCGCGCAGCCAGTCGCGGTCGGCGGCGGTCGGGGCCTCGATGCCCACCATGCCGTCGTTCACGTTGGCGGGGCGCAGGTCCAGCGCGTAGGCGACACCGCCGGACATGCCCGCCGCCAGGTTGCGACCGGTCTCGCCGAGGATGACGACCCGGCCGCCGGTCATGTACTCCAGGCCGTGGTCGCCCACGCCCTCGACCACCAGGGTCGCACCGGAGTTGCGGACGGCGAAACGCTCGCCGGCCTTGCCGCGCAGGTGGACGCGGCCGCCGGTGGCGCCGTAGCCGATGGTGTTGCCGGCGATGACGTGGTTCTGCGCGTCGGCGCCGATCGCGGCGGCGTCCCGGGCCGGGCGGACGACGACCACACCGCCGGAGAGGCCCTTGCCGACGTAGTCGTTGGCGTCGCCCTCCAGCCGCAGCGTGACGCCCTTCGGCACGAAGGCGCCGAACGACTGGCCGGCCGAGCCGGTGAAGGTCACGTCGATGGTGCCCTCGGGCAGGCCCTCGCCGCGGTACCGCTTGGTCACCTCGTGGCCGAGCATGGTGCCGACCGTGCGGTTGACGTTGCGGATCGGCAGCTGGATGCGGACGGCGTCGCCGCGCTCCAGGGCGTCCTGGGCCAGGTCGATCAGCTGGTTGTCCAGGGCCTTGTCGAGCGCGTGGTCCTGCGTGGTGGTGCAGTGCAGGGCCGCGCCCTCGGGCAGCTCGGGCACGTGGAAGAGCGGGGCCAGGTCGAGCCCGGCGGCCTTCCAGTGGTCGATCGCGGCGGCCGCGTTGATGTGCTCGGCGTGGCCGACGGCCTCCTCGATCGAGCGGAAGCCGAGCTCGGCCAGGATCTCCCGGACCTCCTCGGCGATGAACTCGAAGAAGTTGACCACGAACTCGGGCTTGCCGGAGAAGCGGTCGCGCAGCACCGGGTTCTGGGTGGCGACGCCGACCGGGCAGGTGTCCAGGTGGCAGACGCGCATCATGATGCAGCCGGAGACGACCAGCGGGGCGGTGGCGAAGCCGAACTCCTCCGCGCCCAGCAGCGCGGCGATGACCACGTCGCGGCCGGTCTTCAGCTGGCCGTCGGTCTGGACGACGATCCGGTCGCGCAGGCCGTTGAGCAGCAGGGTCTGCTGGGTCTCGGCGAGGCCGAGCTCCCAGGGGCCGCCCGCGTGCTTGAGCGAGGTCAGCGGCGAGGCGCCGGTGCCGCCGTCGTGGCCGGAGACCAGGACCACGTCCGCGTGCGCCTTGGAGACACCTGCGGCGACCGTGCCGACGCCGACCTCGGAGACCAGCTTCACGTGGATGCGGGCCGCCGGGTTGGCGTTCTTGAGGTCGTGGATCAGCTGGGCCAGGTCCTCGATGGAGTAGATGTCGTGGTGCGGCGGCGGGGAGATCAGGCCGACACCCGGGGTGGAGTGCCGGGTCTTGGCGACCCACGGGTACACCTTGTGGCCGGGCAGCTGGCCGCCCTCGCCGGGCTTGGCGCCCTGGGCCATCTTGATCTGGATGTCGTCCGCGTTGACCAGGTACTCGGAGGTGACGCCGAACCGGCCGGAGGCGACCTGCTTGATCGCCGAGCGGCGCTCCGGGTCGTACAGGCGGTCCGGGTCCTCCCCGCCCTCGCCGGTGTTGGACTTGCCGCCGAGGCGGTTCATCGCGATGGCGAGGGTCTCGTGCGCCTCACGGGAGATCGAGCCGTAGGACATGGCGCCGGTGGAGAAGCGCTTGACGATCTCGGAGACCGGCTCGACCTCGTCGACGGAGATCGGGGTGCGGTCGAGGCCGTCCAGCCGGAACAGGCCGCGCAGCGTCATCAGCCGCTCGGACTGCTCGTTCACCCGGTCCGTGTACTGCTTGAAGATGTCGTACCGGCGGTTGCGGGTGGAGTGCTGGAGCCGGAAGACGGTGTCCGGGTCGAACAGGTGCGGCTCGCCCTCGCGGCGCCACTGGTACTCGCCGCCTATGTCCAGCGCGCGGTGCGCGGCGGGGATGCCGGAGGCCGGGTACGCCTTGGCGTGGCGGGCGGCCACCTCCTTGGCGATCTGCTCCAGGCCGATTCCGCCGAGCTTGGTGGTGGTGCCGGCGAAGTAGGTGCCGACGAGCTCCTGGGAGAGGCCGATCGCCTCGAAGACCTGCGCGCCGCGGTAGGAGGCGACGGTGGAGATGCCCATCTTGGACATGACCTTGAGCACGCCCTTGCCGAGCGCCTTGATCAGGTTCTTGATGGCCTTCTCGGGCTCGACGCCCTCGATGAAGACGCCCTGGGCGACGAGGTCCTCGACGGACTCCATGGCCAGGTACGGGTTGACCGCGCCGGCGCCGTAGCCGATCAGCAGCGCGACGTGGTGCACCTCGCGGACGTCACCGGCCTCGACCAGCAGCGACACCTGGGTGCGCTGCTTGGTGCGGATGAGGTGGTGGTGGATCGCGGAGGTGAGCAGCAGCGAGGGGATCGGGGCGTGCTCGGCGTCGGAGTGCCGGTCGGAGAGCACGACGATCCGGGCGCCGTCGGCGATCGCGGCGTCGGCCTCGGCGGCGATCTCGGCCAGGCGGGCGGCCAGGCCCTCGCCGCCGGTGGCGACCTTGTAGAGGCCGGACAGGGTGACGGCCTTGAGCCCGGGCTGGTCGCCGTCGGCGTTGATGTGGACGAGCTTGGCCAGCTCGTCGTTGTCGATCACCGGGAAGGTGATGCCGACGGAACGGCAGGCGGCGGCCTCGGCGGCCAGCAGGTTGCCCTCGGGGCCGAGGTTGGACAGCAGCGAGGTGACGAGCTCCTCGCGGATGGCGTCCAGCGGCGGGTTGGTGACCTGCGCGAAGAGCTGCACGAAGTAGTCGAACAGCAGGCGCGGCTTCTCGGAGAGCGCGGCGATCGGGCTGTCGGTGCCCATCGAGCCGAGCGCCTCGCCGCCGGTCTTCGCCATCGGCGCCAGGATGACCCGCAGCTCCTCCTCGGTGTAGCCGAAGGTCTGCTGGCGGCGGGTGACCGACGCGTGGGTGTGCGCGATGTGCTCGCGCTCGGGCAGCTTGGCGAGCTGGATCTGGCCGCCGGCGACCCACTCCGCGTAGGGGTGCTCGGAGGCCAGCGCCGACTTGATCTCCTCGTCCTCGACGATGCGGTGCTCCGCGGTGTCGATGAGGAACATCTTGCCGGGCTGCAGGCGGCCCTTCTTGGCGACCTTCTCCTGCTCGATGTCGAGCACGCCGACCTCGGAGGAGAGGACGACCAGGCCGTCCTCGGTGATCCAGTAGCGGGCCGGGCGCAGGCCGTTGCGGTCCAGCACGGCGCCGATCTGGGTGCCGTCGGTGAACGTGACGCAGGCCGGGCCGTCCCAGGGCTCCATCAGGTTGGAGTGGTACTGGTAGAACGCGCGGCGGGCCGGGTCCATGGTGGCGTGGTTCTCCCACGCCTCCGGGATCATCATCAGCACCGAGTGCGGCAGCGAGCGTCCGCCGAGGTGGAGCAGCTCCAGGACCTCGTCGAAGGACGCCGAGTCGGAGTGGTCCGGGGTGCAGACGGGGAAGATCCGGCTCAGCCCCTGGCCCTTGCTGTTGGCGGGGATGAGGTCGGTGGCGAGCTGGGACTCGCGGGCGGTCATCCAGTTCCGGTTGCCCTTGACCGTGTTGATCTCGCCGTTGTGCGCGACGAAGCGGTACGGGTGGGCGAGCGGCCAGCTCGGGAAGGTGTTGGTGGAGAACCGCGAGTGCACCAGGCCGAGCGCGGAGGCGTAGAGCCGGTCCGACAGGTCGGGGAAGAAGGGCTCCAGCTGGCCGGTGGTCAGCATGCCCTTGTAGACGATGGTGCGCGCGGAGAGCGACGGGAAGTAGACGCCGGCCTCACGCTCGGAGCGCTTGCGGACGACGAAGGCGATCCGGTCCAGCGCGATGCCCTCGGCGCCGTCCTTGCCCAGGCTCTGCCCGTTGCCCGCTGCCGCGAGGAACACCTGCCGGAAGCGCGGCATCACGCTGCGGGCGGTGGCGCCCAGCAGGTCCGGGGTGACCGGGACGTCGCGCCAGCCGAGGACGGTCAGGCCCTCCTCCGCGGCGATGGCCCCGATCCGCGCGACGGCGGCGGCGTCGGCCGCGTCCTCGTCGGGCAGGAAGGCGATGCCGACCGCGTACGCGCCGGCGACGGGCAGCTCGAAGTCGACCTTGGAGCGCAGGAATGCGTCCGGGACCTGCGTCAGGATGCCCGCGCCGTCACCGGAGTCCGGCTCGGCGCCGGTGGCGCCGCGGTGCTCCAGGTTGCGCAGGACGGTCAGCGCCTGCTCGACGATCTTGTGGTCGGCGATGCCGGTCAGCGTGGCGACGAAGCCGACGCCACAGGCATCGTGCTCGTTTCGCGGGTCGTACAGGCCCTGAGCAGCAGGTCGCGCATCCGGAACGAGCGCGTACGGCGGGCGCGCTGCGCCGGCCTGGGGCTCGTTGGCGGAGTGCATGGATGCAGACAGCATCGGCTCTCCCGTCGTCGTCATTCGTTACCTCCCAGCAGAGGGCTGGGGGAGCTGGTGCAGTAGGGACGACGTTGGCCCTGGTGCGATTTCGTGCAAGTTACATGATGCCCAAGATCCCGGGAAGCGGAATATCGCGTCCACATCGCGGACGGATGCGCAGGTCAAGGGCGCAATGAGAGGACGTGCCACAGCGCACGTCCCGACGATTGTGCCCGGCGGTGGGCCGCTCGAAACAGGGGCGAAATCCCCCGGCCACAGAAGCCGATCAAGGTCGCCTGCGAATCCTTTCCCGGAGTCGGCCCCAGGATGCGAATCCGCGGCCCCTGGGCCCGAATGATGAGACTAGGCCAGGCGCCATCCGCCCTCTATGTGCGGAACGTCACGCGATCCGTCGCATAATCATGCAGGTCGCTGTACCATCCCACGACCCGGCTCCGGGCCGCTCACCCGCCCGGCACGGCCGCCCGGCCGAGGTGGCGGCCCGGCCGCTCAGCCGACGTGGCCGCCGGCCCGCTCACCCGACGTGACTGCCCGGCCGCTCAGCCGACGTGGCCGCCGATCAGCCAGCCCAGCAGGTACGTCACCCCGGCCGCCGCCCCGCCCAGCAGCAGCTGCCGCAGCCCGCTGAACCACCAGGTGCGCGCCGTCACCCGGGCCACCACCGCGCCGCACGCGAAGAGACCGGCCACGGAGAGCAGCAGCGCCGGCACCAGCGAGGTCGCGCCCAGCAGGTACGGCAGCAGCGGCAGCAGCGCGCCGACCGCGAAGCAGACGAACGAGGAGCCGGCCGCGACCCACGGCGAGGGCAGGTCGTCGGGGTCGACGCCCAGCTCCTCCCGGACGTGCACCTCGAGCGTCCGGTTCGGGTCGGCGGAGAGCTGGCGGGCCACCTCGTGCGCCAGCGCCGGCTCCACCCCGCGCGCCACGTACAGCTCGGCCAGCTCGGCCAGCTCGCCGTGGGGGTTGCGGCTCAGCTCGAGCCGCTCGGCCTCGATCTCGGCCTGCACCAGCTCACGCTGGGAGGCCACCGAGGTGTACTCCCCCGCTGCCATCGAGCAGGCGCCCGCCGCCAGCCCGGCCAGGCCGGTCAGCACCACCGTGCTGCTGGAGACCGCGCCGCCCACCACGCCGGTCATCAGCGCGAAGTTGGAGACCAGCCCGTCCATCGCGCCGAACACGGCCGGCCGCAGCCAGCCGCCGTTCACATCGCGGTGGTGCCCGGCGGCGGGTATGCGGGGGTGGTGCCCGGCCTCGGGGTCAAGGGTGGTCGCGCTCACGGTTTCGGGCCTCCGTCCGATCGTCTGATGATTCGAACGTAGCCCGCCCGGCCTGGGCATTTCCAGCAAAGTAAGGCTGTCCGAACAGCGCTCCGGCCGCCGTCCGCGAGGTGCGGAAGAGCGGCCGGAGGCGATGGAAGTCGCTGGTCAGGTGAGGTTCTTGGCGTCCTTGCCGGCACTTCCGCGGGCCGCGTCGGCCGGCTCGGTGTCCACCTTCTTGTCCGAAGGGCGAGACTGTGCGGCGCTCCCGTCCGAGGCACCCGTCGCCTCGGAAGCACCGGACGGGCCGGTCACCGCCGGATCGGTCGCCGTCGGGTCGATGCTCTCCGCGCCGGTCGCCGTCGGGTCGATGCTCGCCGGGTCCTCCCGGCCGGGCCGCTTCTTCCCGACGATCACGAAGTAGGCGACGGCGGCCAGGAACACCGCGATCGCCACCCAGTCGTTGAGCCGCAGGCCCAGGATCACGTGCGCCTCGTCGATCCGCAGCCACTCGGTCCAGAACCGGCCGACCGTGTACGCGGCCACGTACAGCGCGAAGGCCCGGCCGTGGCCGAGGGTGAACCGGCGGTCCGCCCAGATCACCAGCAGCGCGACCCCGACGCACCAGAGCGACTCGTAGAGGAAGGTCGGGTGGTAGACCCCGGTGACGACCTCACCGTTGGGCAGCGTCTTGTCGATCTCCAGGCCCCACGGCAGCGTGGTCTCCCGGCCGTACAGCTCCTGGTTGAACCAGTTGCCCCAGCGGCCCATCGCCTGCGCGAGCGCGATGCCCGGGGCGATGGAGTCGGCGTAGGCGGGCAGCGGCACGCCCCGGCGGCGGGCGCCGATCCAGGCGCCGACCGCGCCCAGCGCGATCGCGCCCCAGATCCCGAGGCCGCCCTCCCAGATCTTGAAGGCGTTCCAGGGGTTCTTGCCCTCGCCGAAGTACAGCTGGTGGTCGGTGATCACGTGGTAGAGCCGGCCGCCGACCAGGCCGAACGGCACAGCCCAGACGGCGATGTCGCCGACCGTGTGCTTGCCACCGCCCCGGGCGACCCAGCGCTTGCTGCCGAGCCAGACGGCCACGACGACACCGAGGATGATGCAGAAGGCGTAGGCGCGCAGCGGGATCGGTCCGAGATAGAGGACGCCCCGCGACGGGCTGGGAATGTAGGCGATATCCATGGCAGCTCCGACGCTACAGGGTCGGCGGCCCGCCCCGGACACCCCCGGGGTCACAGATCCCGAACAACAGGGTGCGCGGCGGCGCGCCGCCCCCTCCGGACGGGGAGGGGACGGCGGCGGGCGGCCCGGCCGGGCCGGTCCTCAGCCGGCCTTCGGCGACGGGTTGTTGCTCTCCGAGGCGGTGCTGGTGGGCGCCGGGGACTGGCCGTGCGAGCCGGTCGTGCCCAGCGGCTTGCCCTGGTTGGCGGCGTCCACCCACTTCACCAGGTTCTGCGGGGTGATCTCCTCGCTGCCGTTCTTCGGGTAGATCGGCTGACCGTTGAGCAGCACCGTCGGCGTCGACTTGTAGCCGGACTTGTCGAAGTCCTGCTGGACGGCGGAGACCCAGCCGGCGTACTTGTTGTCGTTGACGCAGGCCTCGAAGGCCGGCGTGTCCAGGCCGTCGACCTGCTTGGCCAGGCTGATCAGGGTGGCCTTGTCGCGGAAGGCGTCGTTGGTCTCGTCCGGCTGGTTGCGGTAGAGCACGTCGTGGTAGTCGCGGAAGTGCCCGGCGTCCTGGGCGCAGGCCAGCGCGTTGGCCCCGTACTTGGAGCCCTTGCCCGGCACGGCCCGGTCGATGAACGACACGATGTGGTAATTGGTGTAGATCTTGCCCGCGTCCTCCAGCTGGTCGACGGTCGACGAGAACTCACGCTCGAAGGTGCCGCAGGCGGGGCAGCGCGGGTCCTCGTAGACGGTGAGGACGGACGGGGCGTTGTCCGCGCCGACCGGGATGACCAGGTTCTTGTCGCCGAGCGTGCCGGCCGGGGCGGCGGCCGGGGTCTCCGGCTTGGAGCGCTCGTTCTGCACCACGACGCCGGTGATCACGGCGGCGGCGATCACCGCCAGCACCGCCCCGCCCACCAGCAGCTTCTTCTTCCGCCGGGCGCGGGCCTCGTCGGCCGCCCGCTCCGCCTGCATCCGCTCGCGGGCGGTGCGCTTGCCTTCTCGGTTCTTCTCGCTCATCTGCCTTGACATCCACAATCGGGGGGAGGGCCAGGTCGGGGGTGGGTGCGGGGTGCCTGCCGGTCAGGTCGCCAGCCAGCCGTCCACGGAGAACTTGGTGCGGGGCCGCCAGAGCAGCCAGCCGGCCAGCAGCAGGAAGCCGGTGTCGCGCAAGATCTCCTGGAGGTACTCCGTCTGCGACGCGTCCACCGCTCCGCCGCCGCCGAAACAGCCGCAGTCGATCGAGATGCCGCGGGCCCAGGCGGAGGCGATCCCCCCGATGAAGGCGAGCAGCAGCAGCGCGGAGACCGCGGCCACCAGCCGCACCCCCAGCCCGATCACCAGCAGCGCCGCGAGCGCCAGTTCCAGGAACGGCAGCGCGTACCCCACCGGTTTGACCAGCGACTCGGGCAGGATCTCGTACGCGCGCACGGCCTGGGCGGCCGCTGCCGGGTCGGAGATCTTGGCCAGACCGGCCCAGCCCCAGACCACGGCGAGGCCCAGCCGCACCGCCGTACCGACCCATTCCGTCCACACCACGCTGCTGCGCCGCACCGCCGGGCCGGCCGCCATATAGGTAACCCCCTCGGGAAACACCTTCACTTCCTGATGAACCGTAAGGGATGAAGGTCGGTTCCTCCATATTCAGGAATTAAGCCGAAAGAGTGACGGCTTATAAGGTTCTGTCCGAATCCGCGCTAGCGGCCGCCGGTGCCGCAGCCGGGCGGGCGCCCCGGGCCGTCCAGCGCCGGGCGCCCCAGCAGATGCGACCGCGCGGCCCTGGCCACCGCGTCCGCCCGGGCCGCCCGCGCGCACACGTACGCCTCCCGCTCGGCGCGCTCGGCACCCCGCTTGGCCAGCGCCTCCCCCACCACGGTGTGGTCCGCCCCGACCGCGGCACCCAGCGCCAGCACGGCCGCGGCCGCCCGCAGCAGGACCGCTCGCTGGAGACCCGGCACCGGCGGACCCCTTCCGTTCGTCTCACGCCCCCGCGCACGTCGTTCGTGCACTCGTCCCTCCACTCAACGCCGGTCAACCCCCGCTGATGCGTCAGAGCGCCACTGTTCACCCGTTCGGGTTCCACCCGGGAACGACGACGGCCCGCCGCCCCCGGTGGAGGGGCGGCGGGCCGTCACGGAGCGGGTGTGCCTACCGGCGGCGGACGCCCTCCGCCAGCTCGCCGGCCAGGGTGCGGACGGCCGCCAGTGCGGCCTGCTCGTCACCGTCGGCGTCCAGGATCCGCTGGACGAAGGCCGAGCCGACGATCACGCCGTCGGCGAAGCCGGCCACCTGGGCGGCCTGGTCGGCCGTCGAGACGCCGAGGCCGACGCAGACCGGCAGCGCCGTGGTGGCCCGGGTACGGGCGACCAGGTCCTCGGCGAGGTCGCCGACCTGGGCGCGGGAGCCGGTCACGCCCATCACCGCGGCCGCGTAGACGAAGCCGGAGCCCGCCGCGGTCACCTCGGCGAGTCGCTTGTCCTTGCTGCTCGGGGCGACCACGAAGACGGTGTCGAGCCCGTGCTCGTCCGCCGCCTTGCGCCACTCCTCGGACTCCTCCACCGGCAGGTCCGGCAGGATGCAGCCGGCGCCGCCGGCGGCGGCCAGGTCGGCGGCGAACCGCGCGGCGCCGTAGCGCTCGACCGGGTTCCAGTAGGTCATGACCAGCACCGCCGCCCCGGGGTGGGCGCCGGCCACCTCCTGAACGGTGCGCAGCACGTCCTTGATCCGCACGCCGGCCCGCAGCGCGATGTCGTCCGCGGTCTGGATGGTCGGGCCGTCCAGCACCGGGTCGGAGTGCGGCAGGCCGACCTCGACGATGTCGCAGCCGCCCTCGACCAGCGCGTTGACGGCGCGCACGCCGCCGTCGACGCTCGGGAAGCCGGCCGGCAGGTAGCCGATCAGCGCGGCGCGGTTCTCCGCCTTGGCGGCGGCCAGGATGCCGCTGAGCTTCGAAGCCATGGTCACTTACCCCCGTTGCCGGCGCCGTCGGCCCCGTTGTCGCCGGCCGGGTTGTTGCCGGCCTCGTCGTACAGGCCGAAGTACTCGGCCGCGGTGTGCATGTCCTTGTCGCCGCGCCCGGAGAGCGAGACCAGGATGGTGGCCTCGGGCCCGAGCTCGCGGCCCAGCTCCAGGGCGCCGGCCAGGGCGTGGGCGCTCTCGATGGCCGGGATGATGCCCTCGGTGCGGGACAGCAGCCGCAGCGCCTGCATGGCGGCGTCGTCGGTGACCGGGCGGTACTCGGCCCGGCCCGTGTCCTTCAGCCAGGCGTGCTCCGGGCCGACGCCCGGGTAGTCCAGGCCGGCCGAGATGGAGTGCGACTCGATGGTCTGGCCGTCCTCGTCCTGGAGGACGTAGGTGCGGGAGCCGTGCAGCACGCCCGGGTCGCCCTTGGTGAGGGTGGCGGCGTGCTTCGGGGTCTCCGCGCCCTCGCCGGCCGCCTCGCAGCCGATCAGGCGCACGCCCGCGTCCGGGATGAACTCGTGGAAGATGCCCATCGCGTTGGAACCGCCGCCGACGCAGGCGACGACGGCGTCCGGCAGCCGGCCGGTCCGGTCCAGGACCTGCTGGCGCGCCTCGACGCCGATGACCCGGTGGAAGTCGCGGACCATCATCGGGAACGGGTGCGGGCCGGCCACGGTGCCGAACAGGTAGTGGGTGGAGTCCACGTTGGCGACCCAGTCGCGGAACGCCTCGTTGATGGCGTCCTTGAGGGTGCGGCTGCCGGACTTCACGGCCACCACCTCGGCGCCGAGCATCCGCATCCGGGCGACGTTCAGCGCCTGGCGCTGGGTGTCGACCTCGCCCATGTAGATGGTGCAGTCGAAGCCGAACAGCGCGCAGGCGGTGGCGGTGGCCACGCCGTGCTGCCCGGCGCCGGTCTCGGCGATGATCCGGGTCTTGCCCATCCGCCGGGTGAGCAGCGCCTGGCCCAGCACGTTGTTGATCTTGTGCGAGCCGGTGTGGTTGAGGTCCTCGCGCTTGAGCAGGATGCGCGCGCCGCCCGCCTCCGCGGAGAAGCGGTGCACGTCGGTGAGCGGGCTGGGGCGGCCGGTGTAGTCCTTGAGCAGCCCGTCCAGCTCGGCGGCGAACGCCGGGTCGGCCTTGGCCTTCTCGTACTCCTCGGCGACCTGCTCCACGGCGGCGACCAGCGCCTCCGGGATGAAGCGGCCCCCGTAGGCGCCGAAGTAACCGCGGGCGTCCGGCACCTCGGCGCCGGGCAGGTAGTCCTTCTCGGACATGGTGAAGTCCTTCTGGAAGATGACGACAGTGACGTCGGAACGGCTGGTCAGCCGCGCGTCCTGCGCCATCGCCGGCCCTGCACCTGCCCGGGCTCGCAGCCGATCACGTAGCGCACCCGCCTGCCCAGCACCCGGCGTGCGGGCGCGCGGCAGCCGCGCGGGCGGCAGCCGGGGGCGAGACGGGAGGCGAGTTTCATGGCGGCGGGGTCAGTCCTTGTGCCGCAGGGCGGGGTGGGCACCGGCCGCGACCAGGTCGGCCACGGCGGCGCGCGGGTCCTTGCCGGTCACCAGGGACTCGCCGACCAGCACCGCGTCGGCGCCCAGGTTGGCGTAGGAGATCACGTCCAGCGGGCCGCGCACCCCGGACTCGGCGACCTTGACGACGCTGTCCGGGATCGCGTGGACGACGTTGCCGAAGGTGTTGCGGTCCACCTCGAGGGTCTTGAGGTTGCGGGCGTTGACTCCGATGATCTTCGCGCCGGCGTCCACCGCGCGGGCGATCTCCTCCTCGTCGTGCACCTCGACCAGCGGGGTGAGGCCGATCGACTCGGCGCGCTCGATCAGCGACACCAGGGCCGGCTGGTCGAGGGCGGCGACGATCAGCAGCGCGAGGTCGGCGCCGTGGGCGCGGGCCTCCCAGAGCTGGTAGGCGGTGACGATGAAGTCCTTGCGCAGCAGCGGGGTGTCCACCGCGGCGCGGACGGCGTCCAGGTCGGCGAGCGACCCGCCGAAGCGGCGCTGCTCGGTCAGGACGCTGATCGCGGCGGCGCCGCCTGCCGCGTAGTCGGATGCCAGGGCGGCCGGATCGGCGATCGCGGCCAGTGCGCCCTTGGACGGGCTGGAGCGCTTGACCTCGCAGATCACCCGCACGCCGTCGCCCCGGAGGGCGGCGACGCCGTCCTTGGCGTCCGGAGCCTTGGCGGCGAGCTCCTTGAGCTCGTCCAGGGAGACCCGGGCCTGCCGCTCGGCGAGGTCCTCGCGGACCCCTTCGATGATCGAGTCGAGCACACTCACGCAAGCGCCCCCATCATGTCTGCTAGTTCTGCTAGCGAGGAGCCGGACGGCCAGTGGGCCCCCGGCCCTTCGATGGTATCGGCAAGGGGGGCGCGCAGCGCATCCGCCCGGCGCGCGTCTCGCGGAACGGACGCCCCCGGGGCAGCTCCGAGCTGCGATTTCACCGGCCTCACACCGACGGCCGGGCTCAGACCAGCGGCGGTGCCAGCCCGGCCCCGATCGGCAGGTTGCGCACCACCGTGAACACCAGCAGGAGCAGTGCCACCAGCGCCCAGCGCCGCGCACCGAGCGCGAGCCGCGGCGCGGGCCCGCCGCTGACCGCCGCCCACACCCAGCGCACCCAGAGCACCGCCAGGACGGCGAACAGCAGCACCGCGGGCGCGTTGTCGTGCAGCGCGCCGCTGAGGTCTCCGTGGGCGAGCGCGTGGACGCAGCGCAGCCCGCCGCAGCCGGGGCACCACCAGCCGGTGAAAACCAGGAACGGGCAGGTCGGGTAGTGCCCGGGGGCGTTCGGGTCCACCACGGCGACGAACACGGTGGGGACGGTCGCCGCGGCCAGGGCGGTCAGCGGCGCGCCCAGCCGGCGCAGGACGGGCGGCCGGGCGGAGGCGGTGGAGGAGGCGGTCACGCCCATGATTGTGCCCGCCCGGCACGCCCGGCGGGCACCGTGACACCGACCGGGGAAACGAAAGCGGCGGGCGTTGACGCCCGCCGTTCACAAGGTGCCGGGAGATCAGGCGGTGGCCAGCGCGGCCTGCTCCTCGTGGGTGTACACCATCGTGCTGGGCTGCCTGCCCATGCCCGCCATCGCCATGGCCTTGCCGACCACGCCGCCGAGCAGGACGACCGCGAGGCCGGCACAGACCAGCAGCACCGACGGGAGGATCATCGCGACGCCCGCGATCGCGAAACCGACGAAGGCGATGGTCACGCCGGTCCAGGCGGCGGGGGTGTGACCGTGTGCTGCTGCTGCCATCTGATGGTGCTCCTTGGCTCTCCGGGGCCCGGCCGGGCCTGCCGGCCCCTGGCGGGTTGACGTGTTCCATTGTGCCGGGCCGCACGGCGGCGCCCCAAGGCGGGTGCTCGTCTATCGGGTCACACCGCCACGCGGCGCCCCCGGCGCGGTGCGACGCCGCGCGGGCCCGGTGCGTCGTCTCAGACCGCGGTCGGGTCCTCGCCGCGGTCCAGCGCCTTCCAGAGGTCGGCCGGGGACTCCGCGGCCTTCGCCGGCGCCTTGCGGGTGGGCGCCTCGTAGCGGCTGCCCATGGCCGGCCAGCCGCGCCCGTACCGGGCGGTGAGCAGCCCGGCCAGTGCCAGCAGCAGCCCGCCGAGCAGGGCCACCCAGGGCCAGGTGGTGTGGGCGACCTCGGTCGCGGTGGTGCCGGAGAGGGCGAGCTTGCGGGCCGCCTCGGCGTCCAGCGCGGCGGTGTCGCCGGCCCCCGCCGCGGCCGCGGCCGCCGCCCCGAGGCCGGCCAGCAGCGTCAGCAGGCCGACCGCGATCCGGCCGGCGCCGCGCACCGCGAACACCGCGACAGCCGCGGCCAGCGCCACCAGTGCCAGCCCGCCGGGCAGTTCGGAGATCTTCCCGCCGGTGACGGACACCTCCAGGGTGCCGGCCGCGCCCTCGGCCCAGACCCGGCCGACGGCGGTCAGCACCAGCACCGCGCCCAGCACGGTCAGCAGCAACATCAGGCCGAGCGTGCGCCGCCCGGGCTTCGCCCCGGCAGGGGTGGACTGGGTCTCGGCACGGGACTGGTCAGGAACGCTCACCCGTCCACTATCCCCCGACCGATGTCTCACGCCCCACCCGGGGTGGGCCGCTCGATCGGGAAATCATCGGTCTCCACCACGAGCGTCCGATCACCGAGCGGCAGAAAAAGGTCGTTTCCGAACGGCACCCGTTCCGCCTCCCGGTACGCACCGCTGCGGGACGGAGCCGTGTGGACCGTGCAGTTCCCGTCCGCCGGATCGATCACCACGTAGATCGGAATCCCGCACTCCGCATAGACCCGCACCTTGCTGACGTAGTCCTTGTCCTGACCCGACGGCGAGACCACTTCGAGCACGGCCTCGACATCGTGCCACTCGTAACGCCCTCGACCGTTGTGCTCGGCCCCCGGGGCGATCACCGCCAAGTCGGGGGCGTAGCCGAAGAGCGTGGACGGGAAGTCGATCATGACGTCCGACAGGACTCGCCCGTGACCAGCGAGTTGCTTCTTGATCTGGGGCGATGCGCTGAGGATCACCTCCCACCGGCTCTCCCCCTGCGGCGTCATGATGATCCTTCCGTCCGTGATCTCCACCCGGTAACCCTTCGGAAGGTTCACGCCCTCGAGAGCGTCCCAGGCACTCGCCGTGGTCATCGCGGTCATCCTCGCCGCCTCCCTCAGCAACGCGGCGCCGTCCTCACGATAGCGGCGTGCGCAGCGTATTCGCAGTGGCCACGGCCCGCAGGACGGCGGCGGCCTTGTTGCGGCACTCGGTGTCCTCGCCGTGCGGGTCCGAGTCGGCGACCACGCCCGCGCCCGCCTGGACGTACGCGGTGCCGTCGCGCAGGACGGCGGTGCGGATGGCGATCGCGGTGTCGGAGTCCCCGGCGAAGTCCAGGTAACCGACGCAGCCGCCGTACAGGCCCCGGCGGGTGGGCTCCAGCTCCTCGATGATGCGCATCGCGCGCGGCTTCGGCGCGCCCGAGAGGGTGCCGGCCGGGAAGCAGGCGGTCAGCACGTCGAAGGCGGTCCGCCCGGGGGCGACCTTGCCCGTCACCGTGGAGACGATGTGCATGACGTGGCTGTACCGCTCGATCTGCATGAAGTCGACCACCTCGACGCTGCCCGGCTCGCAGACCCGCCCGAGGTCGTTGCGGCCCAGGTCGACCAGCATCAGGTGCTCGGCCCGCTCCTTGGGGTCGGCGAGCAGCTCGGCGGCCAGCTCGGAGTCCTCGTGCGGGGTGGCGCCGCGGTGCCGGGTGCCGGCGATCGGGTGCACCATCGCCTCGCCCTCGGTGACCTTCACCAGCGCCTCCGGGCTGGAGCCGACCACGTCGAAGCCGCCCTCGGCGCCGCCGTCCGGGCCGGGGAAGCGGAACAGGTACATGTACGGGCTGGGGTTGGTGGTGCGCAGCACGCGGTAGACGTCCAGCGCGGAGGCCGGGCAGGGCGCCTCGAACCGCTGCGAGGGCACCACCTGGAACGCCTCGCCGGCCCGGATCCGCTCCTTGACCTCCTCGACGGCGGCCCGGTACGGCTCGCCGCCGAACGGCGAGCGGACCTCGCCGGGGCCGGACGGGGTGAAGGTGGCCAGGCCCGGGTCGACCGGCCCCCGCAGGTCGGCCTCCATCGCGTCGAGCCGGGCCACCGCGTCCGCGTAGGCCTCGTCGACGCCGGTGGCCAGGTCGTTGTGGTTGACCGCGTTGGCGATCAGCAGCACCGTTCCGTCGGCGTGGTCGAGCACGGCGAGGTCGGTGGCCAGCAGCATGGTCAGCTCGGGGAGCTTGAGGTCGTCCGGGTTGAGGTCGGGCAGCTTCTCCAGCCGGCGCACGACGTCGTACCCGAGGTAGCCGACCAGGCCGCCGGTGAGCGGGGGCAGGCCGTCGTCGGTGCGGCGCGGGGTGTGCAGCGTCTCCAGCGCGGCGCGCAGCACCTGGAGCGGGTCGCCGGTGGTGGGGATGCCGACCGGCGGGGCGCCGTGCCAGCGGGCGTCGCCGTCCTCGCCGGCGGTGAGCACGGCGCCGCTGCGGACGCCGACGAAGGAGTACCGGGACCAGCTGCGGCCCTGCTCGGCGGACTCCAGCAGGAAGGTGCCGGGGCGCTCGTCGGCGAGGCTGCGGTAGAGGCCGATCGGGGTGAGGCCGTCCGCGAGAAGCCTGCGGGTGACCGGGATGACCCGGGTGTCGACGGCGAGCTTGCGGAAGGCTTCGAGGTCCATGGCGGGCGGCACCTTACGGGGTAGGAGGGGTCAGGAGAGCGGGAGCACGTCGGCGTCGAAGCAGGTGCGGTCGCCGGTGTGGCAGGCGGCGCCGGTCTGGTCGACCCTGACCAGCAGGGTGTCGCCGTCGCAGTCCAGCGCGACCGACCTGACCTGCTGGACGTGGCCGGAGGTGTCGCCCTTGACCCAGTACTCGCGGCGGCTGCGGCTCCAGTAGGTGCAGCGGCCGGTGGTGAGGGTGCGGTGCAGCGCCTCGTCGTCCATCCAGCCCAGCATCAGCACCTCGCCGGTGTCGTACTGCTGCGCGATGGCCGGGAGCAGGCCGTCGTCGGTGCGCTTGAGCCGCGCGGCGATCGCGGGGTCCAGGGCGGTGGAGCCGGGGGTGGCGGGTGTGGTGGGGGTGGCGGGGGTGGACATGGGGCCATTGTGTCAGCCCGGCCCGGCCCGGCGGTCCCCCGTCCGGATCCCGGCCCGGCCCCGCCGGCGCAGGCCCCGGCCGCTCAGTGCGGCCGCTCGCAGCCGGCCGGCCAGATCCGGTGCACGAACAGCCCGGCCCGTCGGGCCAGTCCGGCGACCCGTGCGGGCTCGCTGCCGGATCCGCCGTCCCAGACCGCGATCAGCTCGTCGATCATGCCGACCACGGCCCGCCCGGTGTCGTCACCGAGGCCGCCGTGCTCGGCGGCGGCCAGCCGGTGGACGGCGTTGGCCTCGTTCATCAGCCGCAGCCGGGTGCCCCGGTGCGTGTCGTCGGCGCGGCCGACGACGGGCGCCCCGGCGGGGACGATGACCTCCAGCTTGCCGCCGTGCTCCAGCACGGAGTCGGCGAACCAGGTCTCCGGGCCCTCGTCCGCGCAGGTGACGCCGACCAGTTCGTACGGGCCGAAGGTGGTGACCAGCTTCCACAGGTCCCCGCGGACCAGCATCTCGGTGATGCCCCCCGACAGGCCCCGGTGACCGGTGATTCCGACGCGCATCCGCCTACTCCTGGGATCGTGTCGTGCCGCCGGGAAGCCTAGCCGACTCCCGCGCACCGAGCCGGTGTGCTCGTACGAGTTGTGCCAACCGCCTGCCGGGCGGCCCCGGCGTGGGCCATCCTCGTGGCCATGACCTCCGAGCAGCCGCCCCCCGGGCAGTCGGGCCCCGGGCCGTCGGTCTCCGCGCAGCCGGCCGGAGCCGGCGCCGCCCGTCCGTCGCGGGGCCTGGTCCTCGCCGTCTCCGCCGTGCTGGCCGTGCTGCTCGCGGTGGTGGCCACCGTGCTGCTCTGGCCGGAGAAGAAGCCGGCCGCACTGCCGCCCCCGCCCACCCCGAGCGTGAGCACTCCGGTCCCGACCCCGACGCCCACCCCCACGCCGACCCCGACGCCCACCAAGGCGGTGCCGTACACCTTCTTCACGGCCGGCTCCTGCTTCGACCACCCGCAGCTGAACAAGTCGGTCACCAAGCCGGAGGCGCGCCCCTGCGAGGGCGCGCACGACGGCGAGGCAATCGGCAACCCGCAGCTCCCCGACGGGCTGACCGGCGACAGCCAGATCAGCAAGGCGATGCGGGACGGCTGCAAGGAGGCCCAGGCCGCGGCGGACGCCCGCCAGGGCGGCGGCGGGCCGTACTACGGCTACCCGTTCGGCCCGTCGATGACCTTCTACCAGCAGGGCTGGCGGGACTACACCTGCACCCTGACGGCCAGCAACCACCCGGGCGGCACCCGGCTCACGGGCCACCTGAAGTAGGGCCGGCCGACACGCCGTCCGCCACGCCGACCGGCACGCCCTACGCTGTGGCCATGTCGAACCATGCCCTCGCCGAGCGCCACCGGCTGGCCGAACTGCTGGCCGCCGCCGGGCCGGACGCGCCCACCCTCTGCGCCGGGTGGTCCACCCGGGACCTCGCCGCCCACCTGGTGGTCCGGGAGAGCCGGCCGGACGCCGCGGCGGGCATCCGCCTCGGCCCGCTGGCCGGCTGGACCCACCAGGTCCAGAGCGGGTACGCCGAGCGCCCCTACGAGGAGCTGGTGCAGCGGTTCCGGTCCGGCCCGCCGCTGCTCTCGCTGTTCGCCCTGCCCGGCGCCGACGAGGCCGCCAACACCGTCGAGTACTTCGTCCACGCCGAGGACGTCCGCCGCGCGGGCCCGCAGTGGCAGCCGCAGGCGGTGCCGCCGGGGCGGGCCGCGGCGCTCTGGCGCCGGCTTCCGCTGCTGGCCCGGCTGGAGGCGGGCCGACGCTCCCCCGCCCAGCTGGAGCTGCGCCGCCCGGACGGGCAGAGCGTGACCGTCGGCCCAGCGGGCGCTCCGACCGTGCGGATCACCGGCGAGCCCGGCGAGCTGGTGCTGTTCGTCTACGGCCGCGGCGAGCGGACGGAGCTGTCGGTGGACGGTCCGCCGGACGCCGTCACCGCCCTGCGGCACGTGCTCCCGCTGCCCCCGGCGGAGCCCGTGGCCGGCGCGTAGCGGGAGTCCCACGCACGGCCGGGGGCCTGCGGCGCGTCGGCGGCGCCCCGGCTGCGGATGCCGGTACCGGGGTGCAGACTCGCAGATGGCCGGGGTGGGGTGCGTCCACGCCCCCACGAACCCGCCCGGCCGTCCCTTCCCGTCGAAGGAGCACCACCCCATGCTCACCACCGACTTTCCCACCGGCGCGCCCTGCTGGATCGACCTCGGCAGCCCGGACCCTGCCGCGGCCGCCGCCTTCTACGGCGCGGTGTTCGGCTGGACGTTCCAGGCTCTCGGCCCGGAGGCCGGCGGCTACGGCTTCCTCCAGGCCGACGGCAAGACCGTGGCCGCCGTCGGGCCGCTCACCGAGGAGGGTGCGAAGTCCACCTGGACGACGTACTTCAAAACGCCGGACGCGGACGCCACCGCCCAGGCCGTCGAGCAGGCCGGCGGCACCGTCCGGGTCGCGCCGTTCGACGTCATGGAGGCCGGGCGGATGGCCCAGCTCACCGACCCGCAGGGCGCCCGGTTCGCGATCTGGCAGGCGGGCACCACCCAGGGCCTGGACGCGGTGTCCACCGACAACGCGCTGGTCTGGGTGGAACTGCACACCACCGACCAGGCGGCCGGCCTCGGCTTCTACCGGACGCTCCTCGGCTGGCGCTCGGAGAAGTTCCCGGCACCGGGGATGGAGTACCTGGTGGTCTCCACCGCCGACGGCGACCAGCGGGCCACCAGCTTCGGCGGCATCGCCCCGGTGATGGGCGAGGGCCAGCCGCCGTCCTGGACGCCGTACTTCGCCACCGAGGTGGTGGACGAGCTGGTCGAGCGGGGGCGGTCGGCCGGCGGCACCGTGATGATGGGCCCGGAGCAGGTCCCGGACGTCGGCCGGATCGCCTGGCTGGCGGACCCGTTCGGCGCGCCGTTCGCCCTGATCAAGGGCGAGCCGCCGAAGGAGTCCTGAGCGCGGAGAAGAGCGGGCCCGCCCACCACGAGGGAACACATCGTGGCGGGCGGGCCCTCGCGCGTCACCGTACGGGGTGGCCGGCCTCGCGCAGCGCGGCCTTGACCTCGCCGATCCGCAGGTCGCCGAAGTGGAAGACGCTGGCGGCCAGCACCGCGTCCGCGCCGGCCTCCACCGCCGGGGCGAAGTCGGCTGCCTTGCCGGCGCCGCCGGAGGCGATCACCGGGACGGAGACGGTCTTGCGGACGGCCCGGATCATGTCCAGGTCGTAGCCGTCCTTGGTGCCGTCCGCGTCCATCGAGTTGAGCAGGATCTCGCCCGCGCCCAGCTCGGCGGCCCGGCCGGCCCACTCGACGGCGTCCAGGCCGGTGCCCTTGCGTCCGCCGTGGGTGGTGACCTCGAAGCCGGACGGCGTCTCCGTGCCCTCCGGGCAGCGCCGGGCGTCCACCGACAGCACCAGCACCTGGCGGCCGAAGCGCTGCGCGATCTCGCGGATCAGCTCCGGGCGGGCGATCGCCGCGGTGTTGACGCCGACCTTGTCGGCGCCGGCCCGCAGCAGCTTGTCGACGTCCTCGACGGCGCGGATGCCGCCGCCGACGGTGAGCGGGATGAACACCTGCTCGGCGGTGCGGCGCACCACGTCGTAGGTGGTCTCGCGGTCCCCCGAGGAGGCGGTGATGTCGAGGAAGGTGAGCTCGTCGGCGCCCTCGGCGTCGTAGAGCTTGGCCATCTCGACCGGGTCGCCGGCGTCGCGCAGGTTCTGGAAGTTGACGCCCTTGACCACTCGGCCGGCGTCGACGTCCAGGCAGGGGATGACTCGTACTGCGAGGGTCACGGCTGTTTGCCTTCCAGGGTGCTTGCGAGCCCGGCGCGGTAGGCGTCGAGTTCGACCTCGACCATCATCCGGGAGTCGATCAGTCCGGCGACCACCACCATGGTGGCGACCGGGCGGGCGGCTTCGAAGAGGGTGCGGTGGGCGCGGCCCACCTCGTCGGCGTCGCGGACGTGGGTGATGTACATCCGGGTGCGGACCACGTCGTCCGCGGTCAGGCCGTACGCGGCCAGGGCCTGGAGGCCGACGCCGAAGGCGGCGAGGGTCTGCCCGTACGGGTCGCCCTCGTGCTCGATCTTCCCGTCGACCCAGGCGGTGGAGCCGGCCACGTGCACGTGGTCCCCGGCCGCGACCGCCCGCGAGTAGCCGAACTGCCCCTCCCAGGGGGAGAATCCGGCGACCCGGCCGCGTACGATCTGACGTTCCGTCATCCTGAAACCGCCTCCAGGGCCTCTTCGAGGGTGAACTTCTGCTCGTAGAGTGCCTTGCCCACGATGGCGCCCTCGACTCCCTCGCCGACCAGCGTGGCGATGGCGCGCAGGTCGTCCAGCGAGGAGACGCCGCCGGAGGCGACGACCGGCTTGTCGGTGGCGGCGCAGACGTCGCGCAGCAGCTGGAGGTTGGGGCCGGTCAGGGTGCCGTCCCGGTTGACGTCGGTGACGACGTAGCGGGCGCAGCCCTCGGCGTCCAGGCGGGCCAGCACGTCGAAGAGCTGGCCGCCGTCGCGGGTCCAGCCGCGGCCGCGCAGGGTGGTGCCGACCACGTCGAGGCCGACGGCGATCTTGTCACCGTGCTCGGCGATGACCTTGGCGACCCACTCGGGGCTCTCGAGCGCGGCGGTGCCCAGGTTGACCCGGGTGCAGCCGGTGGCGAGGGCGGCGGCCAGCGACTCGTCGTCGCGGATGCCGCCGGAGAGCTCGACCTTGATGTCCAGCGCGCCGGTGACCTCGCGGAGCAGGTCGCGGTTGGAGCCGGTGCCGAAGGCGGCATCCAGGTCGACCAGGTGGAGCCACTCGGCGCCGGCGTTCTGCCAGGCGAGGGCGGCGGCGAGCGGCTCGCCGAAGGAGGTCTCGGTGCCGGAGGCGCCCTTGACCAGGCGGACGGCCTGGCCGTCCCGGACGTCGACGGCGGGGAGCAGTTCGAGGCGGCTCATGGTGTTGACAACTCTCAGATCGTCAGAGGGTGTTGACCCAGTTGGTCAGCAGGGCGGCGCCGGCGTCGCCGGACTTCTCGGGGTGGAACTGGGTGGCCCAGAGCGGGCCGTTCTCGACGGCCGCGACGAACGGCCGGCCGTGGGTGGACCAGGTGACCAGCGGGGCGTTGATCCGCGCGCTGTGCACCTCCAGGTCCCAGGTGCGCACCCCGTAGGAGTGCACGAAGTAGAAGCGGGTGTCGGCGTCCATCCCGGCGAACATCCGGCTGCCCTCGGGGGCGTCCACGGTGTTCCAGCCCATGTGCGGGACGACCGGCGCGTCCAGCGGCTCGACGGTGCCCGGCCACTCGTCGCAGCCGGCCGTCTCCACGCCGTGCTCGACCCCCTTCTCGAAGAGGATCTGCATGCCGACGCAGATGCCCATGACCGGGCGGCCCCCGGCGAGGCGGCGGCCGATGAGCCAGTCACCGCGGACGGCCTTCAGCCCGCGCATGCAGGCCTCGAAGGCGCCGACGCCGGGGACGAGCAGGCCGTCCGCCTCCATGGCGGTCCGGAAGTCGGAGGTGACGGTGACGGTCGCGCCGGTGCGCTCGACTGCGCGCTGGGCCGAGCGGAGGTTCCCCGACCCGTAGTCGAGTACGACGACGTTCTTGCCCATGTTCAGGTGTCCATCTTCTTGGCGACTGCGCGGCCTCGGGGGCCACGTGGTCTTGGCGGCTACTCGGCGGTTTCCGAAGCGGCTCTGTACGGCGCCGTCACAGGCGCATGACGCCGGAGGCCAGGCAGAGCACCGAGCCTATGGCGAGCACGGCGATGACGCCCTTCGGAATCTTCTGCTTCCAGAACGAGATCACCCCGCCCGCCAGGAAGAGTCCGACGAAGATGAGGATCATCGAGGCCTTGCTCACAGCGCACCCTTGGTCGAGGGGAGGATGCCGGCCGCGCGCGGGTCGCGCTCGGCGGCGTAGCGCAGCGCCCGGGCCAGTGCCTTGAACTGGCACTCCACGATGTGGTGGGCGTTGCGTCCGTAGGGTACGTGGACGTGCAGGGCGACCTGCGCCTGGGCCACGAACGACTCCAGGATGTGCCGGGTCATGGTGGTGTCGTAGCTGCCGATCATCGGCGCCATGTGCTCCGGCTCGGTGTGCACCAGGTAGGGGCGGCCGGAGAGGTCCACGGTGACCTGGGCGAGCGACTCGTCCAGCGGCACGGTGCAGTTGCCGAAGCGGTAGATGCCGACCTTGTCGCCGAGCGCCTGCTTGAAGGCGGCGCCCAGCGCGAGGGCGGTGTCCTCGATGGTGTGGTGGGTGTCGATGTGCAGGTCGCCGTCGGTCTTCACGGTGAGGTCGAAGAGGCCGTGGCGGCCGAGCTGGTCGAGCATGTGGTCGTAGAACCCGACGCCCGTGGAGATGTCGGTCTTGCCGGTGCCGTCGAGGTTTATCTCGACCAGGACCGAGGTCTCCTTGGTGGTGCGCTCGACGCGTCCGATACGGGACATACGGGGTTACAGCTCCTGACTGGCTGCGCGCGCGGAGCGCGGTCCTTCAAGGGTGGGGGTGGGCCCGGGCCCCTCCTGCCCGATGGCGGGCAAGGAGGGGGGGAGGGCGGTGCGGACGGCGTCCAGGAACGCGTCGTTCTCGGCGGGGGTGCCGGCGGTGACGCGCAGCCACCCGGGGACACCGTTGTCCCGGACGAGGACGCCGCGGTCGAGGATGGCCTGCCAGACGGCGTGGGCGTCCGCGAAGCGGCCGAACTGGACGAAGTTGGCGTCCGAGTCGGTCACCTCCAGGCCCAGTGCGCGCAGCGCGTCGACCAGCCGGTCGCGCTCGGCCTTGAGCCGGCCGACGTATCCGAGCAGGGTGTCGGTGTGCTCCAGGCAGGCCAGCGCGGTGGCCTGGGTGACGGCCGACAGGTGGTACGGCAGGCGGACCAGCTGCACCGCGTCCACCACGGCCGCGTCGGCGGCCAGGTAGCCCAGGCGCAGGCCGGCCGCGCCGAAGGCCTTGGACATGGTGCGGGTGACCACCAGGTTGGGGCGGCCCTCCAGCAGTGGCAGCAGGGAGGCGCGGTGCGAGAACTCGACGTACGCCTCGTCCACGATCACCAGGCTGGGCCGGGCGGCCTGCGCCGCATCGTAGAGCCGCAGCACGGTGTCGGCGGCGACGGCGGTGCCGGTCGGGTTGTTCGGCGAGCAGACGAAGACGACGTCGGGCCGCTGCTCGGCGATGGCCTCGACGGCGGCCTCCACGTCGATGGTGAAGTCCTCGTTGCGCGGGC
The DNA here is from genome assembly GCF_055579305.1 of Kitasatospora sp. NPDC032757. Lineage (NCBI taxonomy): Bacteria > Bacillati > Actinomycetota > Actinomycetes > Kitasatosporales > Streptomycetaceae > Kitasatospora > Kitasatospora sp. NPDC032757. Next base: position 350,118 of record NZ_JBVINN010000003.1, on the reverse strand, counting down.
CGGAGATCCAGTCGGTGCCGGTGCCGCGGGAGATCAGGGCGTGCATCGAGTACGAGGGCTCGAAGCCGATCGCGGTGCGGCCGGGGCCGCCGAAGGTCTGGAGCAGCTGCTGGAGGATCTCGTTGGAGCCGTTGGCGGCCCAGACCTGCTCGCGGGTGCGGGCGAAGCCGGTGGTCCTGGTCAGGTAGGCGGCCAGGCCCTCGCGCAGCTCGACCGCGTCCCGGTCGGGGTAGCGGTTGAGGTTGCGGGCGGCCTCGGCGACGCGCTCGGCGATCCTGGCCACCAGCTCCTCGGGGAGCTGGTACGGGTTCTCGTTGGTGTTCAGCTGGACGGGCACGTCCAGCTGCGGGGCGCCGTACGGGGTCTGTCCGCGCAGCTCGTCGCGGATGGGGAGGTCGTCGATCTTCACGCGCCCGGCACACTCCAGTCGAATCGGGCCTTGATCGCGTCACCGTGACCGGGCAGGTCCTCGGCGTCGGCGAGGTTGACGACGTGCGCGGCGATGCCGGCCAGCGCCTCGCGGTCGTACTCGACGACCTGGACGCCGCGCAGGAAGGTCTGCACGGAGAGCCCGGAGGAGTGGCAGGCGCAGCCTCCGGTGGGCAGCACGTGGTTGGAGCCGGCCGCGTAGTCACCCAGCGAGACCGGCGTCCACCGGCCGATGAAGATCGCGCCGGCGTTGCGGACCTTCGCGGCGACGGCGTGCGCGTCCCGGGTCTGGATCTCCAGGTGCTCGGCGGCGTACGCGTTGACGACCTGAAGGCCCTGCTCCAGGGAGTCGACCAGGATGATGCCGGACTGTCGGCCGCCCAGGGCCTCGGCCACCCGCTCGCTGTGCTTGGTCCGGGCGACCTGCGTCTTCAGCTCGGCCTCCACCGCGTCGGCCAGCCCGGTCGAGTCGGTGACCAGCACCGAGCCGGACGTCGGGCCGTGCTCGGCCTGGCTGATCAGGTCGGCGGCGACGTCCACCGGGTCGGCGCTGTCGTCGGCGAGGACGGCGATCTCGGTCGGGCCGGCCTCGGAGTCGATGCCGATCCGGCCGGCGAAGTAGCGCTTGGCGGCGGCCACGTAGATGTTGCCCGGGCCGGTGACCATGTTGACCGGCTGGCACTCCTCGGTGCCGAGCGCGAACATGGCGACCGCCTGGGCGCCGCCGACCGCGTACACCTCGGTGACGCCGAGCAGCGCGCAGGCCGCCAGGATGGTCGGGTGCACCCGGCCGCCGAAGGCCTTCTGCGGCGGCGAGGTCACCGCGATGCCCTGGACGCCCGCCTCCTGGGCCGGCACCACGTTCATCACGACGGAGGACGGGTAGACGGCCAGGCCGCCCGGCACGTACAGGCCGACGCGGTCCACCGGCACCCAGCGCTGGGTGACCGTGCCGCCCGGCACCACCTGGGTGGTGTGTCCGGTGCGGCGCTGGTCGGCGTGGACGAGGCGGGCGCGGCGGATCGACTCCTCCAGCGCGGCGCGCACCTTCGGGTCCAGCGTCTCCAGGGCCTCGGCGATCTGCCCGGCGGGCACCCGGGTGGACTCCAGCCGCACACCGTCGAACCGCTCGGTGATCTCGATCAGCGCCGCGACCCCGCGATGGTGCACGTCCTCGGCGATCGGCCGCACCTTCTCCAGGGCGGCCGCGACGTCGAAGTCGGCACGGGGCAGCAGGTCGCGCGGGTCGTCGAGGGATCCGCGCAGGTCGATTCGAGAGATCACGCCACCCAGTGTAAGGAGTGGCCGGAACCGACGGCCCCGCATTTCAGTCCGTGATACGAAAGGCGAGACGACCGGGGGAGACGGGGAAACGATGGCGGAGCGGGCACCGGACGGCTGGACGCCGGTGGAGCAGGGCTTGTGGGAGGCGTTCCGGCAGGGCGGGGTGTACGACCTGCGCACGGGCGACGCCGACCAGGACGACCCGTTCGGCGGGGCGGCCTGGGGCCCGGAGCGCACGGTCCGCGCCGAGGTGCTCTCCCGGCTGCTGCTGGCCGGGCCGGCCGCCGCCCCCGGCCGGGTCGCCTCGCTCAAGCTGACCGGCATCAAGGTCACCGGCCCGCTGCGGCTGGCCGGCGCCACCATCGGCCACTACGTCGAGGTGCACGACTGCCGCTTCGAGCAGAAGATCCTGATCTCCGAGGCCGAGGCCGGCACGCTGCGGTTCGTCAGCTGTCTGATCCCCCGTCTGGAGGCCTCCCGCCTCGCCACCTCCGGCGATCTGCACCTGGCCCGCTGCCGAATACCCGAGGGCGTCCGGCTCACCGACGCCCGGATCGGCACCGACCTGCTGCTCAACCAGGCGGTGCTGGGCGGCGACCGGTTCGGCCGGGCGCTCTCCGCCGACGGCATGGCCGTCAGCCAGGACTTCGAGGCCGACCGGCTGGAGTCCCGCGGCGAGGTCAGCCTGCGCACCGGCCGGATCGGCGGCCGGCTCTCGCTGCGCGGCGCCCAGCTGCACGCCGTCCCGGAGAACCACACCGCGCTGAACCTGGTCCGGGTCACCGTCGGCCACACCCTGTACCTCAGCGGCTCGGCGGACGGCGGCTGGTACGGCTCGCAGACCTACTACGGCTCCGGCTACGGCGAGATACCGCCGGCCGGCGCCCCCAGCACCCCGTTCCGGGCCCACGGGCGGGTCCGCCTCTCCGACGGCCGGTTCGAGGCCGCCTGCCTGCTCTCCGACGCCGAGTTCCGCCTCGGCCCGGACGACGAGCTGGCCCTGCGCCGCATCCAGACCCCCGAGCTGCGGTTCACCTGCCGCTTCCCCGACGGCGGCACCGTCTCGCTCTCCCGCGCCCGGGTCGGCAACCTGGTCGACGCCCCCGGCTCCTGGCCGCAGGGCAAGCAGCTCGGCCTCACCGGCTTCACCTACGAGTGCCTGCGCCCGGCCGTCCCGTTCACCGTCCAGCAGCGGATCGCCTGGCTGGAGGGCTCCTCGGTGGACTTCCAGCCCGAGTCCTACGAGCAGCTGGCCGCCGCCCTGCGCCGCGACGGCGCCGACGACGACGCCCGCGAGGTGCTCTACGCCAAGCAGCGCCGCCGCCGGCAGACCCTGCCGCTGCCCGCCCGGATCTGGGGCCGGATCCAGGACGTCACCGTCGGCTACGGCTTCCGCCCCGGCCGGGCCGCGCTCTGGCTGCTCCTCGCCTGGGCCCTGGGCAGCATCTACTTCGCCACCCACCAGCTGCAGCCGCTCAAGGCCGACGAGCGGCCGCACTGGGACCCGGTGCTGTACGCCCTCGGCCAGCTGCTGCCCGTCGTCGACCTCGGCCAGCAGGGCTGGAACCCCGGCGGCGCCGACCAGTGGGTCACCTCCGGCCTGGTGATCGTCGGCTGGATCCTCGCCACCACCGTCGCCGCCGGAGCCACCCGGATGCTCCAGCGCGGATAACCCCCGGGCGTATTCACCGCTCGGGGAACTACGCTGTCCGCCGTGACAGAACGGCTGCCGCTCTTCCCGCTGAACACCGTGCTCTACCCGGGCCTGGTGCTGCCCCTGAACGTCTTCGAGGAGCGCTACCGCCGTCTGCTGGCCGATCTGCTCGCCCTCCCCGAGGACGAGCCGCGCCGGTTCGGCGTGCTCGCCATCAAGGACGGCCGCGAGGTCGCGCCGGTCCGCCCCGACGACGGCCCGGCCGGACCGCTCGACGGCCTCGGCACCGCCACCGGCGACCCGCTGGAGGCCCTGCACCACGTCGGCTGCGTCGCCGACGTCGCCTCCGCCCAGGAACAGCCCGACGGCCGGTACGAACTGCTGGTCACCGGCACCACCCGGTTCCGGCTCCGCTCGGTGGACACCGGCGGACCGTACCTGACCGGCGAGATCGAGCCGATCGAGGAGGAGCCCGGCGAGGGCGCGAGCGTGCTCGCCGCCGGCGTCGAACGGGCCTTCCGCGCCTACCAGAAGCGGCTGGCCGGCGCCCGCGAGGCCAGCACGGTCGGCCACCAGGAGCTCCCGGACGACCCGCAGGTGCTCTCCTACCTGGTGGCCGCCGCCTCGGTGTTCGAGACCCCGGTCAAGCAGGGGCTGCTCGCCTGCCCCGACACCGCGCAGCGGCTGCGCAGCGAGCTGGAGCTGCTGCGGCGCGAGACGGCCGTGCTCAGCTGGCTGCCCTCGCTCCCGGCGGTGGACCTCACCCGCCAGTCGTTCAGCCCGAACTGAGCCCGCCTCCCGAGCCCGCCTTCCCGTTCCCGGAGACCTCCACCATGGCCAAGAAGCCCAGGAAGGGCGGCCAGGGCACCCCCGCCACGGTCGCCCTCGAGCACGCCGCCGTCGCGTTCACCGTGCACGCCTACGAGCACGACCCGGCCGCCGCCTCCTACGGCGGCGAGGCCGCCGAGGCGCTCGGCATCTCCGCCGACCGGGTCTTCAAGACGCTGGTCGCCGACGTCGACGGTGTCCTGACCGTGGGCGTCGTCCCGGTGGCCGGCCGGCTCGACCTCAAGGCGCTCGCCGCGGCGGTCGGCGGCAAGCGGGCGGCGATGGCCGACCCGGCCGCCGCCGAGCGCAGCAGCGGCTACGTCCTCGGCGGCATCTCCCCGCTCGGCCAGCGCCGCCCGCTGCGCACCGTGCTGGACGACAGCGCCCTCGCCCACCCGACGGTCTACGTCTCGGCCGGCCGCCGCGGTCTTGAGGTCGAACTCGCCCCCGCCGACCTCGTCACCGTCACCGGCGCCCTGACGGCCCCGATCGGCCGCTGACCCCCGGGCCGCGGGCCGGGGCGCGGCGTCAGGGCTTGTGCTCCTCCTGCGGCAGCGCGTCCTGCGGCTGCCCCGCCGAGCCCGGCGGCGTCCCCGGGGGTACGCCCGGCTGCGCGTCCACGGGCCGGGGCGCGTCGTACGGCCCGGCCCAGTACGGCGGCGGGTCCTCCTCGCGCTTGCCGAACGCCGCCGACAGCGCCAGCAGCACCACCATCGCCGCCATCGGCCAGGCCAGCAGCGCCCCGTACGCCCCCAGGTCGATGTCGGCGTTGAAGTGCCCGCCGTTGCCGACCCGCCTGGCCTCGGCGACCAGGTCGCTGCCCGGGCCGAGCCGGCGGCCCAGCGACCACGCGCCCACCGAGGCCAGCAGGCCGCCGACCGCGAGGCCGACCGCGACCGCGATCCCGCCGCCGCGGCGGCGGGTGACCAGGAAGGCCCCGAGCGCGGTCAGGATGCCCATGCCCAGCCCGATCAGCACGAAGACGCTGTCGGCGCCGGCCCGCTGCTCGCCCTCCGGGTCGCCGTAGAGGATCTTGTTGCCGTCGACCACCAGCGGCACCTTCGGCGCCAGCCACGCCCAGAGGGCGGCCATCGCCACGCCGAGCACCAGGCAGACCAGCAGCGTGATCGCGCCGACCTTCAGCTCGGGCCGCAGCCGTTCCAGCACCGGCTGCCGTTCCGGGCCGGTGTGCACGCCCGCCGGCAGGGGCGGGATGCCCGCGGCGTCCGGGGCCGGCGGCGGCGCGTACGGGTTCGGGGCGGCGGCCGGGCCCTGGCCGGCGGTGTCCGCGTCGGTGCCCGCAGCCGCGCGCAGGGGATCCGGAGGTGTGTTCGGTACGGTCACGGGCCCATCGTTTCACGACAGCCGCCCGAACGGCCCCGCCACCCGCACCGCGGACACCGGCCCCGCGGCGCCCTACCGGGTGGTGGCCCGCCGGTACGCCCAGGTGGCGACGGCCAGCGACACCGCGCCCACCCCCGCGCAGACGGCGAGGTTCCCCGCCACCGCCGCCCAGTCCGGGTCGGCCGCGAAGGTCCGGGCGAAGGCCTCGACCCCGTAGGTGGAGGGCAGCAGGTCGCGCAGCCAGAGCACCGGCTGCGGCAGGTGGTCCACCGGGAGCACGCCCAGCAGCAGCGCCGCCGACATGCCGAGCTGCCCCAGCATGGTCGCGATCTCCTGCCGGGGGGCGAGCAGCCCGAAGGCCGCGCCGAGCCCGGAGAGCGCCGCACCGGCCAGCGGCACCACGGCGAGCAGCACCCAGAGCTGCCCCAGCGGCAGCCCGAACATCACGGCCCCCGCGGCGGCCGTCACCAGCGCGCCGGGCAACGTGAACGAGGCGTACGCGGCGGCCGCGCCGAGCACCACCGAGGCGGCGGGGACGGGCAGCGTGGCGTAGTGGTCGAGGCCGCCGGTGGCCCGCAGCCGGCCGAAGTACTGGGCGAGCAGGTTGAGCGCGACGAAGGCGACCACCAGCACGCTGGAGCCGGCCACCACCGAACGCGCGGCCGCGGTCTGCCCGGGGTCGACGACGCCCCGCATCATCACCAGGATGCCGAGCGACTGGAAGGTGGCCACGAACAGCAGCGGGATGCGGGCCACCTTGGCCCGGGCCAGCTGCGCCCGGTAGACGGCGGCCAGCGCGGGCAGCAGCCGGGCGGCGGGGGCCAGCGGGGCGGGCCCGGTGCCCTCGACCGGAGCGGTCTGCGGCGGCGCGGAGAGCAGCGTCACTTGGCCAGTCCTCCATGGCGGCCGCCCAGCTTGAGGTAGGCGTCCTCAAGGCTCGGGGTGGCCAGGGTGAAGTCGTCCAGGGCGGCGAAGGCCGGGCCGGTGGTGACGGCGGCGACCAGTTCGCGGGCCTGTTCGGGGGTGGTGCGGACGGTCCAGCGGCGGCCGGTGCGCTCGGCCCGTTCGGCCAGGGCGGCGACGGCGGGCACCGCGAGCGGAGCCTCGTCCCGCCAGACCAGGTCGAGCCGGACGTCACCGTCGACGAGCGCCTTGAGCCCGCCCGGGGTGTCGCAGGCGATCACCCGGCCCTCGTCCACCACCGCGACCCGGTCCAGCACGGTCTCCGCCTCGATCACGTTGTGGGTGACCAGCAGGACGGCGGTCCGCCGCTCGGCCCGGCGCCGCTCGACGGCGGTCCAGACGGCGCGGCGGGCGACCGGGTCCATGCCGGTGGTCGGCTCGTCCAGGACGAGCAGCGGCCGGTCCCCGACCAGGGTGGCGGCGAAGCAGGCGAGCCGGCGCTGGCCGCCGGAGAGCTTGGCGAGCGGCCGGTGGGCGAGCGGCTCCAGGGCCAGCTCGGTGAGCACCTCGTCGGCGGCGGCCCGGGCCTGGGCCCGGCCGAGGCCGCGCAGCCGGCCGGTGGTCTCGGCGGCGAGCGCAACGGTCAGCTCGTCCAGCGCGGTGGACTCCTGGCCGAGGTAGCCGAGCAGCCGGGCGGCCCGCTCGGGGTGGCGCACGATGTCGTGGCCGAGGAGCTCGACGGAGCCGGAGTCGGGCCGCAGCAGCCCGGTGAGCTGGCGGACCAGGGTGGACTTGCCGGCCCCGTTGGGCCCGAGCAGCCCGAAGATCTCGCCCTGCCGGACGGTCAGGGTGATGCCGTCGTTGGCCCTGATCGGGTCGATGGGGCCGCCGCGCCCGGAGCGGTACGTCTTGACCAGGTCGCGTACGGCACAGCACGGCGAGGAATCCTGGGGTGCCCGCCCGGCCGTCTCGTCCACGATCGAAGACTTTACGCCGTGGAACCCGTGGACCGGACAAGGGGGCCCGTTCCCCCGCGACCGGCACTCTCCCGGCCCTCCGCCCGGGGCGGGTCCGGCGATGCGCGCCCGGCCGGACCAGCTCACTAGTCCTCGACCACCAGGTCCCCGCCGGGCACGCGGCCGGCCAGCTCCTTCCAGAAGCCGGCCCGGATCGCGTACCGGTCGTGCTCGTCGATCTGGTCGTCCTTGTGCGCGAGCAGGCCGAACCGGGCGGCGTAGCGGAGCAGCTCGCCGTCGACCCGGTGCGGGATGCGCGGGTAGTCGGGCCAGAGCACGGTGAGCCGCTCGACGTCGCCGAGCCGCTCGGTCCAGCGGCGGGCGAAGACCTGGCCGACCTCGTGGGCGTCGCCGCCGATGGAGGTGATGTCCTCCTCCCGGTCGGCCCAGCGCTGTTCGGCGGTGGTGAGCTGGGCCAGGGTGGGGAGGCTGTCGCCGGCGGTGACGGCCTGCTCGGCGGCCGGCCGCTCGACCCAGCCCCGGTCGGAGGACCAGCGCAGGACCGGGCCGGTCGGGTGCTGGGCGGAGGCGGGCTGCGGGGCGGAGGCGCGCCCGGCGATGTCCTTGGGCGTCGGGACGACCTTGAGCGCGGTGGCGGCCGCGGCCGGGCGCCCGTTGGCCACCGGCACGGCGGCGGGCGCCGGGCCCGCCGCGGGCCGGACGCCGGGCGCCGGGACGACACCGGGCGGGGCGGCCGGCGGCGCGGCGAGGATCTTGGCGATCTCGTGGCGCGGCCCGGGGGCGGGGAAGACGGTGGAGGTCTCGCGCAGGCTGAACGAGCCCTCGATCCACTCCCGGTCCAGCACCCGCCGCTCGTCGGCCTCGCCGACCAGGTCCTCGGACTGGTTGAAGTCGCCGTCGGCGGCCTGGAGCGCCCAGAGGTGGACGACGACGCCGTGCTCCTTGGCGGACATCATGCCGGGCAGCAGGTCGCCGTCGCCGGTGATCAGCACGACGTCGGCGCAGGCCCGGTTGCGGGCGAGTTCGGAGAGCTCGGCGTGCATCGCGGCGTCCACGCCCTTCTGCACCCAGCGGCCCTCCGCCCGGGTGAGGGCGCCGAGCCGGACGGTCACCCGCGGCAGGACCCGCAGGCGGCGGTGCTCGGGCATCGGACGGCGGTCGGGCGCCGCGTCGAACCAGTAGATCCGCAGCAGCGGCAGGCCGGTCTCGGCCTCGGCCCGCTCGCGCAGGGCGGTGATCAGCGCGGTGTGGTCGACGGTGACCTTGGAGCGGGACGGATCCCCGGCGAGCAGGCTGGCGGCGGCGCCCAGCAGGTATCCGGCGTCCACCAGGACGACGCAGCGGTCCATCGCGCACCTCTTTTCGCTCGCCCTCGGGGTCAGGCGCCGCCTCGGCCGGCGGTACCGGGTGGGCGGCGGTGCGCCCGGCGTTCGGGCCCGCGTGGGGTGAGGGGGAGCCCGTGGCCGCCCGATCGTTGGGTCACCTTTACCCCTGGTTCGCGCGCCGAACCTCGGCGGATGTCGCGGTCCGGCAACAGGCGGTGCGGCCCTGCGGACCTTGCGGAAGCACAGCGGACCCCCGTCCGGAGACGGGGGTCCGGCGGGTGCGACCGGGGCGTCAGCCCTTCAGCTCGGCGGCCACAAGCTCGGCCAGCTGGACGGCGTTGAGCGCGGCGCCCTTGCGCAGGTTGTCGTTGGAGACGAACAGCGAGAGGCCGTGCTCGACCGTCTCGTCCGCCCGGATCCGGCCGACGTAGCTCGGGTCCCGGCCGGCGGCCTGGAGCGGGGTGGGGATCTCGCTCAGCTCGACGCCGGGGGCACCGGCGAGCAGCTCGGCCGCGCGCTCGGGGCTGATCGGGCGCTCGAAGCGGGCGTTGATCTGCAGCGAGTGGCCGGAGAAGACCGGGACGCGCACGCAGGTGCCGGCCACCTTCAGGCCGGGGATGCCGAGGATCTTGCGGCTCTCGTGGCGGAGCTTCTGCTCCTCGTCGGTCTCGTTGGAGCCGTCCTCGACGATGGAGCCGGCCAGCGGCAGCACGTTGAAGGCGATCGGGCGCTTGTAGACCTTGGGCTCGGGGAACTCCACCGCGGAGCCGTCGTGGGCGAGCGCCGAGGCGCCGTCCACGACCTTGGCGGCCTGGTCCTGCAGCTCGGCCACGCCGGCCACGCCGCTGCCGGAGACGGCCTGGTAGGTGGAGACGACCAGCGCGGCGAGGCCGGCCTCGTCGTGCAGCGGGCGCAGCACCGGCATGGCGGCCATGGTGGTGCAGTTCGGGTTGGCGATGATGCCCTTGGGCCGGTCGGCGATCGCCTGCGGGTTGACCTCGGAGACGACCAGCGGCACCTCGGGGTCGCGGCGCCAGGCGGAGGAGTTGTCGATCACCACGGCGCCGGCCGCGGCGGCCTTCGGGGCGAGGGCCTTGGAGGTGGCGCCGCCGGCCGAGAAGATCACGATGTCCAGGCCGGTGTAGTCGGCCGTCTCCGCGTCCTCGACGGTGATCTCGGTGCCCTGCCAGGGCAGCGTGCGCCCGGCCGAACGCGCCGAGGCGAACAGCCGGAGCTGCTCCACCGGGCCCAAGCCACCGGGAAGTCCTGCGCGCTCCGCCAGGATCTCGCGGACCACGCCGCCGACCTGGCCGGTGGCCCCGACAATGCCGATCTTCATTCCGACTACTCCTCTTGATGTCGCTGGTCACAGCCGCACTCCGCCCATCATGCCCTGTCACTCGGGCGGGGCGACCTGGTATTCCACGGTGTGAGAGGCCACGCCTCGCTTACTGGTCCAGACCACTCGTCAGTCGCAGTGCCGCGGCCACCTCCGCCGGGCCGGCCGGCAGCAGCGGCAGCCGGACGTCCGGGGTGGGGATCCGGCCCTGGGCGTGCAGCACGCCCTTGACCACGGACGGGTTCGGCGCGGCGAAGGCGGCGACCGCCAGGGCGTTGAGCCGGCGGCCCAGCGCACGGGCCTTCGGGACGTCCCCGCGCTCCCAGGCGGCAGCCAGTTCGACGAACCGCGCGGTGGCCAGGTGGGCGGAGGCCAGGATGCCGCCGGCCGCGCCGAGCGCCAGCAGCGGCGACAGGAAGACGTCGTCCCCGGCCATGACCGCGAATCCCTCCGGGGCGGCGGCGAGCAGTTCCACGGCGGCCTGGTCCAGCCCGCCGGTCGCGTACTTGACGCCCGCCATGCCCGGGACGGCCGCCAGCTCCAGCAGCGCAGCAGCCGTCAGCTGCTGCCCCGTCCGGTACGGGATGTGGTACGCGACCAGCGGCACCGGGCTCGCCTCGGCCAGCGCCCGGAAGTGCGCGATCGTCCCGGCCTCGCCCGGACGGACGAACGACGGCACGGTGACCAGCGCGGCCACCGCCCCCGGCACCCGCCCGGCCGGCCAGGCCAGCTCCTCGGCGACCGCCCGGGTGCCGGCCCCGCCGACGCCGACCAGCAGCTGCGCACCGCGCCCGGCACAGACCGACGCGCAGACCTCCGTCACCGCGCGCCGCTCGTCCGCGCTCAGCGTGGCCGGCTCGCCGGTGGTGCCGAGCGCCACCAGCCCGGCCGCGCCGTCGTCCAGCACCGAGCCGGCCAGCTTTTCCAGTGCGTCCAGCGCCACCGAGCCGTCGGCGGCGAACGGGGTGACCAGCGGGACGTAGATGCCCTTGAGAACCGTGTGCTCCATGCCCATGATCCTGCGGGCCCCGGATCCCCCAGGTCCAGTTCACATTGGTGACGCTTCTCGTAAGCTGAGCCGATGCTCGATGTCCGACGCCTGCGCCTGCTGCGCGAACTCGCCCACCTCGGCACCATCGCCGCCGTCGCCGAGGCGCTCTCGTTCAGCCCTTCGGCGGTCTCCCAGCAGCTGTCCGTCCTGGAGAAGGAGGCCGGCGTCCCGCTGCTGGAGCGCACCGGCCGCCGGGTGGCGCTGACGCCGGCCGGGCTCGGCCTGGTCCGGCACGCCGAGGCGGTGCTGGAGCGGCTGGAGCAGGCGGACGCCGAACTCGCCCACGCCCGGGAGGGGTTGGCCGGCCCGTTGCGGATCGGCACCTATCCGTCGGCGGCCCGGGCGATCATCCCCGCGCTCCTCGCCGAGCTGGCCGGCTGGCACCCCGGCCTGGAGCCGATGGTGACGGAGGTGGACCCGGCGGCCGTGGCGGCGGCGCTGCGCGCGGGCGAACTGGACGTCGCGCTGGTGCACGAGTACGACCTGGTGCCCGCCGACCCGGAGCCCGGCCTGGCGGTGACCCGCCCGGTCTTCACCGAGCCGATGTACCTGGCGGCGCGGCGGGCGGGCACGGTCGCCGAGCAGCGCTCGGCGCCGTGGATCATGGCGCCGCGCGGGACGCTCTGCCACAGCATGGCCGTCCGGGCCTGCGAGAGCGCCGGCTTCGCGCCTCGCATCCGGCACCAGATCGACGACTTCGCCACCGTGCTCGCCCTGGTGGCGGCCGGCCAGGGCGTCGCGCTCGTCCCCCACCTGGGCACCGCGCAGACCCCGCCCGGCGTCGTCCTCACGCGCCTGCCGATGTACCGCCGCACCCGCGCCGCCTTCCGCGCGGGCGCGGGCTCCCACCCGGCGATCTCGGCCTTCGTCTCGGCCCTGCACACGGCGGTGCCGCCGGGCCTCGGCGGCCGGTCCTGACCGGCGGGTCACCACCCCTCCGGTGGCGGCCCCGGCGGCCCGCCACCGGGTGGGGGTTCAGCCCGCCAGGCAGCTCGGCCCGAGCAGCTGCTTGAGGTCCCCGAACAGCGCCGGGTCCGACTTCACCCGGTGCCGGTCCAGCCGCAGCACCGTGGTGCTGCGCGTCCCCTCCAGCCGCAGCCGCACCTCGGTCGTCCCCTTGTGGCTGCTCAGCACCTCCCCGAGCCTGGCGACCAGCGGCGGCGTCACCTTCCCGCTCGGGATGTTGATGACGATCGGCGCCTCGGCGTGCGCGTTGGAGAGGTCCGGGACGGACAGCTCCATGCCCATCAGCCGGGGCACGTCCTCCCGCTTGTCCAGCTTGCCGCGGACGAACACCACGGCGTCCTCGACGAGTTGGGAGGAGACCAGCTGGTAGCTGGCCGGGAAGAACATGCAGTCGATCGAGCCGGCCAGGTCCTCCACGGTGGCGATGGCCCAGGCGTTGCCCTGCTTGGTCATCTTCCGCTGGAGGCCCGAGATGATGCCGCCGATGGTGACGATGGTGCCGTCCGGCCGTTCCGCCAGGTCGGCGACCGCGCAGTCCGCCTTGTCGGCGAGCACGTGCTCGATCCCGTGCAGCGGGTGCGAGGAGACGTACAGGCCGAGCATCTCCCGTTCCTGGGTGAGCAGGAAGGACTTGTCCCACTCCTCCTCGGAGAAGACCACGTCCAGCCCGAAGCTCGGTTCGTCGCTGACCGCGTCGCCGCCGAAGAGGTCGAACTGGCCCTCGGCCTCCTTGCGCTTGACCCCGACGACGTTGTCGATCATCGGCTCGAACTGCGCGGTGAGGCCCTTGCGGGTGTGCCCGAGCGAGTCGAAGGCACCCGCCTTGATGAGCGATTCGACGGTCCGCTTGTTGCAGACCACCGACTCCACCTTCTCCAGGAAGTCCGGGAAGGAACCGAACTTCCCCTTGGACTTCCGGGTGCGGATCATCGAGTCCACCACCGGCCCGCCGACGTTGCGGATGGCCGTGAGGCCGAACCGCACCAGCTCGTTGCCGTGCGGGGTGAAGTCGGAGTCCGACTCGTTGACGTCCGGCGGCAGCACCTGGATGCCCATCTTGCGGCACTCGTTGAGGTAGACCGCCGACTTGTCCTTGTCGTCCTTGACGGACGTGAGCAGGCCGGACATGTACTCGGCCGGGTAGTTGGCCTTGAGGTAGGCCGTCCAGTACGAGACCAGTCCGTACCCGGCGGTGTGCGCCTTGTTGAACGCGTAGCCGGAGAAGGGGACGAGGACGTCCCAGACCGCCTGGATCGCCGCGTCCGAGTAGCCGTGCTCGCGGCAGCCCTTCCGGAACGGGACGAACTCGGCCTCCAGGATCTCCTTCTTCTTCTTGCCCATCGCCCGGCGCAGCAGGTCCGCCTGGCCGAGCGAGTAGCCGGCCAGGATCTGCGCGGCCTTCTGCACCTGCTCCTGGTAGACGATCAGGCCGTACGTCGGCTTGAGGATCTCCTCCAGGGGCCTCTCCAGCTCCGGGTGGATCGGGGTGATCTCCTGCTGGCCGTTCTTGCGCAGTGCGTAGTTGGTGTGCGAGTTGACGCCCATCGGGCCCGGTCGGTAGAGCGCGAGGACGGCGGAGATGTCCTCGAAGTTGTCGGGCTTCATCAGGCGCAGCAGCGAGCGCATCGGGCCGCCGTCGAGCTGGAAGACGCCGAGCGTGTCGCCGCGGGCGAGCAGTTCGTAGGTGGGCTTGTCGTCCAGGGGCAGATCAAGCAGGTTGATCTTGACGCCCTTGTTCTTCTCGATCGCCTTGACGGCGTCGTCCATGATCGTCAGGTTGCGCAGGCCGAGGAAGTCCATCTTGAGAAGGCCGAGGCCCTCGCAGGTGGGGTAGTCGAACTGCGTGATGGTGACGCCGTCGGTGTGCCGGGTCCAGACCGGGATGTGGTCGGTGAGCGGCTCGGCGGACATGATGACGCCGGCCGCGTGCACGCCGGGCTGGCGGATCAGGCCCTCGATGCCGCGGGCGGTGTCGATCACCTTGCGGACGTCGGGGTCGTTCTCGTACAGCCCGCGGATCTCGCCGGCCTCGCTGTAGCGCGGGTGCGAGGAGTCGGTGATGCCGGAGAGCGGGATGCCCTTGCCCATGACGTCCGGCGGCATCGCCTTGGTGATCCGGTCGCCCATCGCGTACGGGTAGCCGAGGACCCGCGAGGAGTCCTTGATGGCGGCCTTCGCCTTGATGGTGCCGTACGTGACGATCATGGCGACCTTGTCGGAGCCCCACTTCTCCGTCACGTACCGGATCACGTCACCGCGCCGGCGCTCGTCGAAGTCGATGTCGACGTCGGGCATGGAGATGCGCTCGGGGTTGAGGAAGCGCTCGAAGATCAGGCCGTGCGGGATCGGGTCGAGGTCGGTGATGCCCATCGCGTACGCGACCAGCGAGCCGGCCGCCGAACCACGGCCGGGGCCCACCGCGATGCCCTGGCTCTTCGCCCACATGATGAAGTCGGCGACCACGAGGAAGTACGCCGGGAACCCCATCTGGATGATGGTGTCCATCTCGTACTCGGCGAGCTTCTTGTGCTCCTCGTCGTACCCGTTCGGGAAGCGCCAGTCCATGCCCTTCCACACCTGGGCCTTGAAGAAGTCCGCCTCGGACTCGTAGCCCTCCGGGATGGGGAAGCGCGGCATCAGGTTCTTGAACTCGAACATGCCGGCGGTGTCGACCCGCTGCGCCACCAGCAGCTGGCTGTTGCGGCAGCCCTCCTGCCAGGCGTCGGAGGAGTCCAGCCCGTACATCTCGGCGGCCGACTTGATGTAGTAGCCGGTGCCGTCGAAGCGGAAGCGGTCCGGGTCGGAGAGGTTCTTGCCGGTCTGCACGCACAGCAGCAGGTCGTGGGCGCCGGCGTCGGCCTCGGTGGTGTAGTGGGAGTCGTTGGTGACCACCGGCGGGATGTTCAGCTTCCTGCTGATCTCCAGCAGCCCGTCGCGGACCCGCTTCTCGATGTCGAGGCCGTGGTCCATCAGTTCCAGGAAGTAGTTCTCCTTGCCGAAGATCTCCTGGTACTCGGCGGCGGACTTCAGCGCCGCGTCGAACTGGCCGAGCCGCAGCCGGGTCTGCACCTCGCCGGAGGGGCAGCCGGTGGTGGCCATCAGACCCGCCGCGTGCTCGGAGATGATCTCCTTGTCCATCCGGGGCCACTTCACCAGCCAGCCCTCGGCGTACGAGCGCGAGGTCAGCTTGAAGAGGTTGTGCAGGCCCTCCTTGTTCCGGGCCCAGATGGTCTTGTGGGTGTAGGCGCCGGACGCCGAGACGTCGTCCTTCTTCTGGTGCGGCTGGCCCCAGAGGACGCGCTTGGTGTTGGAGCGGGACTCCGGCGCGACGTACGCCTCGATGCCGATCACCGGGGTGATGCCGGCGGCGGTGGCCTGCTTGTGGAACTCGGCGGCGCCGTACATGTTGCCGTGGTCGGTCATCGCGACATGGGTCTGGCCCAGCCGCTCGACCTCCTTGAACAACTGCTTCAGCCGGGCGGCACCGTCCAGCATCGAGTACTCGGTGTGGACGTGCAGGTGCGCGTACGGCTGATCGCTCAAGGCGGGGCCTCCGGAGGCTTGTGCTGTCTGGCTGGCCGGCGAACGCGCAGGTCACGAAAGGTCCTGGAAACATATGAGGCCCGAGCCGCCTCACCAGGGGCCCGGACCGGCACTCACACGTTCACGCCCCTACTCTAGCCTCCGGCCCAGCTCGTCACTCTCCCAGAGGATGCCTTCCCATGGCTCACCCCCAGCCCGCCGCCGACCACCGTGCCGAGACCATATTGAGCGTCTTCGACACGGCCTTCGGTGACCTGCTCGCCAAGGACCCGGCGGCCTTCCGGGTGAAGTTCCGGAAGATGGCCGCCTCCGCCTTCGCCTTCTACCGGGGCACCGCGGGGCTCTACTACGCCGACCTCGCGGACGGCCCCTTCGCCGGGTACGGCGCCGCCTTCCTGGACGAGCGCACCAGCCGGGTCTGGATCCACGGCGACCTGCACGCCGAGAACTTCGGCACCTACCTCAACGCCGAGGGCCGCCTGGTCTTCAACGTCAACGACTTCGACGAGGCCTACGTCGGCGCCTTCACCTGGGACGTCCAGCGGCTGGCCGCCTCGCTGGCGCTGATCGGCTACGCCAAGGCGCTCTCCGACGAGACGATCACCCAGCTGGTCACCGCCTTCGCCACCGCGTACCGGGCCCAGATCGCCGCCCACGTCCGCGCCGGCGACGCCGCGCCGTTCACCCTGGACACCGCGACCGGCCCGGTCCTGGACACCCTGCGCCAGGCCCGGCTGCAGACCCGGGTCGCGCTGCTGGAGTCCGAGACCGTGGTCGAGGGCTACGACCGCCGCTTCCGCACCGGGGGCGGCGCGATCGAGCTGGACGAGCCCACCCGGGCCGAGGTGCTGGCCGCCTTCGAGAACTACCTCGCCACCCTGCCGCCCGCCTCCCGGACCCGGCCCGAGTCGCTGCGGGTCAAGGACGTGGTCGGCCGCCGAGGCATCGGGATCGGCAGCGCCGGCCTGCCCTCCTACAACCTGCTGCTGGAGGGGCACACCGACGCGCTCGAGAACGACGTGATCATCTACATGAAGCAGGGCCAGACCCCGGCCGTGTCCCGCCACGTCACCGACCCGGCGATCGCCGGCTACTTCGAGCACGAGGGCCACCGCACGGTCATCTCCCAGCGCGCCCTCCAGGCCCACAGCGACCCGTGGCTCGGGTACACCACCCTGCACGGCCACGGCCAGCTGGTCGCCGAGGTCTCCCCGTACGCCACCGACCTCGACTGGACGGACCTCAACGAGCTGAACGACCTGCTCGCCGTCACCGAGTACCTCGGCCGCGCGACCGCCACCATGCACGCCGCCGCCGACGAGTCCTCCAGCGGCCACAGCCTGGTGCCGTTCTCCACCGAACACGCCATCGACGCCGCCATCGCCCGCGACGAGGCCGGCTTCACCGCGGCACTGGTGGACTTCGCCCACGCGTACGGCGCCCGGGCCCGTCAGGACCACCAGCTCTTCGTGGACCTCTACCGCAACGGCCGCATCCCCGGCCTCTAGGGCGATCCGGTCAGGGCCGCCAGCCGAGCCCCGGCGGCGGCCCTGACCTCGGGCTCCTCCATGGCGTCGTCCCGCAGGTACACCAGCCGCTCGCGCACCTCGGCCCCGTCCGGGGCGTGCGCGATCCCGAGCAGCCGGGCGTCGTCCTCGCACTCCCAGAGGCACTCGACGTACACCTCGGCGAGCCCGGCCGGGCCGATCGCGGCCAGCGCCTCCAGGTAGGAGGCCCGCTCGTAGGAGTGCGGCGTCCACAGCCAGAACCGCCGCAGCAGCGACACGGCGTCCCCGGCCCCGGCCCCGAACCGCCGCAGCCCCCTGGCCGTCCTCCGCGGCCCGCACCAGCGGCGCTCCACCCAGTCCCGTTCCAGCTCGGCGACCAGCACCGGAACGTCCTCGGCCTCCCCGTGGTCGGCCAGCACGTTGTGTCCCAGCAGCCGTAGCCACGCCGGCTCCGCCGCGGCGGCCCACTCCCGGGCCGCCGGCACGGCCGACGTCCCCAGCTTCTCCACCACCCCGATCGCCGGCCACAGCAGGTGCTTGCCGTCCGCCGTCCCCAGCGACGGCACCAACGGGATCACCCCGGGCTCCGGCCCCCGGTCATCGAGCACGTCGAGCGCAGCCGTCCTGCGTTCTTCCGGCTCATCCGGATCCGCCAGCAGTTCCAGCAGCCCGGCGTTGCCCACCTCCGCCAACGGCTGCGGCCGACCCGGCCCGCGCACCGGGCGCGGCGCGGCCGGCCCCCAGCGGTCCCACGGCTGCCCCCACCGGTCGTCCCCGCCCCGCCCCGCCCTGTCCCGCGCGGTCCCGGCCAGGTCGTCCCACCACTCCACGGGCCACCGGCGCGCCATCTCCTCGAGCGCCGCGACCCAGTGCTCCCCGTCCCGGACGTACGCCCGCAGCGCCTCCCGCGCCTCGGCCGAGCCCCCCAGCGCCAGCAGCCCCAGCACCCTGGTGGCCCGCTCGCAGGTGTCCTCGTCCCCCGCCAGCAACTCGGTCACCGGGCCGAGCGGCAGCGCCAGGTCCCGGACCAGCCGCGCCAGGTACAGCGCCCGCTGATCGACGGAGTCCCACCGCCAGTCCCGGCGGATGCACCCGTGCACCAGCTCGCCGGCCGCCGCCGGATTCTCCGCGGCCATCCGCGCGCCCAGCCCCCGCCCGCGCTGCAGCAGCCCCGGCAGCGTGCCGGCCGGCGCGTACCTCACCCCCCGGCCCATCAGCCCTCCTGCTCGTCCAGCTCCGCCAGGAAGTCCAGCGCGACGGCCCAGGTCTGCTCGGCCGCCTCGGCGTCGTGGTCCGGCAGCTCCGGGTCGGTGAAGACGTGGCCCGCGCCCCGGTAGCGGTGCACCTCGACATCCGCCCCGGCCTTGCGCATGCCCAGGTACCAGGCGTTCAGCCAGTCCTCGGACTCGAAGGGGTCCGGCTCGGCCACGTGCAGCTGGACCGGGATCGAGGTGGCCGCGTCCTCGCGGATGTCGGAGGTGCCGTGCAGGAGCAGCAGCCCGAGGGCCTTCTCGTCGGCGAGCGCGAGGTTCTGGGCGAGCGAGCCGCCGAGCGAGAGGCCGGCGTAGACGAGCGCGTCACCGGAGCCGAGCAGCGGGGCGGCGGCGCCGACGGCCCGGCGCAGCAGTTCGTCGCTGCCGAGCTCCTCCTTGTACGCCATGGCCTCCTCGACGTCGTCGAAGGTCCTGCCGTCGAACAGGTCGGGGGTGTGCACGGTGTGCCCGGCGGCACGCAGCCGGTCGGCGGCGGCGTGGACGGCCGGGCGCAGGCCGTAGACGGAGTGCAGGAGCAGGATCTGGGCCACGGGTCGAACTTCCTTGCAGGGTGGGCAGCGTCGCCTCCATCATCGCGCATGGCCGCCGGGTGGCGGCCCGTCTGCGAGGTGGTGGCGGGACGTCACGCGCCGGTGAAGCGACGACGAACAGTCAGTTCAGCGTATGGAACAGAGCATTACCGACCGGTAGCCTGTCGGCCGTGACTGACCTTGTCGATGACATGACCGCCGCCCGCCCGCACCGCCGCCAGGTGCTGAAGGCCACCGCCATCGCGGCCGGCGCCGCCGCCCTGCCACTGACCCTCGGCACCGCGGCCCAGGCCGCGACCGCCCCGCAGTTCCTCCACGGTGTCGCCTCCGGCGACCCGCTCCCCGACGGCATCCTGCTGTGGACCCGGGTCACCCCGACCCCCGAGGCCGTCCCCGGCTCCGCCACCGGACCGGACACCGAGGTCCGCTGGGAGCTGGCCACCGACAAGGCCTTCACGCGGATCGCGGCGAGCGGCACGGTGACCGCCACCGCCGCCTCCGACCACACCGTCAAGGCCGACGTCCGCGGCCTGACCGCGGACACCGCGTACTGGTACCGCTTCACCGCCGGCGCCACCGTCTCCCCGGTCGGCCGCACCCACACCACCCCGGCCGCCGACGCCGCGCTCGACCGCCTCCGCCTCGGTGTCGCGTCCTGCGCCAACTGGGAGGCCGGCTACTTCTCCGCCTACCGCCACCTCGCGGCCCGCGGCGACCTCGACGCCTTCCTCTTCCTCGGCGACTACATCTACGAGTACAAGAGCGGCGAGTTCTGCGCCCGCGGCACCGTGGTCCGTCCGCACGCCCCGGCGCACGAGATCCTGGACCTGGCCGACTACCGCACCCGGCACGGCCGTTACAAGACCGACGACGACCTCCAGGCGCTGCACGCGCAGATCCCGACGATCGCGATCTGGGACGACCACGAGTTCGCCAACGACGCCTGGTCCGGCGGCGCCGAGAACCACACCCCGGGCACCGAGGGCAACTGGGCCGACCGCATGGCCGCCGCCAAGCAGGCCTACTTCGAGTGGATGCCGGTCCGCCCGTCCATCGCCGGCACCACCTACCGCCGCCTGCGCTACGGCAAGCTGGCCGACCTGCACCTGATGGACCAGCGCTCGTTCCGCTCCCAGCAGGTCAAGGTCGGCAACGGCGACGTCGACTCGGCCGACCGCACCCTCACCGGCCGCGCCCAGATGGACTGGCTGAAGGCCGGGCTCACCGCGTCCGACACCACCTGGCGGCTGATCGGCAACGAGGTGATGATCTCGCCCGTCGCGTTCTTCTCGCTGCCCGACTACATACTCCGGCCGCTGGCCAAGCTGCTCGGCCTGCCCGGCGAGGGCCTGGCCGTCAACACCGACCAGTGGGACGGCTACACCCACGACCGCCGCGAGCTGCTCGGCCACCTCAAGGCGAACGGCATCACCAACACCGTCTTCCTGACCGGCGACATCCACTCCGCCTGGGCCGCCGACGTCCCGAACGAGGCCGCCACCTACCCGCTGTCCGGCAGCGCCGCCACCGAGTTCGTGGTCACCTCGGTGACGTCGGACAACATCGACGACATCCTGAAGGTCGCCCCGCAGACGGTCTCGCTGGCGGCCGCCGCGGCCATCAAGGCCGGAAACCGCCACATCAAGTGGGTCGACCTGGACTCGCACGGCTACGGCGTCCTGGACATCACCCCGGGCCAGACGCAGATGGACTACTACGTGCTCTCGGACCGGACCCGCAAGGACGCCACCAGCTCGTGGACGCGCTCCTACCGCACCAAGTCCGGCACCCAGCAGATCGAGCGGGTCTACTCGCCCGTCAAGTGAGCCGTCGGCCCTGAGGGGTGCGCCCGCGAAGGCGCACCCCTCAGGACACCACGTCCTTGCGGGCGAACCCGCGGAACGCCAGCGCCAGCAGCACCACCGCGTAGGAGAGCGACAGCGAGACGCCCTGCACCATGCCGCCCCACTCCAGCTGGGGCTGCAGGGCGTCCGCCCAGGCGTACTGCCAGTGCGCGGGCAGCCACTCGCGCAGGCCGCCGAGCGCGGTGACGGCGTCCAGCACCCCGGTGATGATCGAGGCGAACACCGCCCCGCCGACCGCCCCCAGCGGCGCGTCCGTCGCGGTGGAGAGCCAGAACGCCAGCGCCGCGATCACCACCTCGCTCAGGAAGACGAACGCCACCGCGAGCGCCAGCCGCGGCAGCGCCTCCCCCGCCGACAGGCTCATCCCGGCCGGCAGCTTGAGGTCCCCCCAGCCGTACGCGGCGGTGCCCACCAGCAGACCGATCGCCGGCAGCATCACCACGGCGGCCGCCGAGAACGCCAGCCCCACCGCGAACTTGCGCGCCAGCAGCCGGGCCCGGGGCACCGGCGCGGCCAGCAGGTAGCGCAGCGAGGACCAGCTCGCCTCCGAGGCCACCGTGTCCCCGCAGAACAGCGCGACCGGGATCACCAGCAGGAAGCCGGTGCCCATGAAGAGCATGGTGGTCGCGAAGTTGGGCCCCGAGGCGGTGGCCAGCTCGATGAAGGTCGTCCGGTCGGTCCGGCCCGGTGTGCCGCCGATCTGGAACGCGGCCAGGATGACGAACGGCATCGCCGCCAGCACCCCGCCGATCACCATGGTCCGGCGGCGCCGGAGCTGGCGCATCGCCTCGACCCGCAGCGGCAGCGTCCGGCCCGCCCGGTAGCCGGCGGCGTGGTCCGGTGAAACGACCGTGCTCATGACCCCACCCCTCCCCCAGCCTTGGCGGCCGGGAGGTGCCCCCACCGCCCGGCAGGCGTTTCGCACAACGTGCACCCCTTGATCATCCGCTCGTCTCGCTCGCTCACGCCGGGCCTCCGATCAGCGACAGGAACGCGTCCTCCAGCCGGCGGTGCGGCCCGGCCCGCTCCACCGGCACGCCGAGGCGCACCAGTTCGGCCAGCAGCCGGCTCGCCGCCATGCCGTCCAGCCGCACCAGCAGCCCGCCCTCGACCGTCTCGACCGAGCCGACACCGGCCAGCCCGCCCGCCTTGTCGGCGGCCGCCGCCAGCTCCTCCGGCCCGTACGAGGCCGGGGTGCCGACCAGCAGCAGCTCGCCCGCGCCGACGATCTCGGCCACGGCGCCGGTGGTGACCAGCCGGCCGCGGTCCATCACCACCAGGTCGGTGCAGCTCTGTTCCACCTCGGAGAGCAGGTGGCTGGAGACGATGACGGTCCGCCCGGCGGCCGCGTACCGGATCATCACCTCGCGCATCTCACGGATCTGCGGCGGGTCCAGCCCGTTGGTCGGCTCGTCCAGGATCAGCAGGTCCGGCAGGCCGAGCATGGCCTGGGCGATGGCGAGCCGCTGGCGCATGCCCTGCGAGTAGGTGCGTACCGCCCGGTCCAGCGCCTCGCCGAGCCCGGCGATGGCCAGTGCCTCCTCCAGGTGGGCGTCCGTCTCCGGGCGGCCGGTCGCCTGCCAGTAGAGCCGCAGGTTGGCCCGGCCGGTGAGGTGCGGCAGGAACCCGGCCCCCTCCACGAAGGCGCCGACCCGGGAGAGCACCGGCGTGCCCGGCCGCACCAGGTGGCCGAAGATCCTTATCTCGCCCTCGTCGGGCCTGATCAGGCCCATCAGCATCCGCAGGGTGGTGGTCTTGCCCGCGCCGTTGGGCCCGAGCAGGCCGAGCACCTGCCCCTGCTCCACCCGGAAGCTCAACTCCCGGACGGCGTACCGGTCGGCGGCGCCCTTGTAGCGCTTGCTCAGACCGGTGATCTGCAGTGGCACCCCGGCCAGCGCCGGGTCGTACGCCGGCCCGCGGGCGCGCCGGCCGCGCCGGCGCAGCCGCGGCAGCAGGAGCAGCGCGGCCGCCACCGCGACGGCGGCCAGCGGGAGCAGCCAGGTCCGCGCGGGCAGCGGCGCCGCCTCGGTGACCAGCTCGTCGACGGTCGGCACGGTGAGCGCCCCGGCCACGGCCGCCCGGTAGGTGGCCGGCTCGGCGGGCGAGGCGTACGCCAGGTCGGTGGAGGCCAGCACCAGCCGCAGCCGGTGCCCGGCGGCGAAGGTGTGGTCGACGGCGGGCAGCGCCACCGTGACGGTCCTCCCGCCGGCCGCGTCGGCGCCGGTCACCCGGAGCGGGGCGGCCAGCTGCTGTGGCAGGCTCTGCTTGCCGTCCGGCCCGACGTCGTACAGCTTGGCGAAGAGCACCGCGTCGGGCTTGTCGGCCTGCACCCGGACCGGCACGGTGGGCTGTCCGGTCAGGTGCAGCGCGCCGTCCAGCGGCGCGCTGTCGAAGGTGGCGTGCTGCCCGGGGAAGTCCAGTGAGAGCCCGGCGCCCAGGGCGGCGGCCTGGCTGAGCGCGCCGACGCCGGGCAGCGCGGAGATGTTCGGCGGGGCGCCGCCGGCCGGGTTGGCGAAGGTCTGCTCGGCGCCGGCCGTACCGGTGCGCAGCTCGACGGTGCGCGAGCCGGTGCCGCCGAGGCCCGGGTAGGCGTCGGCGGAGGCTCCGCGCAGCACGGCCTGGAAGCCGGTGGAGTCGACCCCGCCGGTGCGGGTGACCCGGAACGCCGGCCCGGTGTCGTTCCCCGAGCCCTTCGGGTCGCGATTCTTCAGGAAGCGGTCGAACCAGGCTCCCACCCGGTCGTCGACGCGGGCGCTGGTGTCGGTGCCGCCGTCGTGGCCGCCGGCGAACCAGTCCACCGCCACCGGAGCGCCGTTGGCCGCGACCGCCCGGGCGATCGCGTCGCCCTGGTCGAGCGGGAACAGCGAGTCCTGCTGGCCCTGGACGACGAGCGTCGGTGCCTTGAGCCGCGCCGCCACCGAGGACGGGCTGGAGCGCTCCAGCAGCGCGACCGCCTCCGGATCAGCGTGCCCGGCGGTCGCGACCCGGTCGTACATCCGGCAGAGCTCGTCCAGGAACCGCCCGCAGCCGACCGTCCCGTCCCCCGTGCCGTCCTGGGGACCACCCGGGGGAGCCCCAGCCGCGGGCCGGGGCGCACCGCCGGACGGGCCGAGGTCGCCCGCGGCCCCGGTGGTGAAGAAGATTCCGGCCCAGAGCTTCTTGAACACCCCGTCCACCGCGCCCGAGCCCCGAACCCCCTGCGGGAACAGCGCATCGGCCAGGTTCCACCAGGTGATCTGGCTGGCCACGGCGTCGATCCGGCTGTCGTAGGCGGAGCCGAGCAGCGCCACCGCCCCGCCGTACGAGGCGCCGGTGATGCCCACCCGCGGGTCACCGGGCCCGTCCAGCTGCACCTCCGGCCGCTGGGCCAGCCAGTCGACCAGGTGCTTGACGTCCTGTACCTCGCGGTCGGGCGCGTTGAGGCCGATCTTCCCGGCGGAGTGCCCGAAGCCGCGCGCCGACCAGGTCAGCACCGCGTAGCCCTGCCGGGCCAGCTGCTGGGCGCGCTCGCGCTCGCCCTCCTTGGAGCCGCCGAAGCCGTGGCCGAGCAGGACCGCCGGGCGCGGGCTCGTCCCGGTGGTGAAGAAGGAGGTGTCCAACTGGATCTGCCGGTCGCTGCCGGGCGTCTCCGGCATGCCGAGGAAACGGTTCTCCTGGTGAACCGTCCGCTGCCCGCCGTCCGCCACGGCCACCGCCGTACCGGCCCCGGCCACCGCCACCAGGGCCACCGCGCCGGCCAGCAGTCTCCGTCCGGCCGCCGTTCCGCGACCGCGCCACCGGCGCCACGCCCCACCGAGCTCCATGGTCGGTGATCGTATCCGCCGAGCCGGTAGGCGTCCGATAAAGCCGCCCGGGACATCCCCGGCCGGGCAGCGCCGGTTCGCCCGATTCACCCGCCTACGCCCGGGTGTCGTACGCACGTCCCGCCCCGGGCGCCCTCCCCCGCCCGCGCATGGGAGGGCGCCGGGACGCCCGGAGGACCGGACACCCTGGCGGACCGGCGTCCGCCGCCTACAGCACCCGCGTCATCGTCCGGTGCGGGATCCCCGCGTCGTCGTAGACCGGCCCCTCCGCCGCGTACCCGAGCCGCTCGTAGAACCCCAGCGCCTGCACCTGCGCGTGCAGCTCCACCTCACGTGCCCCGCGCCCGCGCCCGGCCGCCTCGACCGCCCGCACCAGCTCGGCGCCCAGACCCGTCCCGCGCGCCGCCTTCACGACCGCGAGCCGCCCGAGCAGCACCCGCCCCTCGGTCCCGCCGGTCAGCTCCAGCGCCTGCGCGCCGTGGATCAGCCGGGCCGTGCCCAGCGGCTCGCCGGCCGGCCCGACCGCCAGCAGGTGCTCGGAGGTGGGATCGAGGTGATCCCACTCCTCCTCCTCGGCGATCCCCTGCTCGACGATGAACACCTCGCGCCGGACGCCGTGCACCAGCGCCAGGTCGCCCGCGCCCTCGGCCACCCGGATCCGCACCGCGGGGGAGCTCATGTCAGCTCTCCGAGGCGATGATGTCCAGCGCCTTGCGCAGGTCCGCCGGATACTCGCTGCTGAACTGCACCCACTCGCCGTCCGACGGGTGCTCGAAGCCCAGCGAGACCGCGTGCAGCCACTGCCGGGTCAGCCCGAGCCGCTTGGCCAGCGTCGGGTCGGCACCGTAGGTGAGGTCGCCCACGCAGGGGTGGCGCAGCGCCGACATGTGGACCCGGATCTGGTGGGTGCGGCCCGTCTCCAGCTTGATGTCCAGCAGCGAGGCGGCCCGGTAGGCCTCGATCAGGTCGTAGTGGGTGACGGACGCCTTGCCGTCACGGGTGACCGCCCACTTCCAGTCGGAGCTGGGGTGGCGTCCGATCGGCGCGTCCACGGTGCCGCTCATCGGGTCCGGGTGGCCCTGCACCAGCGTGTGGTACTTCTTCTCGGTCACCCGGTCGTGGAACTGCCGCTTGAGGTCGGTGTAGGCGCGCTCGGACTTGGCGACCACCATCAGGCCGGAGGTGCCGACGTCGAGCCGGTGCACGATGCCCTGGCGCTCGGCGGCACCGGAGGTGGAGATGCGGTAGCCGGCCGCGGCGAGGCCGCCGATGACGGTCGGGCCGGTCCAGCCGGGGCTGGGGTGCGCGGCGACGCCGACCGGCTTGTCGACGAGCACGATGTCCTCGTCGTCGTGGACGATGCGCATGCCCTCGACGTGCTCGGCGACGATCTGCACGGGCGCGGCGGGGGCGGGGATCTCGACCTCCAGCCAGGAGCCGGCGGTCACCCGGTCCGACTTGCCGGCCACGGCGCCGTCGAGCGTCACCTTGCCGTCGGCGGCCAACTCGGCGGCCTTCGTCCGGGAGAAGCCGAACATCCGGGCGAGGGCGGCGTCGAGGCGCTCGCCCTCCAGGCCGTCGGGTACGGGGAGGCTGCGGATCTGCGCTGCGGTACTCACCCGTACGAGTATGCCGGACGCGGGGGCCCGCCCCTTACCCGTCCGGTCCCGCCCCCTGAGCCCGAGCCCGTCCTACTCGCCCTTGCCGCCGTCGGCCTTCCCGCTCTTCTCGGCCTGCTGGTGGACGGTGCCGTCCGGGTTGCTGCCACGGAATGAGAGCAGGACGACCAGGATGCCGCCGCAGACGATCGCCGAGTCGGCGAGGTTGAAGACCGCGAAGTGCTGGACGGAGATGAAGTCCACCACGTGGCCGCGGAAGGCGCTCGGCGCGCGGAACAGCCGGTCGGTGAGGTTGCCCAGGGCGCCGCCGAGCAGCAGCCCGAGCGCGATCGCCCACGGCAGGCTGTAGAGACGGCGGGCGATCCGCCAGATCACCACGATGACGGACGCGGCGATCACGGTGAAGACGATGGTGAGCGCCTGGCCCATGCCGAAGGCGGCCCCGGAGTTGCGGATCACCTGGAAGGTCATCACGTCGCCGATCACCTTGATCGCCGCATGGTTCTCGAGCCTGGCCACGACCAGCAGCTTGGTCCCCAGGTCGATCAGGAAGGCGACCAGCGCGACGGTCAGCAGGACGCCGATCCGCCGCCGGCCCCTCTGCGCCTCCTGCGCCGCCGGGGCGGCGGTCACCTCACCGGGCTCGGCCACGGCCTCCTCCACGGCTTCGGCGGGGGTGGGGACGGCTTCGTCCCGCGTCTGGGGGGAACCTTGCGTACTGATGATCCGCTCCGCTGCCGATGGGGATCCCCCCGGTCGAGGGTGGGGGGGAGAGTGGGCCGCTGGTCGCCGACCCGGGCCGGTCGGGCGACGTTACGGGGTCGAGCGTACGGCAAGCCCGACCCCCCGCGTCGTCCCGGTCAGCGGCGTTCCTGCTTGGCCTTGCACTGGACGCAGAGCGTCGCCCGGGGGAAGGCCTGCAGCCGGGCCTTGCCGATGGCCTGGCCGCAGGATTCGCAGATGCCGAAGCCGACGCCCTCCAGTCGCACGAGGGCGTGCTCGGTCTGGGCGAGGCTGTCCCGGGCGTTGTTGGCCAGGGCCAGCTCGCTCTCCCGCGAGATGTTCTTCGTGCCGGCGTCCACCTGGTCGTCGCCGGCTCCGTCGTTGGAGTCACGCATCAGCCCGGTGATGGCGGCCTCGGCGGCGTCGATCTCGTTCTGCAGCCGGTCCAGCTCGCTGATCAGCTCGGCGTGCAGCTCGCGCACCTCCTCCGAGGTCCACGCGTCCTCGCCCGGGCGGACGGGAAGCTCGGCCGGGTCCACCGATTCGGCGCCTCCGCCACGGGCCGCGGTGGCGGCCGGCGCGCGGGTGCGGCCGGGGGCCACGAGGGTGGCGTCGTTGCTGGTCTTGTGCCGTGCGGTAGTGGTCACGGTCCCCTCCCCTGGTTCGCCTGCCACGGCCTTGCGTGTCCGCTTGGTGGCGGTACCCGCGCCGGTTGCCTTCTCAGCCATGGCTTCGACCCCATCTACGAACGAATCGAGCCGCCGGTTCCCGGCGGCTTCCAGTGCCGGAACGATAATCCCCATCAAAACCGGTCACAACATGACATACCGACGCCTCACCATGATCCCACCCAGGCAGCCGTCACAGCCGCCCCGCCCCGCGCGCTGACCAGAGTTGTGCCCAGATCACCCCTGTCTAACCACCTCCCGGGCGGCGCTCCGGTGACAGCCGGAACGACGGACAAAACCGACTTGCGGCGGCCGATACACTGGGCCTGCAAGGCGCAGATGGGACGAGTACCGACGTACGCAGCCACCAGCGACCCGGGGACGGTGCGAGCCCGGGGGCGTGCACGGCGGGAAGATCACCCCGGAGCCGCCGGAAGAACGGCCGAGGCAGCACGCCGCGGCCCACTAGACCCGGCAGCAAGCCCAAACAAGAGGGCCGCAGACAGCACCGCGGCCAAGGAGGGTGGTACCGCGGGGCGGCATGCCGTCTCGTCCCTCCGTCGGATCCCGTCCACGCATCCGCCGGAGGTAGACGCCCGCGATGAGCCCCCAACCCGCCACCCACCACCGCCCTTCTGAGGACGCACTTCGCGCGGTCCCCCTCTATCACCCCGTTCCCGCGCAGGTCGACCTGCCTGCCCTGGAGCACCGGATCCTGTCGTTCTGGCAGGACAACAAGGTCTTCCAGCGCAGCCTGGAGCAGTCCGAGGGCCGCCCCGAGTGGGTCTTCTACGAGGGCCCGCCGACCGCCAACGGCATGCCCGGCGCCCACCACATCGAGGCCCGCGTCTTCAAGGACGTCTTCCCCCGCTACCGGACGATGAAGGGCTACCACGTCGCCCGCAAGGCCGGCTGGGACTGTCACGGCCTCCCGGTCGAGCTGGCCGTCGAGAAGGAGCTCGGCTTCTCCGGCAAGCAGGACATCGAGGCGTACGGCATCGCCGAGTTCAACGCCAAGTGCCGCGAGTCGGTGACCCGCCACACCGACGCCTTCACCGAGCTGACCACCCGCATGGGGTACTGGGTCGACCTCGACGAGGCCTACCGGACGATGGACCCGTCCTACGTCCAGTCCGTCTGGTGGTCGCTCAAGCAGATCTTCGACAAGGGCCTGCTGGTCCAGGACCACCGCGTCGCCCCCTGGTGCCCGCGCTGCGGCACCGGCCTGTCCGACCACGAGCTGGCCCAGGGCTACGAGACCGTGGTGGACCCCTCGGTCTTCGTCCGCTTCCCGCTGACCAGCGGCCCGCTCGCGGGCCAGGCCTCGCTGCTGGTCTGGACGACCACCCCGTGGACCCTGGTCTCCAACACCGCCGCCGCCGTCCACCCGGACGTCACCTACGTCGTGGCCACCGACGGCAACGAGCGGCTGGTCGTCGCCGAGCCGCTGCTGGCCAAGGCCCTCGGCGAGGGCTGGGAGGCCACCGGCCCGTCGTTCACCGGCGCCGAGATGGAGCGCTGGGCCTACCGCCGCCCGTTCGACCTGGTCGAGATCGAGAACGCGCACTACGTCCTCAACGCCGACTACGTCACCACCGAGGACGGCACCGGCATCGTCCACCAGTCCCCCGCCTTCGGCGCGGACGACCTGGCGACCTGCCGCCGCTACGGCCTGCCGGTGGTCAACCCGGTGCTCGCCGACGGCACCTTCGCCCCCGAGGTCCCGCTGGTCGGCGGCCAGTTCTTCAAGAAGGCCGACGAGGCCCTGGTCGCGGACCTCAAGGAGCGCGGCCTGCTCTTCCGCCACGTGCCGTACGAGCACAGCTACCCGCACTGCTGGCGCTGCCACACCGCACTGCTCTACTACGCGCAGCCGTCCTGGTACATCCGGACCACCGCCGTCAAGGACGCGCTGATCCGCGAGAACGAGGCCACCAACTGGTTCCCCGAGACGGTCAAGCACGGCCGCTTCGGCGACTGGCTGAACAACAACATCGACTGGGCGCTCAGCCGCAACCGCTACTGGGGCACCCCGCTGCCGATCTGGCGCTGCGAGGAGGGCCACCTCACCTGCGTCGGCTCGCTGGCCGAGCTCTCCGAGCTGACCGGCACCGACCGGAGCGGCCTCGACCCGCACCGCCCGTACATCGACGACGTCACCTTCGCCTGCCGCGAGTGCTCCGGCACCGCGACCCGGGTGCCCGAGGTGATCGACGCCTGGTACGACTCGGGTTCGATGCCCTTCGCCCAGTACGGCTACCCGTACCAGAACAAGGAGCTGTTCGAGAAGCGCTACCCGGCGCAGTTCATCTCCGAGGCGATCGACCAGACCCGCGGGTGGTTCTACACGCTGATGGCCGTCGGCACCCTGGTGTTCGACAGGAACAGCTACGAGAACGTCGTCTGCCTGGGCCACATCCTGGCCGAGGACGGCCGCAAGATGTCCAAGCACCTGGGCAACATCCTGCAGCCGATCCCGCTGATGGACCAGCACGGCGCCGACGCGGTCCGCTGGTTCATGGCGGCCGGCGGCTCGCCGTGGTCGGCCCGGCGGGTCGGCCACAACACCATCCAGGAGGTGGTCCGCAAGACCCTCCTCACCTACTGGAACACCGTCGCCTTCCAGGCCCTGTACGCCCGCACCTCCGGCTGGTCCCCCTCCGCGGCCGACCCGGCCCCGGCCGACCGCCCGCAGCTGGACCGCTGGGTGCTCTCCGAGCTGAACACCCTGGTCCGCGAGGTCGACTCGGCCTTCGAGGCGTACGACACCCAGCGCGCCGGCAAGCTGCTCTCCGGCTTCGTCGACGACCTCTCCAACTGGTACGTCCGCCGTGGCCGTCGCCGGTTCTGGCAGGGTGACGCCGCCGCGCTCGCCACCCTGCACGAGGCGCTGGAGACCGTCACGCGCCTGATGGCCCCGCTCACCCCGTTCATCACCGAGCAGGTCTGGCAGGACCTGGTCGTCCCGGTCGCCCCGGACGCCCCGGCCTCGGTCCACCTGGCCACCTGGCCGGATGCGGACGAGACGCTGATCGACGCCGATCTCTCCCGCCACATGGCGCTGGTCCGCAGGCTCGTGGAGCTCGGCCGGGCCACCCGCGCCGAGTCCGGCGTGAAGACCCGCCAGCCGCTCTCCCGGGCGCTGATCGCCGCCCAGGGCTGGGAGGAGCTGCCGGCCGACCTGCGCGCGCAGATCGCCGAGGAGCTGAACGTCTCCACCCTGGAGTCGCTGGCAGAGGTGGGCGGCTCGCTGGTCGACACCACCGCCAAGGCCAACTTCCGTGCGCTGGGCAAGCGTTTCGGCAAGGGCGTGCAGGACGTCGCCAAGGCGGTCGCCGCCGCCGACGCCGCCGCGCTCGCCGCCGGCCTGCGGGCCACCGGCGCCGCCTCGGTGGAGCTGAACGGTGAGCAGATCTCCCTCTCTCCCGACGAGGTGATCATCACCGAGACCCCGCGCGAGGGCTGGGCCGTCGCCAACGAGTCCGGCGCCACCGTCGCCCTCGACCTGGCCATCACGCCGGAGCTCAAGCGCCTGGGCATCGCCCGCGACGCGATCCGCCAGATCCAGGAGGCCCGCAAGAACTCCGGCCTGGACGTCGCCGACCGGATCGTCCTGCGCTGGCGCGCCACGACCGAGGAGACCGCCGAGGCCATCGCCGAGCACGGTCCCCTGGTCGCCGAGGAGGTCCTGGCCACCGACTTCTCCGCCGGCGCCGCCGACTGGGAGTCCGAGACCTTCTCCGACGAGGGCCTCGGCCTCGCCTTCCAGCTCCGCAAGGCCTGACCGAACGCGCCGAAGCCGCCGTCACCTCCCCGGTGACGGCGGCTTCGCCGTTCCCCCGCCCGTTCCCCCGGCGGTCCCGGGACGCTCCCGGGGACGAAACGAGGGCGCCCCCACCGTGACCCGGAGGTCACAGAGGGGGCGCCCTCGATGTACTGCGTACCGCTTAGTTGTCGCCGTCCTCGTCGATCAGGAACCCGCGCATCGGCGCCGGCGCCTGCTGCATCGGCTGCGGAGGCTGCGGACGGACGGCCGCCATCGGCTGCGTCATCCCGGCCGGCTGCATCTGCGGCGCACCGGAGTTGCCGCCCGACGCCTGCCCGCCGAAGCTCGGCGCACCGGAGTTGCCGCCGAACGAGCTCTGCCCACCGAACGACGGCTGGTTGCCACCGAAGGACGGCTGGTTGCCACCGAAGCTCGGCGCACCGCTGCTCATCGCGGACGCACCGGCCGGAGCCATCGACGACGCGGCCGGCGGCAGCGAAGCGGTGGCCGGGATGCGCGGCGGGGCGAGCGAGTCGTCCGCCTGCGACTCCAGCTGGCGCAGCTGGGTCTCCAGGTAGGACTTCAGACGCGTGCGGTACTCACGCTCGAACGCCCGCAGGTCCTCGACCTTGCGCTCCAGCGTGGCCCGCGCGGACTCCAGCGAGCCCATCGCGACGCGGTGCTTCTCCTGCGCGTCCCGCTCCAGGGCGTCGGCCTTGGCCCGGGCGTCGCGCTCCAGACCCTCGGCCCGGCTGCGCGCCTCGCCGACGATCTTGTTGGCCTCGGAACGGGCCTCGGAGATCGCCTGGTCGGCGGTCTGCTGGGCGAGCGCCAGCACGCGGGCCGCGCTGTCGCCACCGGGGCCCTGCTGCTGCATCGGGGCGCCGAGCGGGCCGCCCATCTGCTGCTGCTGCGGGCCGCCCATGGGGCCGCCCATCTGCTGCATCTGCTGCTGGCCCATGCCCTGGCCCATCGGGTTGCCCATCTGCTGCGGGCCACCGGGACCGCCCATGGGCTGGAGCATCTGACCGCCCATCGGCTGGACCAGCTGCTGCTGGCCGCCCATGGTCTGGTTCATCTGCTGCTGCGGGCCACCCATCGGGCCGCCCTGGCCGGACGGGAGCTGCGGGGCGCCGGACGGCAGGCCGAGGGGCTGGTTACCCATCTGCTGCTGCTGCGGGCCGCCCATCTGCTGCGGACCGCCGGGGCCACCCATCTGCTGCGGACCGGGGCCCTGCTGCTGGGGGACCGGCGGGCCGGATATGGCGGCCGGCACGGGGGCGCCGGGACGCGAGTCCTGCGGCGGCTCCTTGCGCATGTTGGCCTGGTTCTGCGCGGCGGCACGGGTCGCGGCGGCCAGCTTGGCGCGCAGGTCCTCGTTCTCGCGGAGAAGGCGGGTCAGCTCCGCCTCGACCTCGTCGAGGAAGGCATCGACCTCGTCCTCGTCATAGCCTTCGCGCAGGCGGACGGTCGTGAACTGCTTGTTCCGAACGTCCTCGGGGGTCAATGGCATCTCTTCACCTCAACGTGATCGTCGGCACACCGGCATCCTGTCGCATCGCTCACCTACGACTAGGGCCGCACAAGCGAGATCAGGACATACACAATGATCATCAGTACGAAGAAGGACAGGTCGAGCGCCACGCCCCCGAGACGCAACGGCGGAATGAACCGCCGAAGAAGCTTGAGCGGCGGATCCGTGACAGTGTACGTGGCCTCCAGGACCAGGACCATGGCCTTGCCAGGCCGCCACGAACGCGCGAACTGGAACACCCAGTCCATCACCAGCCGCGCAAGCAGGAACACCAGGAAGACGGTCAGCGCGTAATAGAGCACCGCCCACACGATCCCCATCGCGCTTCCCTCTCCCCGGTTCTCGGCCCTCGGGCCCTGCTGCCTGTCACTAACTCACTGTCGATCAGATCCACACGTAAAGTCGTGGTCGGGTCAGCTCTGGTTGAAGAACCCACCCTCGGCGATCCGAGCCTTGTCCTCCGCCGTGACATCGACGTTAGCAGGCGACAGCAGGAACACCTTCTGTGTCACGCGCTCGATACTGCCGTGCAGACCGAAGACGAGTCCAGCGGCGAAGTCTACGAGGCGCTTCGCGTCAGTGTCGTCCATCTCGGTCAAATTCATGATCACCGGGGTGCCGCCACGGAACTGTTCCCCGATGGTACGGGCCTCGTTGTAGGTCCGGGGGTGCAGCGTGGTGATGCGGTAGGGCTCTCGTTCGTTCACTACCTTTGGCATGATCACCGGGGCGCTCTTCTCCAGGTTGTGGCGGCGTTCGGGTGTGATGGACGACACTGGGGCCATCCTCGGAGTCTCCTGCCGGATCGGGACCGCGGCCGGCACGGGCTGCGGCGTGATCGAGGAGACCGGGGCGGGCGCCGGAGAGGCAGGCCGGGGGATGTCCTCCGTCCGCCCGGTGCGAATCGGCTCGGGGTCCGCGTCGTAGTCGTCGTCGGGGTCGTACCCCTGACCGTCGTACGTCTCGTCCTCCACGAGGCCGAGGTAGACCGCCATCTTGCGCATTGCGCCGGCCATGCTCCTGTCTCCTCCGCTCATGTCCACCTCGCTGCGCTCGGTGGCTGCTTCGCGAACGCGCACCTTCCGATGGTCGCCCGCTCCGCTCGCTCTGCGGACCGGCCCCGTCCCGGCGGCCACGCCGTACGGCCCTGCCTGCGGATTCCGCGGTCCGCCCACGACTGCCCGTCAGGCCGACGGCCGCTCAGAAGTCGTGGGTGGGGGCCGCGGAGCTGCGATCCACGGTTCGCTAGCGCTCTGGAAAGCTGCTAGTTTCTGTCCTATTTTGTCCTGCAGTCTGATCTACTACCCGGTGACGTTACCTGAGGGGTGACCGCACTCCGAGTACCGCCGTTCCGACGCGCACATGTGTCGCCCCGGCGGCAACGGCCTGCTCAAGGTCACCACTCATTCCTGCGGAAACCATGGTGGCAGCAGGATGGGCCGTCCGTACGGCGGTTGCGATTTCCGCCAGCCGCGCGAACGCCCGGGCCGGATCCGCGGCGAACGGTCCGGCGAGCGGCGCGACGGTCATCACACCGTCCAGCCGGAGCCCGGGCGCCTGCGCGATCGCGTCGGCCAGCGCCCCGACCTCCGCCGGGGCGACCCCGGCCCGGCCCTCCCCCTCGCCCTGCTCCTTCTCCAGTGCGACCTGGACCAGGCAACCCAGCTCCGGCCGCCCGGACTTGAGCACCGCCGCGGAGAGCGATCCGACCAGCCGCAGCCGGTCCACCGAGTGCACGTGGTTCGCGTACCGGACCACCGAGCGGACCTTGTTGGTCTGCAGCTGGCCGACGAAGTGCCAGTCCAGCGGAAGGTTTCTGCACTGCTCCGCCTTGGGAGCGGCGTCCTGGTCGCGGTTCTCCGCGACATCGGTGACGCCCAGTGCGGCCAGCAGCGCGGTGTCCTCGGCCGGGTAGGTCTTGGTGACCACGACCAGCTTCACCTCGTCACGCGCCCGCCCGGCGGCCGCACAGGCGTCCGCGATCCGGCGCTCGACGACCTCGAGGCTGGTCCCGAGCTCCTCGTACCGGGCCCGCTGTCCCTGTGTCAGGGCGGAGAGGAATTCCTGGCTGCCCGGGAACGGTCCGTAGATGTCGTTCGTCATGAGAGTTCAGAGCCCAACCAGACGTAGCTCGCGAGCCGGCCCGTGCGCTGCTCGCGGCGGTAGGAGTAGTGATCGGAGGATTCGAGGGTGCAGACCGATGATCGCACCAACTCGGTGACTCCCGCAGCGGCCAGCTGAGCCGCCACTCCTTCCGGCAGGTCCAGGGCCGGCGTGCCCCAGGAGGTCTCGGCGTACGCGGCCGGCACCAGTCCGGCGACTTCGGCGCGCAACGCGGCCGGCACTTCGTAGCAGCGGCCGCAGACCGCGGGCCCGATCGCGGCGGTGATCCGCCCCGGCTCGGCGCCCAGCTCCACCATGGCCCCGACCACCGCCGGCACCACGCCGGCCGCCAGCCCGGGCCGGCCCGCGTGGGCCGCCCCCGCCACGCCCGCCACCGGGTCGGCCAGCAGGACGGGGGTGCAGTCGGCGGTCAGGACCGCCAGCGCCAGCGGCCGGTCGGTGACCACCGCGTCCACCCTCGGGGCCTCCCCCGGCGGCTGGCGTTCCGTCACCACGGCGACGTCCGCGCCGTGCACCTGGTTCATCCAGACCACGTCCGCCGGGTCGAGCCCCAGCGAGCGGGCCGCGATCGCCCGGTTCTCCCGGACCACGGCCGGGTCGTCCCCCACCGCACCGCCGAGGTTCAGCTCCCCGTACGGCGAAGTGCTCACCCCGCCCCACCGGGTGGTGAAGGCGAAGTGAGCACCGTTGCGGGACGTGCGATCGATCACTTAAGGAAGTCCGGGACGTCGAGCTCCTCGGCGGGGCTCTCCACGAACGGCTGGCGGGCGGGCTGCACCTGCGGAGGCACGGGTGCGGCGGTCGCGGTGGACGGCGCCTCGGACGGACGCGGCGCGCCGGCGGTCTCACCCTCCGGGCGGGCCGTCACCGAGCCGATGCTCCCGTACGAGGGCCGGCTCGCCGGGCGCTCCGGGGCGGGGGCCGGCGTGGAGGGGGCCGTCTGGCCGGCCTTGACCACCGGGTCGCGGACGATGGCCGGCGGCTGGCCGCCGTCGAAGCCCGCGGCGATCACGGTGACGCGGACCTCGTCGCCGAGCGCGTCGTCGATGACCGCACCGAAGATGATGTTGGCCTCGGGGTGCGCGGCCTCGCTGACCAGCTGGGCGGACTCGTTGATCTCGAACAGGCCGAGGTCGGAGCCGCCGGAGATGGAGAGCAGGACACCGCGGGCGCCGTCGATCGACGCCTCCAGCAGCGGCGAGGAGATCGCCATCACGGCGGCCGCCTTGGCGCGGTCCTCCCCGCGGGCGGAGCCGATGCCCATCAGCGCCGAGCCGGCGTCCGACATGACGGACTTGACGTCGGCGAAGTCGAGGTTGATCAGGCCCGGGGTGGTGATCAGGTCGGTGATGCCCTGGACGCCGGAGAGCAGCACCTGGTCGGCGGAGCGGAACGCGTCCAGCACGCTGACCTGGCGGTCCGAGATGGACAGCAGCCGGTCGTTGGGGATCACGATCAGGGTGTCGACCTCTTCGCGCAGGCCGGCGATGCCGTCCTCCGCCTGGTTGGCGCGACGCCGGCCCTCGAAGGTGAAGGGGCGGGTGACCACACCGATGGTCAGCGCACCGAGCGAGCGGGCGATGTTGGCCACGACGGGCGCGCCGCCGGTGCCGGTGCCGCCGCCCTCGCCGGCGGTGACGAAGACCATGTCGGCCCCCTTGAGGACCTCCTCGATCTCCTCGCGGTGGTCCTCGGCGGCCTTCCGGCCGACCTCGGGGTTGGCGCCGGCGCCGAGGCCCCGGGTGAGTTCACGGCCCACATCGAGCTTGACGTCGGCGTCGCTCATCAGGAGGGCCTGCGCATCGGTGTTGATCGCGATGAACTCGACGCCCTTGAGACCGACCTCGATCATCCGGTTGATGGCGTTGACACCACCGCCGCCGATACCGACGACCTTGATGACTGCGAGGTAGTTCTGCGGTGCTGCCACGTCGAAGGCCTCTCGCCTCGAATTTCCGGGTCGGCCCGACTCCCGGTGGGGTGTCGTTCCGACGGATGTCGATGGGTAGGGAGCCTGGTTTCTGACTGAATGTCCGAAATGCCGACCGCCGACCCCAACCCTAAACTTGACCTTTAGGGTTAGTCCTGTGCCCCCGTCACATCACCAGGGGACACAGTCTGGTGACACAGGACACTAGGTGGCCCCGGGCACGTGTTTCAACGAACACGCCGAGCTTCCCTTTTTCTTTTGAGCCTATGTGATCATCAACCGGCTTATGAAACCGGGGTGACCACCAAGGGTCAGGCCGACACGAAACCCGCGTCAACCCCTCCCCCAGACAGAGAACCTACCGGATCATCCGGACACCGCCGGCGCCTCCGGAGCGCTGACATCGAAGTTCGTACCCTTCTGATGCAGCAGCGCCACCAGCACCCGGGCCTTGCGATCAGTCTGCTCCGGACTCCCCCAGCGGACCGTCGCACCCCCGCTGAGCTGCACCTGGATGTCGTCGTAGGAGTGCACCAGCACCGCCCCGGCCCGTTGCCGGACCTCGGCGGGCAGGCCGGCGGCCACCGCCACCGCGCCCTGCACCAACTGCGAACGGGTGATCACCGAGTCCGCGTCCCGCGCCGGCTGACCGAGCCGCAGCTCGACCACCGGCACCCCCTCGGGGGCGGTCGCCTCGGTGGCGAAGCTCACGCCGCCCGCGTCCACCTGGGTGAACTGACCGTCCTCCCCCTTGACGGCGGCGACCGCCGTGCGCTGGACGATCTTCACCTGCAGCGTGTGCGGCCAGCCGCGCCAGACCTCGGCCCCGGCCACCCGCGGGATCGCCTTCACCCGCCGCTCGACGTCGGCCAGGTCCACCCGGGCCAGCGGGCCGCCGCCGACCTCGCCGATCGCCGAGCGGACCTGGTCGACCGTCAGCTTGTCGTCCTGCACGCCCTGCACCGAGACGCTGCGCACGTCCAGCACCGACGACAGGAACACCAGCCAGGCCAGCCCGCCGATCACCGCGGCGCCGAGCGCGCCCAGCACCACGATGCCCCGCCGGGAGAGCCGGAGCCGGGGAGCGTACCCCTCGTCCCCGAACTCCACCTCGTCCTGGGCGTACCCCCGGCCGGAGGCCGGGGGAGGGTCGGCGAGCCGGCCGTCAGCCACGTCGGCGACCACCCCGG
The DNA here is from genome assembly GCF_055579305.1 of Kitasatospora sp. NPDC032757. Lineage (NCBI taxonomy): Bacteria > Bacillati > Actinomycetota > Actinomycetes > Kitasatosporales > Streptomycetaceae > Kitasatospora > Kitasatospora sp. NPDC032757. Next base: position 311,941 of record NZ_JBVINN010000003.1, on the reverse strand, counting down.
GCGGCCTCGATCGCCTCGTACACCATGCCGACCAGCAGCTCGTCGGCGTCCCGGCGGCCGAACTCGGCGGCCGCCCGGCTCATGTCCCAGAGCTTCTGCGGGTCGGTGAGCACCGGCAGCACGTTCTGCAGCACCCAGTCCGGGGTCAGCTCCGCGTCGTCGACCAGCAGGCCGCCGCCGGCCTTGACCATCGGCTGGGCGTTCAGCCGCTGCTCGCCATTGCCGATCGGCAGCGGGACGAAGGCGGCGGGCAGGCCGACGGCGGCCAGCTCGGCCACCGTCATGGCGCCGGCCCGGCAGAGCATCAGGTCGGCGGCCGCGTACGCGAGGTCCATCCGGTCCACGTACGGCACCGGGCGGTAGGGCGGCATCCCGGGGATGTCGTCCACCTGCGGCAGCTCGTTCTTCGGGCCGACCGCGTGCAGGATCTGCACGCCGTACTGCTGGAGCCGCGGCGCGATCGCGGTGACGGTCTCGTTGAGCCGGCGGGCGCCCTGCGAGCCGCCGGAGACGAGCAGGGTGGGCAGCCGCTGGTCGAGGCCGAAGTAGTGCCGGGCCTCCGGGCGGGCCGCGTTGCGGTCCAGCGTGGCGATGGTCCGGCGCAGCGGGATGCCGATGTACCGGGAGTCGCGCAGCTTGCTGTCCGGCGTGGAGACGGCGACGAAGTCGCTGTACCGGGCGCCGATCTTGTTGGCCAGGCCGGGCCGGGCGTTGGCCTCGTGCACCACGATCGGCACGCCGGCCCGCTTGGCGGCCAGGTAGGCCGGCATCGCGACGTAGCCGCCGAAGCCGACCACGACGTCGGCGTTGACCCGCTCGATGATCTCCTGGGCGGCCCGGACGGTGCCGCGCAGCCGGCCCGGGACGGTGATCAGCTCGGGGGTGGGCTTGCGCGGCAGCGGGACGGCCGGGATCAGCTCCAGCTGGTAGCCGCGCTCGGGTACCAGCCGGGTCTCCAGACCGCGTTCGGTGCCCAGGGCGGTGATCCCGATGGACGGGTCGTGCCTGCGGAGGGCGTCCGCGAGGGCGAGGGCCGGCTCGATGTGACCGGCGGTCCCCCCGCCGGCGAGTACGACATGCACCGAAATTCACCGCTCCCTGCGCGCCGGCACCGGGGCCGGGCGCGCTGTGGTTCGTCGTCGTGGCAGCACCCGGGCCAGTCGTCTCCTGACCCGGGAGTTCTTGCTCCGGGCGGCCAGGGCCGCCTTCGCGCCCGAGGTGCTGCGTGCGAGGCAGAGCAGCACACCGATCGCGGACATGGCCGACAGCATGGCGGAACCGCCGTAGGAGAACAGCGGGAGCGGGACGCCCGCGATGGGCAGCAGTCCCAGCGCCGACCCGAGGTTGATCACGGCCTGTGCCATGATCCACGTGGTGGCGGCTCCCGCGGCGTACCTGACGAAGGGGTCCTTCGTACCGATGGCCACACGGATACCCGCGTAGCCTAGTGCCGCAAAGAGGCCGATCACCGACAGCGTCCCCACCAGGCCCAGTTCCTCGCCGGTCGCGGCGAAGATGAAGTCGGTGTGCGCCTCCGGGAGCTGGCCCCATTTCTCGACGCCCGCGCCGAGCCCGGACCCGAAGAGACCGCCGAGCCCGAACGCCTGGATGCCGTGCAGCGCCTGGAAACAGGCGCCGGCCGGGTCGAGCTTGGTGACGCCGATGCAGGCGAGCCGTTCGGCCCGGTGCGGGACGGTCACCACCAGGGCGGTGCAGACCACGACGGCGACGCCGAGGGTGGCCACGAACAGCCGCAGCGGGGCGCCGACCATCCAGAGCAGGCCGAACAGCACGGCCACCAGGATCATCGAGGTGCCCATGTCACCGCCGAGCATGATCATCGCCAGCAGCAGCAGGGCGCCCGGGACCAGCGGGACCAGCAGGTGCTTCCACTGGTCGAGGCTGCCGTTCTTCTGTTTGCGGGCGAGCAGGTCGGCGCCCCAGAGCACCAAGGCGAGCTTGGCGAACTCGGACGGCTGGAACTGGAAGAAGCCCAGATCCAGCCAGTTCCGGTTGCCGTTGACCTCCACCCCGATGCCGGGGACGGCGACCAGCGCCAGCGCGCCGATCACCCCGAACATCACCGGATAGGTGATCACCCGCAGCACCGCGACCGGCACGGACGCGAAGCCGATCAGCAGGACGAGCCCGAGCATCGCCGCGACCAGCTGCTTGAGGAAGTAGAACTGCGACGAGCGGTGCTGGCCCAGGGCGAGGATCTGCGAGGCGGAGAAGACCATCAGCAGGCCCAGCACCACCAGCAGCAGCGTCGAGCCGATGATCAGCAGATAGGGCGTCAGCGGCCGGTCCAGCGTGTATCGCAGGCGGGCCCGGAAGGCCTGTGCCCGGGCCACCGGGCCGGCCGATTTGTAGGCGGTCGTGGTGGCCGAGATCACCCGCCACGGATCGGCCGGGCTCTTCTCCGGCGCACCGGTACCGCCCGCCCTGCCCTGCCCCGCCACCACGCCCCTGCTCTCCTCTTCTTGCGCCTCGCGAGCCGAAGGGCCGCGAGGCGTGCCCCGGCCGAGGGTGTTCCTCCCGCCCTAGGGCGTGCCCCAGGTGCCTTCCAGCCGCCGGACCGCCGCCGCGAAGAGGTCGCCGCGCTCGCCGTAGTTGGTGAACATGTCCATCGAGGCGCAGGCCGGCGCCAGCAGCACGGTGTCACCCGATTGGGCGAGCGAGGTGGCCGCGCGGACCACCTCGGTCATCGCCACCGCGCCAGTCTGGCCCTCGGCCGCCTCGATCACCGGGACATCCGGCGCGTGTCGTGCCAGCGCCTCCCGGACCAGCGCGCGGTCCTCGCCGATCAGCACCACGCCGCGCAGCCGCTCGGCCGCGCCCTGGACGAGGTCGTCGAAGGTGGCACCCTTGGCCAGGCCGCCGGCGATCCAGACGATCGGCCGGTACGAGGCCAGCGAGGCCGCGGCGGCGTGGGTGTTGGTGGCCTTGGAGTCGTCGATGTACGTGACGCCGTCGACCACACCGACCTCGGCGATCCGGTGGGCGTCCGGGCGGAAGGCCCGCAGCCCCTCGCGGACGGCCTTCGGGTCGACCCCGTACGCCCGGGCGAGGGCGGCGGCGGCGAGCGCGTTGGCGATGTTGTGCGGGGCCGGCGGGTTGACGTCCTCGACCGAGCCCAGCTCGGCGGCGTTCTTGGCCCGGTCCGCCACGAAGGCGCGGTCCACCAGCAGGCCGTCGACCACGCCGAAGTTCGACAGGCCGGGCGCGCCGAGGCCGAAGCCGACGGCGCGGCAGCCCTCCTCGACGTCGGCCTCGCGGACCAGCTCCTCGGTGGCCGGGTCGGCCAGGTTGTACACGCAGGCGACGACGTTGCCCTCGTAGATCCGGCCCTTGTCGGCGGCGTACGCCTCCATCGAGCCGTGCCAGTCCAGGTGGTCCGGCGCCAGGTTGAGGACGGCGGCCGAGTACGGGCGCAGCGAGGGCGCCCAGTGCAGCTGGTAGCTGGAGAGCTCGACCGCGAGCACGTCGTACGGCTCCTCGGCGAGCACCGCGTCCAGCACCGAGACCCCGACGTTGCCGACGGCGGCGGTGCGCTTGCCGGCGGCGGCGAGGATCGAGGCGAGCATCTGGACGGTGGTGGTCTTGCCGTTGGTGCCGGTGACGGCCAGCCAGGGGGCGGGCTCGCCGGTGGACGGCAGCGGCTTGCGCAGGCGCCAGGCCAGTTCGACGTCGCCCCAGACCTCGACGCCGGCTGCGCCGGCGGCGGCGAACAGCGGGCTGCTGGGCGGCCAGCCGGGCGAGGTGACGACCAGCCGGGTGCCCTCGGGCAGGCTGTCGCCGTCGCCGAGGCGGACGGTGATGCCCTGCGCGCGGAGCTCGGCGGCGCGGGCCTGCAGGCCCTCGCCGGAGCCGCCGTCCACGACGGTGACGCGGGCCCCGAGGCCGTGCAGGACGCGGGCGGCGCTGATCCCGGAGACGCCGAGGCCGGCGACGGCGACCGGCAGTCCGGCCCAGTCGGGGTTGGTCATCCGGTCACCCATCCCGCGTAGAAGAGGCCGAGTCCGACGGCCACGCAGAGGCCCTGGATGATCCAGAACCGGACCACGATCAGGACCTCGGTCCAGCCCTTGAGTTCGAAGTGGTGCTGCAGCGGGGCCATCTTGAAGACGCGCTTGCCGGTCATCCGGAAGGAGCCGACCTGGATGATCACCGAGAGGGTGATGATCACGTAGAGGCCGCCGAGCAGCGCGAGCAGCAGCTCGGTGCGGGAGCAGATCGCCAGGCCGGCCAGGGCGCCGCCGAGGGCGAGCGAGCCGGTGTCACCCATGAAGATCTTGGCGGGCGAGGTGTTCCACCAGAGGAAGCCGAAGCAGGAGCCCATCAGGGCGGCGGCGACGACGGCGAGGTCCAGCGGGTCGCGGACGTCGTAGCAGTTGGCGGTGGCGGAGATCGTGTACGCGCAGCTCTGGCCGTACTCCCAGACACCGATGAAGGTGTAGGCGCCGAAGACCATCACCGAGGCGCCGGTGGCCAGACCGTCCAGACCGTCCGTCAGGTTCACGCCGTTCGACATCGCGGCGATCATGAAGTACGCGAAGATGACGAACAGCACCGGCCCGATGGACCACTTGAAGTCCCGGACGAAGGACAGGTGGTCGGAGGCCGGCGTGAGCCCCCGGTCGTCGGCGAACTGCATCGCCAGACCGGCGAAGGCGAGCGCCACCGCCGACTGGCCGACCAGCTTCGCCTTGGCCCGCAGGCCGAGCGAGCGGCGCTTGACGACCTTGATGTAGTCGTCCAGGAAGCCGACCAGGCCCAGGCCGACCGTCAGGAACAGCACCAGCAGCCCGGAGATCGTGGGGCTTTCGCCCGTTATCGCCTTGGTGGCGAAGTAGGCGATGAGCGTCGCCAGGATGAAGGCGATGCCGCCCATCGTGGGCGTGCCCTTCTTGCTGTGGTGCGCCTTGGGGCCGTCGTCGCGGATGTACTGGCCGTAGCCGTGCCGGGCGAGAAGCTTGATCAGGGCCGGCGTGCCGAGCAGCGACAGGATCAGACCGATCATGCCGGAGAAGAGGATCTGCTTCATTTACGCAGCACCGTCCGCGAGAAGAGCCTCGGCAACCTTCTCCAGCCCCACCGAACGGGAGGCCTTCACCAGGACCACATCCCCGGGCAGCAGCTGACTGCGCAGCAGCTCGACCGCCGCGTCCGCGTCGGACACCAGCACCGACTCCTCACCCCACGAACCTTCGTTCCTCGCGCCCAGTTCCATGCAGGCCGCCTCGCGCCCGCCGACCGCCACCAGCTTGGTGACGTCCAGCCGTACCGCGAGCCGCCCGATGGCGTCGTGCTCGGCCAGGCTCTCCTCGCCGAGCTCCCGCATCTCGCCGAGCACCGCCCAGGTCCGGCGGCGCTCCGGGCCACGCCCCCCCATCGAGACCAGCGCCCGCAGCGCGGCCCGCATCGAGTCGGGGTTCGCGTTGTAGGCGTCGTTGACGACGGTGACACCATCGGCCCGGTCGACGACCTCCATGCGCCAGCGGGACAGCGCACCCGCCTCGCTCAGTGCTTCGGCGGTGTCGTCGACGGACATCCCGAGCTCCACCGCCACCGCAGCGGCGGCGAGGGCGTTCGAGACGTGGTGCTCACCGTACAGGCGCAGGTGCACGGGTGCGGAACCGGCCGGGGTGATCAGTGTGAACGATGGCCGTCCGGTGGAGTCCAGGCGAACATCCTGTGCCCGGACATGGGCGTCCGGGGACTCCCCGAAGAGGACCACCCTGGCCTTGGTCCGGGAGGCCATCGCGCGCACCAGGCGGTCGTCGGCGTTGAGGATCGCCGCGCCGTCCGCGGGCAGCGCCTCGACCAGCTCGCCCTTGGCCTCGGCGATCGCCTCCTGGGAGCCGAACTCGCCGACGTGCGCGGTGCCGACGTTCAGCACCAGACCGATCCGGGGCGGGGTGATCGAGGTGAGGTACTCGATGTCGCCCTTGTGCCGGGCGCCCATCTCCATCACCAGGTGCCGGGTGCCGGCCTCGACCCGCAGCGCGGTCATCGGGTGGCCGATCTCGTTGTTGAGCGAGCCGGGCGGGTAGACGGTCTCGCCGTGCCGCTGGAGCAGCTGGGCGATCAGGTCCTTGGTGCTGGTCTTGCCGGCCGAGCCGGTCAGCGCGACCACGGTCGTGGCCTCGGCCCGGGCGACCACGGCGCGGGCCAGCTTGCCCAGCGCGTCGACCACGCTGTCGACCAGGACGGCGGGTACGCCGACCGGGCGGGAGGCGAGCACGGCCACGGCGCCGGCCTCGACCGCCGTCCGGGCGTACTCGTGGCCGTCCACGCGCTCGCCGACGAAGGCGGCGAAGAGGCCGCCGGGGCGCACCTTGCGGGAGTCGACCTCGACCGGGCCGGTCACCGGGGTGTCGGGGTCGGCGCCGTCCAGGGTGCCCCCGACTGCTGCGGCCACCTCGGCGAGGGTCAGTGCGATCACGGCTGCTCTACTCCTCCGGTGCCCCGGGCGGCCGTGGTCTGCGTGATGGATTCGCGCAGCACCTCCCGGTCGTCGAAGGGGCGGATCTCGTCTCGTACGTACTGGCCGAGCTCGTGGCCCTTGCCGGCCACCAGCACGGTGTCGCCGGCCTGGGCGCGGGCCACCGCGAGGTGGATCGCCTCGGCGCGGTCGGGCACCACCAGAACGGCGCCGCGCTCGGCCTCGGGCACCGAGGCGGCGCCGGTCAGCATGGTGGCGAGGATCGCCAGCGGATCCTCGCTGCGCGGGTTGTCGCTGGTCAGCACGGCGTTGTCGGCCAGGCGGGCGGCGATGGCGCCCATCGGGGCGCGCTTGTGCGGATCGCGGTCGCCGCCGCAGCCGACCACCACGTGCAGCCGGCCCTTGGTGACCTCGCGCAGCGAGCCGAGGACGGCCTCCAGCGCGTCCGGCTTGTGGGCGTAGTCGACCACCGCCACGAACGGCTGCCCGGCGTCGACCCGCTCCAGCCGGCCCGGCACCCCGGGCACGGCGGCGATCCCGGCGACGGCCTGCTCCAACGGCAGCCCGGCGGTGACCAGCAGGGTGATCGCGGCCAGCGCGTTGGCGACGTTGAACGGGCCGGGCAGCGGGACGGCCGCGTCGGCCGCGGCGCCGTCGGGGCCGAGCACCCGGAAGGTCGAGCCGACCGGGCCGAGCTGGACGTCCACCGCCCGCCAGTGGGCCTCGGGCGCGCCGGTGGCGGAGAAGGAGGTGACCGGGATCTTCGCCTCGGCCACCAGCCGGCGCCCGTACGGGTCGTCCACGTTGACCACCCCGCGGCGGGACTTGCCGGGCTGGAACAGCCGGGCCTTCGCCTGGAAGTAGTCCTCCATGTCCGGGTGGAAGTCGAGGTGCTCGGGGGTGAGGTTGTTGAACAGCGCGACGTCGTAGACCACGCCGTCGGTGCGGCCGAAGACCAGCGCGTGGCTGGAGACCTCCATGGTCACCGCGTCCGCACCGCGCTCGCCCATGACGGCGAGGATCGCGTGCAGGTCGGTGGCCTCGGGGGTGGTCCGCTCGCTCTTGATCCGCTCGCTGCCGACCCGCATCTCGACGGTGCCGATCACGCCGGGGCTGCGCCCGGCGCCGCGCAGGCCGCCCTCGACCAGGTAGGAGGTGGTGGTCTTGCCGTTGGTACCGGTCAGCCCGATCATCAGCAGCCGCTCGGAGGGCCGGCCGTAGACCGCGGCGGCCAGCTCGCCCATCCGGGCCCGCGGCCGGTCGACCACCAGCAGCGGCAGGCCGGTACCGGCCGCCAGCTCCGCGCCGGCCGGGTCGGTGAGCAGGGCCACCGCGCCCGCCTCGGCGGCCTGGGCCGCGAAGGCCGCGCCGTGGTGGTTGGCGCCGGGGAAGGCCACGTACACATCGCCCGGGCGCACCGCGCGGGAGTCGTGGGTGACGCCGGTGACGAGGCCCCCCTCGACCGGCGCGAGGCCGAGCAGACGGGCCAGCTCGGCGAGCGGCTGGGCCTCGGCCCGGGCGGGGCGGGGCGGAGTCACGGTGGTTTGATCGGGTTTCGGCACGGCGGGAAGGCTATCCGCCGAAGGGTGCCCAGGGCCAAACCGGGCCTGCGCCGTGCCGTCGTCCCGCCCGGCCCGCTGGTCGCTCATGGTCGATCACGGCTTCCACTCGACGGGCAGGTTGGGTGCCTCGCTGCCGCTCGGCGGGACCTGCAGGGTCTTCAGGGTGAACTCCATCACCTGTTTGAACACCGGCCCGCAGAGCTGGCCGCCGAAGTGGCCGTTGACCGGGTCCTGGATGACGCAGGAGACGGTGACCCGCGGCTGGTCGGCCGGGGCGAAACCGATGAACGACGCGGTGTACCCGCGGTAGCCGCCGGTCTTCGGGTCCACCCGGTTGGCGGTGCCGGTCTTCCCGGCCACCCGGTAGCCGGGGATGGCCGCCTTCCCGCCGGTGCCCTGCTCGTCGGTGACGACCGACTCCAGCATCTCGGTGAGCGTCTTCGCGGTCTGCTCGCTGACCACCCGGGACTCCGCCCCGGGCGCGGCCGGGGTGTACCGGCCGTCCGGCGCGGTGGTGCCCTGGACGATGCTGGGCGTGACCCGCACCCCGCCGTTGGCGATGGTGGAGAAGACCGAGGTCGCCTGCAGGGCGTTGACCGACAGGCCCTGGCCGAACGGGATGGTGTACTGCTTGGACGCCTTCCAGTCCTCCGGCTTGTCGAGCAGGCCGGCGGTCTCGCCGGGGAAGCCCAGGCCGGTCTGCTGGCCGATGCCGAACTTGCGCAGGTAGTCGTAGAGCACCTGGTTGGCCTCGGGCTGGGTCGCGCCGAGCGTCTGGGCGGCCTCGATGGTGCCGATGTTGGAGGACTTGGCGAGCACCCCGGCCAGGGTCAGGTACCAGGTCGGGTGCTCGACGTCGTCCTTGAACGCCACGTCGCCGCGGACCAGCGGGTACGGGACGGTCACCTTGGTGTCCCAGGTGGCCTTGCCGGTGTCCAGCACGGCGGCCATGGTCATCAGCTTGGCGGTGGAGCCGGGCTCGTACGCGTCCTGCAGGGCTGCGTTGCCGAGCTGGGAGGACTTGGCGCTGCTCAGGTCGTTGGGGTTGAAGCCGGGTGAGGTGGCCATCGCCAGGACCTGGCCGGTCTTCACGTCCTGGACGACGACGTAGCCCTTCTCCGCCCCGGCGTTGGCGACCTGGTCGGTGATGGCGCGCTGGGCCGCCCACTGGATGTCCCGGTTGACGGTCAGCCGCAGGTCGGTGCCGGGCACGGCCGGGTCCAGCGAGCCCCCTGCGGTCGGCACCAAGCGGCCGCCGGACTGGGCGTAGCTGCTGTGGCCGTCCTTGCCGGCCAGCACCTTCTGGTACTGCGACTCCAGGCCGCCGGCGCCCTCGCCCTCCGCGTTGACGAAGCCGACCACGTTGGCGGCCAGCCCGTCCGAGGGGTAGACGCGCTTCTGGGTGTCCCGGTTGAAGACCCCGCCCAGCGGGTTGAAGCACTCGTTGTCCACCCTGCTCCGCCCGCCCTCCTCGGCGGGCTTGTTCAGCAGGCGCCGCTGGGCCACGCAGGCCCGGGAGTTGGCCTGCTTCTCCAGCGTCGACTTGAGGTCGCTGATCTGGTTCTTGACGTCGGGGGTCTGCCGGGCGGCGAGCCGCTTGTAGCGGCTCTTGGGGGTGTGCAGGTCGGCGGCGATCTTCTCCTTGGGCAGGCCGAGGATCGGCGCGAGCAGCGCGGCCGCCTGCTCGGGTGCGTCGGGGATGCCGGCCGAGCCCGGGGTGAACATGGCCGGGTCGGCGGTGATGTCGTACGCGTCGACGGTGGTGGCCAGCGCCACGCCGTCGGCGGACGTTATCGAGCCGCGCTCGGCGGTGATCGGGATGTCCAGGTAGCGGTTGGTGTTGGCGTCGGCGGCCAGCGCGTCGGAGTCCAGCAGCTGGAGCTGGACCAGGCGGCCGGCGAAGACCGAGAACACCAGGGAGAGCGCCACGGTGACCACCCGGAGCCGGCGGCGCGAGTCGGCCAGCCGGATCGGCTTGGGCCGCGGGTGCTGCGGCGGGCGGGACTTCGGACGCGGCCGGCCGGCCGCCTGGCCGCGGACCGGCGGGCGGGCCTCCGGGCGGCGCTGCTGCGGCGTCCGGGGCGCCTTGCCCTGGGGGTTCCGGGCCGGCTGGGCCTTGGCCGGCTGCTTGGCCGGCTGCTTGGCCGGCTGGGCCTTCGGGGGCTGCTGCGACCGTGCGGGCTGCGGCTTGGCCGGCTGCTGCCTGGCGGGCTGGGACCGGCCGGGCTGTGCCTTGCCGGACTGCGCCTTGCCGGGCTGGGCGCGCGGGGCCTGGCGCGGCGCGGCGCCCTTGGCGGCGGGCCGGGGACGGCCGGTGCCGCCGCCCCCGGACGGCTGTCGCGGCGTACTCATGCGCCCACCTCGCTGCACCCGGCGAGCGCTTCGCGCACCTTCCGGTCGTTTCGCTCGCTCATCGGCCCGCACCCCCGGTCGCGGTCGGCGCCGGCTGCGGCGCGGCGGGGTTGATCTGGACGGTGGTGTCGCCGCCGGCCGCGGGGGCCGTCGGCGCGGCGGTGCCCGGCTGGGCGCCCGGCGAGGGCTGCGGGTTCCCGGGCCACGGTTCGGCGGTGGACCGTTTCACCGGCTGGCCGTCCTGGGCCGGGCCGGGCGTGCCGAGCACCTTGCCGCCGTTCGGGACGTCCAGGAAGGCCATCCCGCCGGCCGGCACCATGCCCAGCTCGGCGGCCCGGCGCGCCAGCGCGTCCGGCGCGGAGTTCTGGTCGATCTGGTGCTGGAGGCCCTGCTGCTCGTCGGTGAGCACGGTGGTCTGCCGCTGGAGCCGGGAGAGTTCGAAGGAGCCCTCGTTGAGCGCGGTGTTCAACGCCAGCAGGCCGAGCAGCCCGGCCGCGAGCAGGACGACCACCAGGACCGCGAACGGCGTCCGCCCCCGTACCGGGCGCCGCCCGGGGCGGACCGTGATCCGCGCCCTGCCGCCCTGCCCGGGGAGCACCGCGCCCCCCGCCCCGCCTCCGGCCACCGGCCCCACGCTTTCTCCTCCGCCCTTCCGACCGCCCCGACCTGGTCAGCCCCGGGTGCTTCGGTCCCTGATCCTCTCCGCCACCCGCAGCCGCACGGGCGCGGCGCGCCGGTTCTCCTCGATCTCCTCCTCGGTGGCCAGTTCGGCACCGCGGGTGATCAGCTTCAGCCAGGGCTGGTGCTCCTCCGGGACGAACGGCAGCCCCGGCGGGGCGGTGCTGGTCGCTCCGGCGGCGAGGTACTGCTTGACCAGACGGTCCTCCAGCGACTGGTAGGACATCACGACGATCCGCCCGCCCAGCGCCAGGGCGTCCAGCGCGCCCGGGATCGCCCGGTCCAGCACCTCCAGCTCGCCGTTGACCTCGATCCGCAGCGCCTGGAAGGTGCGCTTGGCCGGGTTCCCGCCGGTACGACGGGTGGCGGCCGGGATGGCGTTGCGCACCAACTCGACCAGACGCGCGCTGGTGGTGAACGGTTCCTTCTCGCGCTCGCGCACGATCACCGAGGCGATCTTCCCGGCGAACCGCTCCTCGCCGTAGACCTTCAGGATCCGGGCCAGCTGGCCGTGGGTGTAGGTGTTGAGCACCTCGGCCGCGCTCAGGCCCCGGGTCTGGTCCATCCGCATGTCCAGCGGGGCGTCCTGGGAGTAGGCGAAGCCGCGCTCGGCCTCGTCCAGCTGCATCGAGGAGACGCCGAGGTCGAACAGGATGCCCTGCACCCGGGGGATGTCGAGACGCTCCAGCACCTCGGGGATCTCGTCGTAGACGGCGTGCACCAGGGTGGCCCGGTCGCCGAACGGGGCCAGCCGCTCGCCGGAGAGCTTCAGCGCCGCCGGGTCGCGGTCCACCGCGACCAGCCGGACCTCCGGGAACTGGGTCAGCAGGGCCTCACTGTGCCCGCCGAGGCCGAGGGTGGCGTCCACCACCACGGCGCCCGGCTGCGAGATCGCCGGGGCCAGCGCGTCCATGCACCGCTGCAGCATCACGGGGACGTGCTTGGAAGCCGGTTCGTTGGTGCTCATGCGCGGTGGGCGCCCTTCCTCGGTGCGGAGCAGCCCGATGTCCGGGAGCTCCGACCATTTTGGCCCACTGCGTGCCGGAACCGGCGCCTGGGGGGAGCCGGCCCGGCCAGGGACGCGGCCCGTGGTCCCCGCCCGCTCTGGAGAAGGTCGTGACCGCCCGGCACCGGGGAAGGTGCGCCAGGTGGCACGGAGCGGGTGGAGGCCACGGGCCGCGTCGGCCGCCGCACCGGCCGGAAAGGCCCGGTTGACGGGCTCCGGCGGGTGTGCTCCACTGCGCCGCAACTCTATCGCGCGGACCCCGCCAGTCAATGGCCCGCTCCGGCGCACCACCCGGGCGGCGGTACGGATCACCGCAGGTCGCAGCCGTTCCGGCGAGCTGCGGGCGCGGCCGCCCGCGGTCGCGCGGCGGCTCCACGCGCCCCCCGGCCGGGCCGGCTCCCGTGCGAGGAGCGGACAAATCGGGCCGGAACGGCCCCCGGGGCCTGCGGATTGTGGATATGCACTCGATCACAGCCGCCCGCTCTGTAGCCCCCGACTCCACCACGGACGGGAGAATCGCACTAACGTCTCCGATATGACAGTGACCCCCGACCGGCCCACGCCGACCGCCGCTGCCGACTCCACAGGTCCCGACATCATCGACCGCTTCGTCGCGGCCAACCGCGAGTACGCGGTGACCTTCCGCGACGGCGGCATGGACGCCCGCCCGGTCCAGAAGGTCGCCGTGGTGGCCTGCATGGACGCCCGGCTCGACCTGTTCGCCGCCCTCGGGCTCGAACTCGGCGACGCACACGTGCTCCGTAACGCCGGTGGTGTCGTCACCGACGACACCATCCGCTCGCTCACCATCAGCCAGCGCGCCCTCGGCACCCGCTCGGTCGCACTGATCCACCACACCGGCTGCGGCCTGCTCGGCCTCACCGAGGACTTCCGGCGCGAGCTGGAACTGGAGGTCGGCCAGCGCCCGCAGTGGGCGGTGGAGTCCTTCGTCGACCTCGACGGCGACGTCCGGCAGTCCATGCAGCGGGTCCGTACCTCGCCGTTCCTGCTGCACACCGACGACGTACGCGGCTTCGTCTTCGACGTCCACACCGGGCTGCTCCGCGAGATCTCCTGACCCTCTCCCCCGTTCCCCCAGCGCCGCCGTCGGCCCGGCCAGCGCCGTCCGGGCCCTCCGCGGCGTTCCCGTGGCACCCGCGTACCCGCTTCCCCGGCGCGCGACCCGGTGCTTCCCGGTGAGATGGTGACTTCTGGCCACCGCCCGGGGGAGAATGCGCCTGCCGGTCTGACCCCGAACCACCTGGGGCGGCCAGGCCGCAGGCCGCACCCCGGCACCGGATCCCCCACGGAACCGCTCCCGGAGGGGCCGCGTCAAGCAGGGGTGGGGGCCGGCCTCGGGGTGAGGCGGGCGCAGCGTGCCAGGGAGCGTACGGGTGACGAGCTACAACGATCAGGCCGGTCTCGAAGGTCGTACGGGGGGCGATCAGCGGACGCCCGGGTACCACCGGGTCGGCCTGCCCGAGCTCGCCGCCGTCGTGGACCGGGTGCGGACCAACATCGAGAGCGTCATCGAGGGCAAGCCGGAGGCCGTCCGGATCGCCCTGACCGTGCTGCTCGCCGAGGGCCACCTGCTGCTGGAGGACGTGCCCGGCGTCGGCAAGACCATGCTGGCCAAGGCGCTGGCCCGGTCCGTCGACTGCACCGTGCGGCGCATCCAGTTCACGCCCGACCTGCTGCCCTCGGACGTCACCGGCACCAATATCTTCGACCAGCACCAGCGTGACTTCGAGTTCCGCCCGGGCGCGATCTTCGCCCAGATCGTGGTCGGCGACGAGATCAACCGGGCCTCGCCGAAGACCCAGTCCGCCCTGCTGGAGTCGATGGAGGAGCGCCAGGTCACCATCGACGGCACCAGCTACGAGCTGCCGTCGCCGTTCATGGTCGTGGCCACCCAGAACCCGGTCGAGATGGAGGGCACCTACCCCCTCCCGGAGGCCCAGCGGGACCGCTTCATGGCCCGGATCTCGATGGGCTACCCGAGCCCCGAGGCCGAGCTCGCCATGCTCGACGTGCACGCCGGCGCCAGCCCCCTGGAAGACCTCCAGCCGGTCGCACACGCCGCCGACATCCTCAAGCTGATCGAGCTGGTGCGCACCGTGCACATCGCCGACCCCGTCCGGCGCTACGCCGTCGACCTGGTCGGTGCCACCCGGACCACCCACGAGCTGCGCCTGGGCGCCTCGCCGCGCGCCACCCTGCACCTGGTGCGGGCCGCCCGCGCCGCCGCCGCGCTGGACGGGCGCGACTACGTCACCCCGGACGACATCCAGCGGCTGGCCGTCCCGGTGCTCGCCCACCGTCTGATGCCGACCGCCGAGACCCAGCTCAGCCGCCGCACGTCCGAGCAGATCGTGACCGACCTCGTCGCCCGGCTGCCGCTGCCGCGCCCGCAGGGCGGCCCGGCCGTCCGGAGGGGCTGAGGTGGGGCCGTCCGACGCACCGTCGGGCCTGCGCGCCGGCCTGCGCGGCCTCACCACCCGGGGCCGCTCCTTCCTCGCCGCCGGGGCCACCGCGGTGGTCTGCTCCTACCTGCTCGACCAGGACGCGCTGCTGCGCGTCGGCGTGCTGCTCGCGGCCCTGCCGCTGGCCGCCGCCCTGCTGCTGGCCAACACCCGCTACCGGGTGGCCAGCGGCCGCCGGCTCTCCCCGCGCCGGGCCGTGGCCGGGCAGGAGGCCCGGGTCCACCTGCGGGTGGACAACGTCTCCCGGGTGCCCACCGGCCTGTTGCTGCTGGAGGACAAGGTCCCGTACGTGCTCGGGCCGCGCCCGCGGTTCGTGCTGGACCGGGTCGAACCGCGCGGGAACCGCGAGGTGTCCTACCGGGTCCGCTCCGACCTGCGCGGCCGCTACCCGCTCGGGCCGCTCCAGCTGCGGCTCTCCGACCCGTTCGGGATGTGCGAGCTGAACCGTTCCTTCGCCGCCTCCGACGTCCTCACCGTGGTGCCGCAGGTCCAGAACCTGCCGCTCGTGCGGCTCAAGGGCGAGTGGACCGGCCAGGGCGAGAGCCGCACCCGCACCCTGGCGCTGGCCGGCGACGACGACGTCATCCTGCGCGAGTACCGGCACGGCGACGACCTGCGCCGGGTGCACTGGAAGTCCACCGCCCGGTACGGCGAGCTGATGGTCCGCCGCGAGGAACAGCCGCAGAAGGCCCGCGCCACCGTGCTGCTCGACACCCGGGACGCCGGCCACCGCGGCAGCGGCCCCGCCTCCTCCTTCGAGTGGGCGGTCAGCTGCGCCGCCTCGGTCGCCGTCCACCTGCTGGAGCGCGGCTACCAGACCCGCCTGCTCACCGACACCGGTCACTGCGTCCCCGGCCCGGCCGCCGGCGGCGGCAACACCGCCGCCGAATCCTCCGGCCTGATCCTGGACGCGCTCGCGGTGGTCGACCTCTCCGACGGCGGCGGGCTCTCCCGCGCCGAGGAGCCGCTGCGCACCGCCGGCGAGGGCCTGCTGGTCGCCGTCCTCGGCGAGCTGGACGAGGCGCAGACCGCCCGGCTGGCCCGGCTGCGCAACCGCACCGGCGGCGCCGTGGCCTTCCTGCTCGACACCGGCACCTGGTCCGGTCTGCGGATGCTCGCGCCCGAAACCGGCGGGGACGAGTTCCGAGACCGGGTCCGGCAGCTGCGGGAGGCCGGCTGGACGGTGCTCCCGGTGCGCGCCGGGGACTCCGTCCCCGAGCTGTGGCAGGCCGCCGACCGGACCGAGTCGCCCTCCCCCTACCGAGAAGAGGCCGGCGCGTGACCACCCGGGCCAAACTGACCGTGTACTCGGCGCTGGCCACCGCCCTGGCCGCGCTCTGCCTCACCCCGCTGCTCACCGGCAGGAGCTGGATCGCCCACGCCCTCCTGGTGATCACCGTGATCGCGCTGGCCGGCGCGGGCCTGCGCCGGACGCCCTTCTACCGCTGGACGGTGCCGCTCGGGCAGCTGCTCGTCCTGTTCGTGCTGCTGCTGGTCGGCTTCGCGAGCGCCACCAACAAGTTCGGCGGCGTGCTGCCCGGCCCCGAGTCGGTGCACACCCTCAGCAGCGTCCTCGGCCGCGGGCTGGACGACATCCGGCAGTACGCCATCCCGGCGCCGCCCGAGCCGGGCCTGCGGCTGATCCTCGTCGCGTCCGTCGGGCTGATCGCCATCATGGTGGACACCGTCGCGGTGACGTACCGGCGCTCGGCGCTGGCCGGGCTGCCGCTGCTGGCGCTCTACTCGGTCGGCAACGGCCTGGCCGGTGACCACGGCAGCTGGGTCTGGTTCGGGCTCGCCTCCGCCGGCTACCTGGTGCTGCTCTTCGCCGAGGGCCAGGACCGGGTCTCCCGCTGGGGCCGGGTCTTCCGCGGCACCTCGCGCGGAGCCGAGGGCTCCGGCACGCTCAGCCTGAGCGGCCAGCGGATCGGCGTCCTGGCGCTGGCGCTGGCCCTGCTGGTGCCGGTGTTCCTGCCGCACTGGGACGGCGGGCTGATCCACACCGGCTCCAACGGCGCCTCCAACGGCGGCACCGGCACCGGGGGTGTCTCCAGCCTCGACCCGCTGGTCACCCTGGAGTCCGCGCTGACCAAGCCCAGCGACATCGAGCTGCTCACCTACCGGATGGACAGCAGCCTGGCGGACAACGCCTACCTGCGCACCGGTTCGCTGGACTCGTTCGACGGCACCGCGTGGAAGCTCAGCAATCCCGGCACCACCGACTTCAAGGGCTCCTTCGCCGCCCCCGAGGGGCTCGGCAACCTCGAGGTCCCGGCGGTCCAGGGCGACTTCCAGGTCTCCGAGAAGCTGGACTCCGCCTGGCTGCCGATGCCCTACCCCGCCAAGAACGCCACCGTCCCCGTCCCCGGCAACTGGAAAGTGGACACCCTCACCGGGACCGTCCAGCCGACCAAGGACAAGGCGATCAAGGGCCTGCACTACCAGGTCACCGCGTACGACGTCCGGCCCACCGCCGAGGAGCTGCGCCAGGCGCTGCCCGCCCGTCCGCAGATCGCCGGGCACTACACCGACCTGCCCAAGGACCTCCCGCCGGTGGTCCGGCAGCAGGCCGAGGCGGTCACCAGGAAGGCGCCCACCCCGTACGACAAGGCGCTGGCGCTGCAGGACTGGTTCACCGGCCCCGACTTCAGCTACCGCACCGACATCAAGGCCGGCACCGGCAACGACGCGATCGTGGAGTTCCTGCGCAACCGCAAGGGCTTCTGCGTGCACTTCGCCTCCACCATGGCGGCGATGGCCCGCACCCTGGGCATCCCGGCCCGGGTCGCGGTCGGCTTCACCCCGGGCGAAAGCAAGGGCAACGACCGGTACTCGGTCAACGGGCTGATGTACCACGCCTGGCCCGAGCTGTACTTCGAGGGCTTCGGCTGGACGCGCTTCGAGCCCACCAAGGGCCGCGGTGTGGCGCCCCGTTACACCGAGCCGCTCCCCGCGGCCACCACCGCGCCGAGCACCGCGCCCACCGCCGCCGCGCAGAGCAGCGGGCCGGTCGCGGTGCCCTCCAGCAGCAGCGACTGCGACGCGAAGCTGCGACGCATGGGCGAGTGCGGGGACCAGAAGAAGAGCGCCACCGGCGCCCAGGACGAGTCCTGGCTGCTCTCCTGGCAGGTGCTGGCCGCCTTGGCCGGCGTCCTGGTGCTGGTCGCGCTGCTGCTCACCCCGATGCTCTGGCGGACGCTGCTGCGCCGCCGCCGGCTCGGCGCGGGCGGGCGGCGGCGGCCCGGCGCTGACGGCCCCGCGGAGCCGACCGACGAGCAGGTGCTGGCCGCCTGGGACGAGCTGATCGACTCCGCCTGGGACATCGGCATCCAGCCGGACGAGTCGCGCACGCCGCGCGCGACCGCCCGCCGGATCTCCGAGGCCGCCGAACTGGACGAGGCCTCAGCGGCCGCCGCCGGCCGGGTGGCGCTGGCCACCGAGCGGGTGCTCTACGCCCGCTCCGCCCAGGTGTCGGCCCCGGTGGCGGCGGACGTCCGGACCGCCCGGGACGGGCTGCGGGCCGGCGCCGGCCGGGCCGGGCGGACCAGGGCGGTGCTGCTGCCGCCGTCCTCGGCCCAGCTCTGGTGGAAGGTCTCCGACGCCGTGCTGGCCGCGCGGCTCACGGTGCGCGACCGGATGGCCCGGGCGGCCGGCACGGTCACCGGTCCGGTCCGCCGGGCCTGGGGCCGGCTGCGACGCCGGGGCGGTACGGGTGGCCCGGACGGCACCGAGTCCTGAGACCGGACACGCCGAGGGCGGGCAGTCGGATCGACTGCCCGCCCTCGCGGCGTTCGTGCGGTGGTACCCGCAGGCCTCGTGCCCGGAGGCTCAGAAACCGCCGGTCTGCTCGTCCCGGCGGCGCTGCCAGCGTTGCTCGACCCGGTCCATCATCCCCGCCTTGCGGCGCGGAGCAGCGGCCGGACGGGGCCCGGAGGTCTGGCCGGCCGGACCACGGCGCCAGCCCGTCACGGCGAAGACCGCACACCCGAGCATCACCAGGAACCCGACGACACTGACCCAGATCTGGTCGGGGACGACCATGCCGCCCATCAACAGGCCGATGCCCACCACGAAGCCGCCGACGGCCAGATAGACCCGTCGACGGGTGTGGGTGCGCAGCCCGGTTCCCTCAAGCGCCGACGCGAATTTGGGATCTTCGGCATACAGCGCTCGCTCCATCTGGTCGAGCAGTCGCTGCTCGTGCTCCGAGAGCGGCACGGAGTCCTCCTACTCGTCGGTCGCGGGTGCGACCGGTCCGCCGCCCCGGTCGGGGAGGCAAGTCCAATCAGCCTTGAGAACATGCGGTCGGACGCCTGTGCGGGGGCCCGGGCCCGTGTCGTCCATATGCCCCATGCATCCGGCTGTCATGCTTTCCGGCTTTACCCAGATCATACGGTCCACGGGCCCGTTACGGGGTGGTCGGCCACGCGTGGGCCGGGCCACTCCGGGCCGTCCGGGCCGCACTGGGCTCAACGCGGTGAGGCCCGGACAAGTGCCCGACCGGGTGGAATCGGCCGGGACCTGGGGAGCTTCGGAGGAGAGGGGAGGAGAAGAGGGGTGAGACGGGTCGGCGAACGGTGCCGACCGCCCGGGTCAGGCCAGGGTGGCCAGCAGGTGCAGCTGGGTCGCCACGGCGTGGAAGGCGGGCTGCCCGGCGGCGGCCTCCTCCAGCTTGAGCAGCGCCTCCAGCGCGCCCGGCTCGGCGTCGACCAGGACGCCCGGCACCAGGTCGGCGAAGACCCGCACGCCGTGCACCGAGTCCACCCGCAGGCCCGCGCCGACGGCGAGCCGGTCGAGCTCCTCGCCGGTGAAGCGGCGCGGCATCGGGTCGGCCTCGCCCCAGCGACCGTCGGAGGCCTCCAGCACCGTCCGCGCGTCGTTGAAGTGGCCCCCGAGCGCGCGGGCCAGCACGGCGCCGTTGCGGTTGGCGGCCAGCAGGCTGACGAAGCCGCCGCGGCGCAAGGTCCCGGCCAGGCTGCCGAGCGCGTCGGCCGGGTCGTCCACGACCTCCAGCACGCCGTGGCAGAGCACCGCGTCGACGGTGCCGGGCGCGACCAGGTCGGGCAGCGTCTGGGTGTCACCCTGGACGGCGCGGACCAGGTCGGTCACACCGGCCTCGGCGGCCCGGCGCTCCAGCGCGAACAGCGCGTCGGGGCTCGGGTCGACCACGGTGACCCGGTGCCCGAGCCGGGCGACCGGCACGGCGAAGTTGCCGGTGCCGCCACCGGTGTCGACCACGTCGAGCACCGGCTGGTCCAGCTCGGCCGCCCGCTTCTCCAGGGCTGCCCGCACCACCTCCCACACCACGGCGGTACGCAGGGCGCTGCGGGGACGCGTCGGGTACAAGGTGGGACTCCTTGGCACGTGCAGATCGATCAGGACGCCTCCACCTTAGTCCGGGCGGGCGGCCGGGCCGCTGCGGGCCGCCGGGCCGCGCCGCCGGGCGGTGGCCGGTCACCGCCGGGCGCCCGGGTCGTGGGGGCCTCCGGCGTCGTCCGGCGGGAGCCGGGGGGCGGGCGGTGCCGGGTGCAGGCCGAGCAGCCGCTCGACCAGCCGGAGGAAGAGCGCGGAGTTGCGGATCAGGTCGTCGGCGTCTCGGGCCGAGGCGGCACCCCTGATCCCGGCCTCGGCGGCGGCCCGGCGGCGGGCGCCGGCCGCGAAGTACACCGCCCACTCGGCGAGTTCGGGTGCGACCTCGGGCAACACCTCCCAGGCGCTGCGGATCGCCCGGCGCCGCCGGGGGCTCTTCTCCGGCCGGCCCCGGACGGCGAGCACCGCCGCGACGGTGCGCAGCGCGGCGAGGTGGGCGGCGGCGTACCGCTCCAGCGGGTCCTCCAGGGCGCGGGAGCGGGTGAGGGTGCGGTGGGCGTCGGCGAGCAGGTCGAGCGCGGCGGGCGGGGCGGCGACCCGGCGCAGCACCGGGTGGACGTCCCCGCCGGCGGGAAGGTGGGCGCCGGGCCGGTCGGCACCCGGCTGGTGGGTGCCCGGCCGGTGGGCGGCGAGGTGGAGGCGGGCGGTGACGGGCTCAGGCCGGCTGATGGTCATGGTCTCCCCCGTTCCGAGGCAGCGCACGGGCCGGATGATCCGTGCGTCTCCATCGTGAACGGGACCACTGACAATGCGGCCCCGAGGCGTCGCACGCCTGCTCCGGGCAGGACATGCGTGCGGGCGGCGGTCGCCGGCCGCTCCCCCGCCGGCCCGCGTCCCACCGCCCCGCACCCGCCGGAGCGCCGTCCCCCCACCGGCGGCGCTTCGGAGCCCCCCGGGTCACCGGTCCCCCCTGACCCCGCTCCGCCGCCCCGTGTCGGCGGTGCGCGGCCTACGACCGGCTCCGGTGCGGACCCGCCGGTGTCGTCCGCCGGCCCCCGTGGCCGGCGGACGGCACCTGTCCGCCGTCCCGGGCCCGCAGTGCCCGACGCGCCGCCGACCCGGTGCCACCACTCTCCCGTCTCCGCAGGTCGGAGGCCATCCGCTCAGCTACTCAACCGTGCGTCTGAGTATCCGTACTCAGCCCGCCCGGGGAGGGAACCGGAGGGCTCCCGCCCGGCGTCCCGGTACGGTACGGCGAGCCGGGCGGATCCCGGCGGCACTCCGAGGGAGGGAACGGATGACGATCGTTCCGCTGATCTTCACCAGCGGTCTGGCGAGCGGGATCAACGCGTACGCGGTGGTGCTGCTGCTCGGCCTGCTGGGCCGGTTCGCCGGGGCCGACTCGGTGCCGCCCGCACTGGAGCGCACCGACGTGCTGGCCGCAGCGGCCGTGCTGTTCCTGCTGGAGGCGGTGGCCGACAAGATCCCGTACGTGGACAGCCTCTGGGACACCGTCCACACGGTGATCCGCCCGATCGCGGGGGCCACCGTGGGCGCGCTGATCGCGAGCACCGACCCGGGCTCGCTGCCCGAGGTCGCGGCAGGGGCGATGGGTGGTGCCACGGCGCTGGTCAGCCATCTGGTGAAGGCCTCGCTGCGAATGGCGGTCAACACCTCGCCCGAGCCCGCCAGCAACATCGTGGTCAGCCTGGCCGAGGACCTCTCGGTGGCCGGCCTGGTCACCCTGGCGATCTTCCATCCGTGGCTGGCCGCCTCGGTCGCCGCAGTCCTGCTGATCGCCGGCCTGCTCATGGTCTGGTTCGCGATCAACCGCATCCGGCGGTTCCGGGCCCGCCGCCGCGAGCGCAAGGCCGCCCGCGCGGCCGGCGCCCGACCGGCGGAGGAGGCGTCCGTCCTGCGGTCATAGGATGCGGGCCATGGCAAGGATCGTCATCATCGGCGCAGGAATGAGCGGGCTCGCGGCGGCCTCCCGGCTGGCGACCCTCGGACACCGGGTGACGGTCTGCGAGGCGAGCGGGACGTACGGCGGCATGGTCGGCCGGTACGAGCGGGACGGCTTCGCCTTCGACACCGGCCCCGGGCTGCTCACCCTCCCCGCCGTCTACCGCGACCTCGCTCTGAAGACCGGCAAGGAGGCGCTGGAGCAGCTGGTCGGGCTGGCCCCGGTCGACCCGGAGAGCCGGCACGTCTTCCCCGACGGCACCGACCTGACGCTGCCGAACGCCTCCCGCGGCGGCGTCATCCAGGCGCTGGACGCCACGTTCGGCGCCGGTTGGGGCGCCCGCTGGGCCGAGGTGATGAACCACGGCCGCACGGTCTGGGAGGCGACCCGCCGCCCGCTGCTGGAGGAGCCGCTCCCGGCCGACCCCGCACCGCTGCACACCGACCCGTACCCCGGCCCGCCCCGCAAGGGCCTGGCCAGGCTCCTCCGCCCGCGGCCCCGGACGCTCACCGGTGTGGCCGCCCAGGAGCTCGGTGGCCACCCGGCCCTGACCGCCCTGCTGTCCGAGTACGCGCTGCGCTTCGGCCTCCACCCGGACACGGCCCCGGCGAGCGCCACCGTGCTGCCGTACATGGAGCAGTCCTTCGGCGTCTGGTATGTCAAGGGCGGCCTCCGCGCGCTGGCCGACGCGGTGTACCGGCGCTGCGAACTGCGCGCCGTGGACTTCCGCTTCGACACCGAGGTCATCGCGGTGGCCACCAAGGACGGCCGCGCCTGCGGCGTCGACACCACGGCCGGCCGGATCGACGCCGACGTGGTGGTCTCCTCGATGGACGCCTGGTCGTTGTTCAGCCGGCGCATCGCCGAGTGGCCGGACGGCGGCGACCCCGCCGAGTGGGGGCACTACGAGCAGCCGAACGGCCGCTTCGTCGTGCTGCTCGCGCTGCGCGGGGCGCGGCCGGACGGCACCCCGCACCGCACCGTGGTCCACGCCGCCGAGCCGGCGGCCGAGTGGAACGCGCTCACCCTTGGCGCCCAGCCCTGCGAGCACCCGACGGTGCAGGTCCTGCGACCCGACGACTCCTCGCTGCGCCCGGACGACGACCACGAGAGCGTCGTCCTCACCGTGACCGTGCCGGGGCAGGGCGATGTCGACTGGACGGAGCCCGGCCTGGCCGACCGCTACGCCGACCGGCTGCTGGACCACGTCGACGCGGCCGGGCTCGGCCTGCGCGAGCGGGTGCTGTGGCGAGTGGTGCGCACGCCCGAGGACACCCGCCGGGAAACCGGCGCGTTCATGGGAGCCGTCCCCCGCCCCGCGCTGGCCGGGCAGGGCGGGAACTTCCTGCAGTCCGCCAACGAGTCACCCGTCCCCGGCCTCTACCTGATCGGCGGCGCCGCCCACCCCGGCGGCGGGCTGGCCCGGGTCGGCATGTCGGCCTGCATCGCGGCCAACCTCATCGGCCCGGCCTGAGCGCGCCGCGCGGGGGAACCGGCCCGGCCGACTCCCTCTGCGGCGCCGCGCCCGGCTCAGCCCTGCTGCTGCCAGGTGTTCTGCTGCTGGTAGCCGTACTCGTAGACCGGCTGCTGCGGGATGCCCTGCTGCGGCTGCTGCTCGGGCTGCCACTGCTGCTGGGCCTGCTGCGCGTGCTGCGCCTGCTGGTCGTAGCCGTACGGGTCGGGCTGCTGCTGGTACGTGCCGTAGGCGTCGGGCTGCTGCTGGTAGGCCGCGTACTGGTCCGGCTGGACGGCCTGCTGCTGGTAGCCGCCGTAGCCCTGGTCGTAGGCGAAGGCCGGCTGCTGCTGGGTCTGCCACTGCTGCTGTTGCTGGACGTTCTGGTCCCAGGCCTGCTGCTGCGGGGCGTCGTAGCCGGCCTGGTAGGCCTCGGCGTACGGGTCCGGCTGGGCCTGCTGCGGCTGCTGCACCTGCTGCTCGTAGTACCCGGGCGCGTAGACGCCGTCCGCGGCGAGCTCCTGCATCTCGAAGGCGGCGGTCTGCTCGACGGCGGGGGCGTCCTCGGCGGCCGGTGCCGGCTCGGGGCTGCTCTCCTCGACCGCGCTGACCGTGCCGATCCGGTCGACCGCCACCGCGGTGGCCACCACCGCCCCGCCGGTCAGCGCTCCGAGCAGCGGCACCTTGGCGAGCGGGCCGGGCAGGCCGCCGTCGGCGCTGCGCAGCGACCAGCCGGCGGCGTAGCCGCGCTTCACGGAGAGGGTGACGAGGGTCTGGCCGAGCGCGAAGAGGGCCGCGCCGGCGCCGATCACCACGACCGAGCCGAGCGCCATCCCGGCGGGCACCCCGAGGAAGCCGGCCAGGGCCAGGGCCCGCCAGTGCACCGGGGCGCGGTTCTGCAGCAGCAGCTCGGCGACCAGCCAGAGCGCCACCACCGCCAACGCGGCGTACAGCAGCAGGTATCCGATGCCCATCCGCCCGCTACCTCCAGTCGCGTGCCCGCGCGCGCCGCGCGTGTGCGGCGACTGTACCGGTTCAACGGCCGGGGTACCGCATCGCGTTCCCGGCGGCTCCCGCCCGTGCGGGGTGCCGCCGGCCGCCGGCCCGGCCGGGCCGGCGGCGCAGCTCAGCGCTGGTGCAGACCGAGGTTCTGGTAGATCTCCAGGGTCGCGGTCGAGTGGTTGAGCGTGATGAAGTGCAGGCCGGGGGCGCCCTCCGCGAGCAGCCGCTCGGACATCGCGGTGGCGTGCTCCATGCCGACCTCGCGCAGGGCGGCCGGGTCGTCGATGGCCGCGCGCAGCCGGGCCTCCAGCTCGGCCGGGAAGGCCGAACCGCTCAGCTGCGGGAACCGGTCCAGCTGCTTGGCGTTGGTGACCGGCATGATCTCCGGGATGATCGGCGTCTCGCAGCCGGCCGCCGCGACCCGGTCGCGCAGCCGCAGGTAGTCGTCGACCTCGAAGAACATCTGGGTGATCGCGTAGTCGGCCCCGGAGCGGATCTTCGCCACGAAGTGGCGGATGTCCTCGTCCCAGTCGGTCGAGCGCGGGTGCATGTTCGGCGAGGCGGCCACGCCCACGCAGAAGTCGCCGATGCCCTTGATCAGCTCCACCAGCTCGTACGCGTAGGTGACCCCCTGCGGGTGCTTCACCCACTCGCCCATCGGGTCGCCGGGCGGGTCGCCGCGCACCGCGAGGACGTTGCGTACGCCCTGGTCGGCGTACTGGCCGATGATGTTGCGCAGCTCGGCGATCGAGTGGTCGACGGCGGTCAGGTGGGCGACCGGCGTCAGCGTGGTCTCGGTGGCGATCCGGCCGACCATGTTGACGGTGCGCTCGCGCGAGGAGCCGCCGGCCCCGTACGTCATGCAGACGAAGTTGGGGTCGAGCGGTTCGAGCCGGCGGATGGCGTCCCAGAGACGCTGTTCGCCGACCTCGGTGCGCGGGGGCATGAACTCGAAGGAGAAGGATCGCTTGCCGGCCGCCAGAAGCTCGCGGACCGTCAGCGCGCGGTCTGTTCTGGTGGAAGCGACGCCGAGTGCCATGCTGGCAGGTTAACCGTCGGTCGAAGGGCACGGACAACTCGGTCCCACCAATTGAGACAAGTGGTGGACGGTATTCCGCTTCCCGGCCCCGCCGCTCCGGGAGGCCCCGGAGGCTCGTCCGTACAGCTGTTCCCGGCCGCCCGGCTAGGCTTGCTGCACCCCCTGCCAAACTCCCGGAGCCTCATCGTGACCTCGTCCAGCAACCGGCCGGCCAACCCCATTGACGTGGAGGACGTGCGCGGGCGCGTCAACGCGGCCCTCGCCGGCTTCATGGACGGCCAGGCGGCCCTGCTCGGGAAGATCTCCCCGCAGCTGGCGCCCGCGGTCGAGGCGCTGCGCGACTTCCTGCTGGACGGCGGGAAGCGACTGCGCCCGGCGTTCTGCTACTGGGGCTGGCGCGGCGCCGGCGGCCCGGCGGCCGGCGAGGGCATCGCCAACGCGGCGGCCGCCCTGGAGCTCCTCCAGGCGAGCGCGCTGGTCCACGACGACCTGATGGACCGCAGCGACACCCGCCGCGGCCTGCCCTCGGTCCACCGCCGCTTCGAGGCCCTGCACCGCGACAGCGGCTGGCGCGGCGACCGCGAGCAGTACGGCGCCTCGGCCGCGGTGCTGCTCGGCGACCTGCTGCTGATCTGGTGCGACGAGCTGTTCCTGCGCTCGGGCCTGGACCCGGCGGCGGTGCTGGCCGCCAAGCCGATGTTCGACCTGATGCGCACCGAGGTCATGGTCGGCCAGTACCTGGACGTGCTGGAGCCGGTCGCCGGTGACTCCACCGACCCGGGCGCGCTGGACCGGGCGCAGACGGTGCTGCACTACAAGTCGGCCAAGTACACGATCGAGCGGCCGCTCCAGGTCGGCGCGCTGCTGGCCGGGGCGCGGCCGGAACTGGTCGAGGCGTACGGGGCGTTCGGCCTGCCGCTGGGCGAGGCGTTCCAGCTCCGGGATGATCTGCTCGGCGTCTTCGGCGACCCGGCGGTCACCGGCAAGCCCGCCGGGGACGACCTGCGCGAGGGCAAGCGGACCCTGCTGGTCGCGCACGCGATGCGCGGGCTGTCCGCCGCCGACGCCCGCCACCTGGACGAGCGCCTCGGTGCGCCGGACCTCGCGCCCGAGGAGGTGGCCCGGCTGCGGGCCCTGGTCGGGCGCAGCGGCGCGCCCGAGCTGGTGGAGCGGCGGATCGAGGAGCTGATGCGGCAGTCGCTGACCGCGCTGGAGGCCGCACCGCTGGCCGACGGACGGGCCCGCGAGGTGCTGCTGGCGCTGGCCGAGGCCGCCACCGTCCGCAAGTACTGAGGAGTACCCGGGGCGCGGCGGCGGCCTCGTCCGGCGTCTGTGCGTCCGTACGTCTGCGGCGTCAGGCCTGGCGCAGCCGCCGGGCGAGCGCGGCGGCGGCCGCCTGCGGGTCCTCCGCGGCGGTGATGGCGCGCACCACGACGACCCGGCTCGCACCGGCCGCGAGCACCTCGTCCAGGTTGCCGAGGTCGATGCCGCCGATGGCGAACCACGGCCGGTCGGTGGCCCGCCCGGCCGCGTACGAGACCAGGCCGAGGCCGGGCGCGTGGCGGCCGGGCTTGGTCGGGGTGGGCCAGACCGGGCCGGTGCAGAAGTAGTCCACGCCGGGCTCGGCGATCGCCGCGTCCACCTCGGCCTCGGCGTGGCAGGAACGGCCGATCAGCACGTCCTCGCCGAGGATCGCCCGGGCGGCCGCCACCGGCAGGTCGTCCTGGCCGAGGTGCAGCACCTCGGGGCGGGCGGCGTGCGCGACGTCGGCGCGGTCGTTGACCGAGAGCAGCTTGCCGTGCCGGCGGCAGGCGTCGGCGAAGACCTCCAGCGCCGCCAGCTCCTGCTTGGCCTCCAGCCCCTTGTCACGGAGCTGGACGATGTCCACCCCACCGGCCAGCGCCGCGTCCAGGAACTCGGCGAGGTCGCCCTGCTCACGCCGGGCGTCGGTGCACAGGTAGAGCCGGGCGTCGGCGAGCCGCCGGCGCAGCGTTTCCGCGGCCATCAGATCAGCATCGCCTGGGCGCGGCGCTTCACCTCGGTGCCGCGGTTCTCCCGGAGCGCCTGGATCGGGCTGCCCGGCAGCGACGGGTCCTCGGTGAAGAGCCACTCCAGGATCTCCACGTCGTTGTACCCGCAGTCGCGCAGGACGGTCAGGGTGCCGGACAGGTGCTTGACCAGGCCCGGGCCGTCGATGAACGCCGCCGGCACCTGCAGCGACCTGTTCGGGCCTCGCCGGATCGCGATCAGCCCGCCGTTCTTGACCAGGTCACGCACCTCGGTGACCCGGACCCCCCACTGCTCCGAAATGTCGGGCAGGTACATCCACTCGGGGACCAGGGCTTCAATCTTGCTTTCGATCTCACTCACGCCACCAGACTGCCACCTCCGCGGCCCGCCGCGCACCAGCCGGCCGCCCGGGGGCTCGTCCAGCGGCCCCCGGCGCTACCCCGCGGCGGCCGACTTGAGCGGTACCGCCGGGTCCGCGGCCCGGGCCCGGTCCAGCACCGTGGCGCGTTCGACCAGCCGGCGGCCCTGGGTGAGGTCGCGTGGGCGGTCGACGGTGAGCAGGGCCCGCAGCGCGCCGTCGCGCAGCCAGAGCACGGCCCAGGTCGGGTCCGCCGGAGAGCCGCGCCAGACCAGCTCGTCGCCGTCGCCGTGCCGGCCGACGTACTGGACCATCCGGCCGAACTGCTCCGACCAGAAGTACGGCACCGGGTCGTACGGGGCGTCCGCGCCGAGCACCGCGGCGGCCGCGGCCTCGCCGGACTGCAGCGCGTGGTCCCAGTGCTGGACGGTGAGCCGGCCGCCCGTCCGGGCGGAGGGGTAGCTCGCGCAGTCGCCGGCCGCGTAGACGCCGGGCAGGCCGGTGCGCAGCCGCTCGTCCACCAGGACGGCGCCGGCCGCGTCCAGCTCGACGCCCGAGCCGGCCAGCCAGTCCGTCGCCGGGCGGGCGCCGATGCCGACAACCACCTCGTCGGCCGGCAGGTGCGAGCCGTCCGCCAGCAGCACCGCCCCCGGCTCGACGGCAGCGACGGCGGCGCCGCAGCGCAGCTCGACCCCGGCCTCGGCGTACCAGGCGGCCATCGCCCGGCCGATCTCGGTGGGCAGCGCGCCGGGGACGGGCGCCGGGCCCGCCTCGACGACCGTCACCTCGCAGCCGGCCGTGCGGGCGGCGGTGGCGACCTCGGCGCCGATCCAGCCCGCGCCGACCAGCACCAGGCGCAGGCCCGGGCGGAGCAGGGCGCGCAGGGCGAGCGCGTCGTCCAGGGTGTGCAGCAGGTGTGCGCGCTCGGCGCCGGGCAGGACGCGCGGAGTGGCGCCGGTGGCGATCACCAGGGCGGCGTACGGCAGGTCGCCGCCGTCGGTGTGCAGGAGGCCGGGGGTGAGGCCGGTGGCGCGGCGGCCGGTGAGCACCTCGATGCCGAGGTGCGCGAAGTCGATGTCCAGGGTGGTGGCGTCGGCCTTGCCGAGCAGCACCTCCTTGGAGAGCGGCGGCCGGTCGTAGGGCGCGTGCGGCTCGTCGCCCACCAGCACGATCCGCCCCTGCCAGCCGCCCCGCCGCAGGCCCGAGGCGCACTGCGCCCCGGCCAGCCCGGCCCCGACCACGACCACCTGATCCGTCCCGCTCAGCTCTGCCACGCCGTCACTGTACTGGCGCCCGCCGGGCGCGCCAGGGGGCGTCCCACCTTTCGTACCCGCCCCTCGGCAGCACCGGCCACTCCCGCTCCTCCCGGCCCCGCGGCCCACTCCCGCCCCACCCTCGTGCGCGCCTTCGGCGCCGCCGGCCGCCCGGCCTGCTCGGGCCCCGGCCGCCCGCGTCCCACCCTTCGTACGCGCCTTCGGCGGCTCGGACGCCCGGAGTTAAGGTGGGGGCACCATCACGGGAGCCCGGCGGACCGGGCTGAGAGGCGGGCTGACACGGCCTGCGACCGTCCGAACCTGATCCGGGTCATACCGGCGAAGGGAGAGCAGCGACTTTGACACGCTTGGCACCGGACGCCCACGCCGGCGTGCTGGTGATCGGCGGGGGCATCATCGGCCTCGCCGTCGCCTGGCGCGCCGCCCAGCGCGGGCTGGAGAACATCGTGGTGGCCGACCCGCGGCCCGGCGGCGGCGCCGCCCAGGTCGCGGCCGGCATGCTCGCCCCCGTCACCGAGCTCCAGTACGGCGAGGAGCCGCTGCTGCGCCTGGGCATGGCCTCCAACGAGCGGTACGCGGCCTTCGCCGCCGAGCTCACCGAGGCCAGTGGCGGCCAGGACACCGGCTACCGCCCGTGCGGCACCCTCGCCGTCGCCCTCGACTCGGACGACCGCGAGGAACTGCGCGAGCTGCACGCCTTCCACCGGCGGCTCGGCCTGGACTCGCAGTGGCTCACCGGCCGCGAGGCCCGCCGGCTCGAACCGATGCTCGCCCCGGGCGTCCGCGGCGGCCTGCACGTCACCGACGACCACCAGGTCGACGGCCGCCGGCTCGCCAAGGCGCTCGTCCTCGCCTGCGAGCGGGCCGGCGTCCGGCTGCACCGTGCCGAGGCGACCGAGCTGCTGGCCGAGGGCGGCCGCGCCACCGGCGCCCGGCTCGCCACCGGCGAGACCGTCACCGCCGATCAGGTCGTCCTGGCCGCCGGCCCGTGGAGCCACCAGCTGCCCGGCCTGCCCGAGGGCGTGCTGCCGGCCATCCGCCCGGTGAAGGGCCAGATCCTGCGGCTGCGGATCCCGGAGGCGTACCGGCCGTTCCTCTCCCGCAACGTCCGCGCGGTGGTCCGCGGCCGGCACCTCTACCTGGTGCCCCGTGAGAACGGCGAGCTGGTGATCGGCGCCACCAGCGAGGAGCAGGGGTACGACACCACCGTCACCGCCGGCGGCGTGTACGAACTGCTGCGCGACGCCCACGAGTTGGTCCCCGGCATCACCGAACTGCCGCTGGTGGAGACGTCGGCCGGGCTGCGCCCGGGCTCGCCCGACAACGCGCCGCTGCTCGGGCCGACCGCCCTGCCCGGCCTGGTCGCCGCCACCGGCCACTACCGCAACGGCGTGCTGCTCACCCCGGTGACCGCCGACGTGGTCGCCGAGTACCTGGCCACCGGCACGACGCCGGACCTCGCCGCGCCGTTCTCCCCCACTCGCTTCACGACGAAGGTCCCCGCATGAGCGACATCCCCCTCACCGTCAATGGCGAGCCCCGCCAGGTGCCCGCCGCGACCACCCTCGCCGAGGTGGTGGCCACCCTCAGCCGGGCCAACTCCGGCGTCGCCGCCGCGCTCAACGAGGCCGTGGTCCCGCGCAGTTCGTGGCCGCTCACACAGCTCTCGGCCGGCGACCGGATCGAGATCCTCACCGCCGTGCAGGGAGGCTGACCATGGCTGACGACCTGCTCACCATCGCCGGCACCACCTTCGACTCGCGCCTGATCATGGGCACCGGCGGCGCCCCCAGCCTGGAGGTCCTGGAGCAGGCGCTGCGGGTCTCCGGCACCGAGCTGACGACCGTGGCGATGCGCCGGGTCGACGCCACCACCCAGGGCTCCGTCCTGGACGTGCTCACCCGCAACGGCATCCGCATCCTGCCCAACACGGCCGGCTGCTTCACCGCCGGAGAGGCCGTGCTGACCGCCCGGCTGGCCCGCGAGGCGCTCGGCACCGACTGGGTGAAGCTGGAGGTCATCGCCGAGGAGCGGACCCTGCTGCCCGACCCGATCGAGCTGCTGGACGCCGCCGAGACGCTGGTCGACGACGGCTTCACCGTCCTCCCCTACACCAACGACGACCCGGTGCTGGCCCGGAAGCTGGAGGACGTCGGCTGCGCGGCGATCATGCCGCTCGGCTCGCCGATCGGCTCCGGCCTGGGCATCCGCAACCCGCACAACTTCCAGCTGATCGTGGAGGGCGCCAACGTCCCGGTGATCCTGGACGCGGGCGCCGGCACCGCCTCGGACGTCGCGCTGGCGATGGAGCTGGGCTGCGCCGCCGTCATGCTCGCCTCGGCGGTGACCCGCGCCCAGGACCCGGTGCTGATGGCCGAGGCGATGCGGCACGCCGCCGAGGCCGGCCGGCTCGCCCACCGGGCCGGCCGCATCCCGCGCCGCTTCCACGCCGAGGCCTCCTCGGCGATGGCGGGCCGGGCCGACCTGGACACCCGCGAGCGCCCGGCGTTCTGACCCCGAAGGGCCCGGACGGTGTCACAACCCGGGTACAGAGAGCCCCGGGAGCGGTGCCGCCCGGGGCTGAGGGCCCGTCTGCGCCACTAGACTCGCCGGGTGGACAAGGCGGACATGGCATTGCACGACCCCCTGATCGGTTCCCTGCTCGACGGCCGGTACCGGGTCGAGCAGCGCATCGCGGCCGGCGGGATGTCCACCGTCTACCGCGCCACCGACACCCGGCTCGACCGGGTCGTGGCGCTCAAGGTGATGCACCCCTCGCTGGCCGGCGACGAGGGCTTCACCGGCCGGTTCATCCGCGAGGCCAAGGCGGTCGCCCGACTCGCGCACCCCAACGTGGTCAACGTGTTCGACCAGGGCGCGGACGGCGGAAACGTCTTCCTCGCCATGGAGTACGTCCCCGGCCGCACCCTGCGGGACCTGCTCCGCGACCGCGGCGCGCTCTCCATCCGCGCCGCCCTGGACATCCTGGAGCCGGTGCTCGCCGCGCTCGGCGCCGCCCACCGGGCCGGTCTGGTCCACCGCGACGTCAAGCCGGAGAACGTCCTGATCACCGACGGCGGCCTGGTCAAGGTCGCCGACTTCGGCCTGGTCCGGGTGCTGAACGCCGCCGACGGCGCGGCCGCCTCCACCACCGCGACCACCGGCACCGTCCTCGGCACCGTCTCCTACCTGGCCCCCGAGCAGATCCGCCCCGGCGACGGGACCGACCAGCGGGTGGACGTCTACGCCGCCGGCATCCTGCTGTACGAGATGCTCACCGGCCACCGCCCGCACACCGGCGAGAACCCCGTCCAGGTGATGTACCGCCACCTGCACGAGGACGTCCCCGCCCCCTCGCTGACCGTGCCCGGCGTCGTCCCCGAGCTGGACGCCATAGTGGCCGGCGCCTGCGCACGCGACCCGCAGGCCCGCCCGTACGACGCGGTCGAGCTGCTGGCCGCCCTCCAGCGGGTGCGCCGCACGCTCACCCCGGCCCAGCTGGACGCCGAGCCGCCCGCCTCCACGCTGGACAGCCCGCAGTACCCGACCAACGAGCCGACCTCGGTGATCCGGCCCGCCGTCACGGCCCGGGCCGTCTCCGCACAGGCCGTCTCCACACGGACCCACGCGACGGACACCGCGACGGACGCCGCCCCGGACGCCGCCCCGGACGCCGCGCCGGTCGAGCGGACCAGCGTGCTGGACGTCCCGCCGGAGGTCATGGAGCAGCTGCTCGCCGAGCCGCGCCCGTACGACGAGCCGCCGCCGGTGCGCACCGGCCGCCCCGGCCCGCTGCGCCGCCTCCCCCGCAAGCCGCTGGTCTGGGCCTCCGTCCTGGCCGCCCTGGTGCTGCTGGTCGGCGGCACCACCTACGCGCTCTCCGGCGCCCTGTACACGACGGTGCCGGGCGTGCTCGGCAAGGACCGCGCCGAGGCGCAGCGGATCCTGGACGGCGCGGGCATGCACGGGCGGTTCACCGAGGTCTTCAGCGAGACCGTCCCCGCCGGGCAGGTGATCTCCACCGACCCGGGGGTCGGCGCCCGGGCCCGCAAGAGCGACGCCGTCGGCGTCACCGTCTCCCGCGGCCCGAAGCGGATCGCCGTACCGGAGCTGGCCGGAAAGCCGGCCGACCAGGCCGCCGCCGCACTGGCCGGCGTCCAGCTGGCCCGCGGCAACGTCACCGAGACGTACAACGACACCGTTCCCGAGGGCGCGGTGATCAGCAGCTCGCCGGCGGCCGGGCAGCAGCTGGCGGAGAACTCGCCGGTCTCGCTGGTGGTCAGCAAGGGCATGGTGCCCGTCCCGGACGTGACCGGGATGTCCAAGGACGACGCCGCCAAGGCGCTCCAGGCCGCCGGCTTCGCGATGCAGAGCAGCGGCGTCAACCTGTTCGGCACCGGCAAGGTCTCCAGCCAGTCCCCCGCCCCCGGCGAGCGCCGCCCGCAGCACACCGTGGTGACGGTCAACTTCCCCTTCATCTAAGGATTTTGCCAGGCGCCGTGGGGACATGGGGCGTAGCGTGGAGCCAGGCCTGCCCGGCCCCGCCCGCCGTAGAGTCGGGAGGGCTGCGGCGCCGGGACCTCCGGACGGGGCTGCGCGGCGGCCGGTATCCGAGGATGTGGTCGTCATGGGCGGACCCACCGTCGACGGCTTGAGGGAGCGCGTGCGGGGCGCGGTGATCACCCCCGCGGACGAGGGGTACGAGGAGGCCCGCCGGGTCTACAACGGCATGGTGGACCGCCGGCCGGCCGTGATCGTCCGGGTGGCCAACACCGGCGACGTGATGTCCACGGTCGACTTCGCCCGGGACAACGCGCTGGACCTCGCGGTGCGCGGCGGCGCCCACAGCGCACCGGGCTTCGGCACCTGCGACGACGGCGTGGTGATCGACTTCTCCGGGCGGCGGGGCGTGCGGATCGACCCGGAGCGCCGGACGGCACACTGCGAGGGCGGCGTCACCTGGGGCGACCTCAACGCCGCCGGGTACGTCTTCGGCCTCGGGGTCACCGGCGGGATCATCTCCACCACCGGCATCGCCGGGCTCACCCTCAACGGCGGCTTCGGCCACCTGGCCCGCGGGCTGGGCCTGAGCTGCGACAACCTGCTCTCGGCCGACGTGGTCACCGCCGACGGACGGTTCCACACGGTGAGCGAGGAGAAGGAGCCGGACCTCTTCTGGGCGCTGCGCGGCGGTGGCGGCAACTTCGGCGCGGTGACGTCCTTCGAGTACCGGCTGAGCCCGGTGGCCGACGTGATCGCCGGGCCCATGGTCTACGAGCTGGAGCACACGGCCGAGGTGCTGCGGTTCTACCGCGAGTACATCCGGGACGCCCCCGAGCAGCTGGGCCTCTTCCCCGGGTTCCACCTCGCGCCGCCGCTGCCGTTCATTCCGGAGGACCGGGTCGGCGACCCCTTCATCCTGCTGGTCCCCTGCTGGGCCGGGCCGCCGGCCGATGCGGAGAAGGTGCTCGCCGCGCTGCGGGACGCGGCGCCGGTGGTGGCCGAGGGGGTCGGCCCGGCGCCGTACCCGGCGTTCGCCGCCGTCTTCGACCCGCTGCTGCCGCCGGGCCTCCAGCAGTACTGGAAGGGCCTCTTCGCGACCGAGCTCACCGACGGGGCGATCGCCGCCCACATGGAGTACGGCCCGCGGGTGCCGACGGTCAACTCGGCGGTGCACATCTACCCGATCAACGGCGCCTGCCACCGCGTCCCCGCCGACGCGACGGCCTTCTCCCACCGGGACGCGACCTTCGCCACCGTGATCGCCGGCGTCTGGCCGGACCCGGCCGACAACGCCGCGAACACCGCCTGGGTCCGCGACTACTACGCCGCCCTCGCCCCGCACTCCGACGAGGCCGGCTACATCGGCTTCATGGACCACGACGACCAGCACCGGATCGAGGCCAACTACCGGGGCAACTACGACCGCCTGGTGGAGCTGAAGCGGCGGTACGACCCCGGCAACCTGTTCCACCTCAACCAGAACATCCGGGCCTGACCCGCGGACGACTAGCGCAGCGGCCCGTCGCCCGGCTCCTCCTGGTAGGAGTAGCGCTGCTCCTGCCAGGGGTCGGCGAGGTTGTGGTAGCCGCGCTCCTCCCAGAAGCCGCGCCGGTCGGCCCGCATGTACTCGACCGCCCGGACCCACTTGGGCCCCTTCCAGGCGTACAGCTGCGGGACCACCAGCCGGACGGGGAAGCCGTGCTCGGCGGTGAGCGGCTCGCCGTTGCGGTGGGTGGCGAAGACGGTCCGCGGGTCGGCGAAGTCGGCCAGCCGCAGGTTGGCGCTGTAGCCGTACTCGGCCCAGACCATGACGTGGGTGACGTCGGGCGCGGGGGGCACCTGCTCCAGTACGGCGGCGGCGGACACGCCCGTCCACTCGTTGCCGAGCATCGAGAACTTGGTGACGCAGTGCAGGTCGGCCCGGACGGTGGTGCGCGGAAGGGTGCTGAAGCCGGCGAAGTCCCAGCTGTGCTTCTCCGCCGAGGCGGTCGCCCCGAACACCTGGAATTCCCAGGTCAGTGGCTTGAAGCGGGGCACCGGGCCGTAGTGCAGGGCGGGCCAGCCGCGTTGCGGGCGCTGCCCCGGAGGGAGCCTCGGGTCAGACAGGGGAAGCGGTTCTTGTTCGGACTGACCCATGGGTCCATGGTGACAGACGGCGGACAACGCCCGGTGCGCGCCCCTTTCCGGCGCTGCACGCCCGCCCGTACGGGTCAATAGCCAACCAAATCGGATATTCCGACACATGTCCTACTGAGTGTGAACTTACTGGAATTTCGTCCCACCGCGATGCCAGGATGCGTGCAGCCGCAGGCACGGCCGAGGTTCCCGGACGCACAGCAGGAAGGCAGCGCCATGAAGGGCGACGCAGAGGTCATCGAATTCCTCAACGAGCAGCTCACCGCCGAGCTGACCGCCATCAACCAGTACTTCCTGCACGCGAAGATGCAGGAGAACTTCGGCTGGACCAAGCTCGCCAAGCACACCCGGCACGAGTCCTTCGACGAGATGAAGCACGCCGAGGTGCTCACCGACCGGATCCTCTTCCTGGACGGACTGCCCAACTACCAGCGGCTCTTCCACGTCCGGATCGGCCAGACCGTCAAGGAGATGTTCGAGGCGGACCGCCAGGTCGAGGTCGAGGCGATCGACCGGCTCAAGCGCGGGATCGTGGTGATGCGGGCCAAGAACGACGTCACCTCGGCGAACATCTTCGAGTCCATCCTGGCGGACGAGGAGCACCACATCGACTACCTCGACACCCAGCTCGAGCTGCTGGAGAAGCTCGGGGAGGCGCTCTACATCGCCCAGCTGGTCGAGCAGCCGGAGTCCTGAGAGCGGCGGGCGCCCCGAACCGTCAGGCTGCGCGCAGCGGCGCGAGCGGGGCTGCTTCCGACGGCGCGGCCTCCGAGGAGGCGGCCTCCGGGTCGGCCAGCCCCAGCCTGGCGGCCAGCCGGGCGGTCGGGCAGGGCCGCGCGCCGTGCTCGCCCAGCAGGGCCTGGATCCTCCGGACGCAGGAGCCGCAGTCGGTGCCCGCCTTGCAGCCCTTGGCGATCTGGCGCGGGCTGTTGGCACCCGCGTCGATCTCCTTCTTCACCTGGGCCTCGGTGACCGCATGGCACATGCACACGTACATCGCGGTCTCTCCCGGGGGTGCGGCGGAGTGGATCTTGACTAAGGCATGCCTTAGCTCACTAAGCCTCACCTTACCCGGCGATCCGGGCACGAAAAAGCCCCTCCGGGCTCGGGAATCCCGAATCCGGAGGGGCCTTCGTCACATCAGGGGCCGGCCGGGGCCGGTCCGAGCCTCGTGGGCTCAGTGGCCGCCGCGGTACATCTCGGCCACCAGGAACGCCAGGTCCAGCGACTGGCTGCGGTTGAGCCGCGGGTCGCAGGCCGTCTCGTAGCGCTGGTGCAGGTCGTCGACCAGCACCTCGTCGCCACCGCCGACGCACTCGGTGACGTCGTCGCCGGTCAGCTCCACGTGGATGCCGCCCGGGTGGGTGCCGAGAGCGCGGTGCACCTCGAAGAAGCCCTTGACCTCGTCGAGCACGTCGTCGAAGCGGCGGGTCTTGTGGCCGCTGGAGGCCTCGAAGGTGTTGCCGTGCATCGGGTCGCAGATCCAGACCGGCTGTGCACCGGAGGCCGTGACCTTCTCCACCAGGGTGGGCAGGTGCTCGCGGATCTTGCCCGCGCCCATCCGGGTGATGAAGGTGAGCCGGCCGGGCTCGCGCTCCGGGTCCAGCTTCTCGATCAGGGTGAGCGCCTCGTCGACCGAGGTGGTCGGGCCGAGCTTCACGCCGATCGGGTTGCGGATCCGGGAGGCGAACTCGATGTGCGCGTGGTCCAGCTGGCGGGTGCGCTCGCCGATCCAGACCATGTGGCCGGAGACGTCGTACAGCTCGCCGGTGCGCGAGTCCACGCGGGTCAGCGCGGTCTCGTAGTCGAGGATCAGCGCCTCGTGCGAGGAGTAGAACTCGACCGTCTTGAACTCCTCCGGCGCCACGCCACAGGCGTTCATGAACGCCAGCGCGTTGTCGATCTCGCGGGCGAGCTGCTCGTAGCGCTGGCCGGCCGGCGAGTTGCGCACGAAGTCCTGGTTCCAGGCGTGCACCTGGCGCAGGTCCGCGTAACCACCGGTGGTGAACGCGCGCACCAGGTTGAGCGTCGCG
The DNA here is from genome assembly GCF_055579305.1 of Kitasatospora sp. NPDC032757. Lineage (NCBI taxonomy): Bacteria > Bacillati > Actinomycetota > Actinomycetes > Kitasatosporales > Streptomycetaceae > Kitasatospora > Kitasatospora sp. NPDC032757. The sequence continues at coordinate 274,331 of NZ_JBVINN010000003.1, read as the reverse complement.
GCGGACGCGTTGTACATCCGCTTCAGCCGCTCCGGGTCCGGGATGCGGGACTCGGGGGTGAAGTCGAAGCCGTTCACCGAGTCGCCCCGGTAGACCGGCAGGGTCACGCCGTCACGGGTCTCGGTCGACTTGGAGCGCGGCTTGGAGTACTGGCCGGCGATCCGGCCGACCTTCACCACCGGGACGGAGGCGGCGTACGTCAGCACGGCCGCCATCTGCAGCAGGGTCTTCAGCTTGTTGCGGATGTGCTCGGCCGAAACGCCGTCGAAGGCCTCGGCGCAGTCGCCGCCCTGAAGGAGGAACGCTTCACCACGCGCAACGGCAGCGAGCCGGGCGCGCAGCTGGTCGCACTCGCCGGCGAAGACGAGCGGCGGATAGGCGGCGAGCTCAGCAAGGGTCTTGCGCAGAGCCTCTTGGTCCGGCCACTCAGGCTGCTGCGCCGCGGGCAGGGACTGCCAGGGGTGATTTGTCACGGTCACACGGCAAGGCTACGGGGTGCGACAACCGATTTGTGACCACTGCCCGAGGGATGAGACACCTGCCGGACATTCGTATGACGGCCCCGCCCGGTCCTGCGCATCCGCTACGCTCGACGCATGAACGCGCCGCACACCTACTCCTGGTGGTGGGCCGACCCCTCGGGTGGCCCGCAGATCCCGCGTTCCTAGACGAACACGACGGCCGCCCCTCGGGGCGGCCGTCGGCGTATGAGCAGACGGCCCTCCCGGGAGCGGAACTCCAGTACCGCCCCCCGCCTCCACCCGGAAGGAAGCCGCCACCGTGACCACCGCCACCGACCTGCTCGCCCGACTGACCGGCCCGGACGCCCCCGCCTTCGCCCTGCTGCACCGCCGCACCCCCCGGCTCGCCCCGGACACCGTCGAGGTGCTGCTGGGCACCGTCGGCAGCTACGAGCGGCTGGCCGACCTGCCGGTCCGCGAGGGCGTCCCGGCCGGCGGCCCGGTGCACGACCTGCTCGCGCTCGTCCCGTACCGGCAGATCCGCGAGCGCGGCTTCGAGGCGCACGACGACGCCACCCCGCTGCAGGCCCTCGCGGTGACCGAGCAGTACGCCCTTCCGCTGGCCGAACTGACGCCCGCCCTCCCTCAGCTGCCGGTCTCCCTGTCCGGCGGTGCGTTCGACATCGACGACCAGGAGTACGCCGGCATCGTCCGCCGGGTGATCGAGGACGAGATCGGGCGCGGCGAGGGCGCCAACTTCGTGATCCGGCGGGACTTCACCGCCACCCTGGAGGCCCGCGGCGGAGCCGCCGACGGACATTGCTCCCCCGCCCTCGCGCTCACGCTCTTCCGCCGGCTGCTCCAGCAGGAGCGCGGCGCCTACTGGACCTTCCTGGTGCACACCGGTGACCGCGTGCTGGTCGGCGCCTCCCCCGAGGTGCACGTGCGCCAGAGCGGCGGGACGGTCGTGATGAACCCGATCTCCGGCACCTACCGCTATCCGGCGGGCGGCGCCGACCTCGACTCGCTGATCGCCTTCCTCCACGACCCCAAGGAGCTGGAGGAGCTCACCATGGTGGTCGACGAGGAACTCAAGATGATGTGCACCGTCGGCGACCTCGGCGGCCAGGTGCTCGGGCCGCGCCTCAAGGAGATGTCCCACCTCGCGCACACCGAGTACGAGCTGCGCGGGCGCACCTCGCTGGACGTCCGCGAGGTGCTGAAGGAGACGATGTTCGCCGCCACCGTCACCGGCAGCCCGGTGCAGAACGCCACCCGGGTGATCAGCCGGTACGAGCGCGGCGGCCGCGGCTACTACGCCGGCGCGCTCGCCCTGATCGGCCGCTCGGCCAGCGGCGGCCAGCAGCTGGACTCCCCGATCTGCATCCGCGCCGCCGACATCGACCCCGCCACCGGCCGTCTGGTCGTCCGGGTCGGCGCGACCCTGGTGCGCCACTCGGACCCGGAGTCCGAGGTCGCCGAGACGCACGCCAAGGCCGCCGGGGTGCTCACCGCGATCGGTGCCCGCCCCGCGCCCGACCGGCTGCCGAACCCGTCCGGCCCGCGGCTCGCCGACGACCACCGGGTCCAGGCGGCCCTGGACGCCCGGCGCGCCAACCTGGCCCCGTTCTGGCTGCGGATGCAGGAGCCGGTCAGGATCACCCACGCCGAGCCGACCCTGGTGGTGGACGGCGAGGACACCTTCACCTCGATGCTCGCCCACCTGCTGACCTCGCTCGGCCACCAGGTCACCGTCGTCCGCTTCGACGAGCCCGGCCTGCGCGAGCGGGTCGCCGCCCACCGGGGCCCCCTGGTGCTCGGCCCCGGCCCGGGCGACCCGGCCGCGGCCGACGACCCCAAGATGGCCGTGCTCCGCCCGATCGTCGCCGACGCGCTGGCCGCCGTCCGCTCCGGCGCCCGCACCGCGCCGCTGCTCGCCGTCTGCCTCAGCCACCAGCTGCTCTCGGACGTCCTCGGGCTGCCGCTGGCCCGCAAGGCCGTGCCGTTCCAGGGCGCGCAGGAGAGCGTCGACCTGTTCGGGGTGAAGCGCACGGTGGGCTTCTACAACACGTTCACCGCGCGCTGCTCGGACGCGGACGCCGCCCGGCTGGCCGCCGATGGCGTCGAGGTCTCGCGCGACCCGCTGACCGGCGACGTCCACGCGCTGCGCGGCCCCGGCTTCGCCGGCCTGCAGTTCCACCCGGAGTCGGTGCTCACCCGCGACGGTGTGGACATCGTCGCCGGGCTGCTCCGGGAGGCCGCCGCCGTCCGCGGCTGAGGTTCCCCGCAGGTCCCCGAGCGGTGCGCCGCCCGTGCGGCGCGGCGTACCGCTCAGATCTCGTCGTCCAGGCCCTGCTCTATCGCGTACCGGACCAGCTCGACGCGGTTGTGCAGCTGGAGCTTGCCGAGGGTGTTCTGGACGTGGTTCTGCACCGTGCGGTGGGAGAGCACCAGCCGGTCGGCGATCTGCCGGTACGACAGCCCCTTGGCGACCAGCCGCAGGACCTCGGTCTCCCGGGCCGTCAGCTGCGGGACGGCGGGGGCGGTCGGCGCGGCGGGCTCGGCGGCCAGCCGGCGGAACTCGCCGAGCACCAGGCCGGCCAGGCCCGGGGTGAAGACCGCGTCGCCGACGGCGGTACGGCGCACCGCGTCCAGCAGCTCGTCCCGGCCGGCCGACTTCACCAGGTAGCCGGTCGCGCCGGACTTCACCGCCTCCAGCACGTCCGCGTGCTCACCGCTCGCGGAGAGCACCAGGACACGCACCGACGGGTCCTGGGCCACCACCTGGCGGCAGGCCTCGGCGCCGGAGAGGCCGGGCAGGTTGAGGTCCAGCACCACCACCTGCGGGGCGCAGGCGCGGGCCCGGCGGACGGCCTCCTCGCCGTCACCGGCGGTGGCCACCACGTCCAGCCCGGCTTCGGCGAGGTCCCGCGAGACGGCGTCGCGCCACATCGGGTGGTCGTCCACGACCATGACCCGCACCGGCCGGTCGGGCGTCGGCAGGTCGGTCGTCGGCCGGTCAGTCGGCTGGTCGGTCATCAGAGCCCTTCCTCGGGACGCGGAGTTCGACCTCGACGCCCTCCCCGGGCACCGAGTACAGCTCGGCCGTGCCGCCGAGGTCCAGCAGCCGGCCGCGGATCGACTGGGAGACACCGAGCCGGCCGGCCTGCTCCGCCTCGCCGAGCCGCCCGGGGGCGAAGCCCGGGCCGTCGTCGCGGATGCTGACCGTGACGGCCTCCGGCTCGTCCTCGACCAGGATCCAGGCGCGGGCCCCGGAGCCGGCGTGCTTGCGGACGTTGTCCACGGCGGCGCCGACGGCCGCGGCCAGCTCACCGGCGGCCGGAGCGGGCAGCAGCACCGGGGTGCCGGGGGCGGAGAGCGTGATCCGCTCGTCCGCGTACGCGCCGAGCAGCATGCGGAGGTCCCGCGGCTCCAGCGGTGCGCGCTGGGCCGGCAGCGGGCCGCCGCTCATCAGTGCCCGCAGCGCGCGCTCCTGCTCTCCGGCCAGCCGGCCCAGCTCGGCGAAGTCGGCGTTCCGGCCGTCACCCTTCTCACCGCCCTTGCGCTGGACCAGCGCGAGCACCTGGAGCACGCCGTCGTGGATGTCCCGGGAGAGCCGCTCGCGCTCCCGGTTGGCGGCCTCCACCTGGAGCGCGCGGGTGAGGGTCGCCTCGCTGGCCCGGGCCAGTTCGATCACGTAGCCGATCGCACAGCCGGCCACCATAAGCAGCACGATGTTGTGGATGTTGTCGCCGGTCGGACCGCCGTGGCCGAGGATGTTGGCCACCCCGATCACCGAACCGGCCGCCGCCGCCCAGCGCCAGCCGCCCCGGCCGGCGAAGCCGAGCACGGTGCCCGCCGCCCAGATGGTCGGCAGGGTGGGCGCGCCGTGGCTGATCCGGGCCGGGTCGTCGGTCAGACCGCTCATCACGATGCCGGTGACGGCGAGCGTGAGGTCGGTGCCGAGCACGTACCAGGTGCAGCGCTGCGGCCCGGCGAAGGCACGGGTGCTGGCCAGCGTCCAGAGCGTCAGCGCGCCGAGGTAGATCCAGCCGGCGACGGGGTGCAGGAACTCCAGGTACGAGTTGAAGAAGCGCAGCACCGCGTAGCAGAGCGCCAGGACCCGGAAGAAGGAAATGGCCCGCCAGAGCGGCAGTTCGACGGACATGCCGCCGGCCGCGACCGCCCCGCCGACCGCAGCCGTTCTGCCACCGTCCGTCATCGTCCCCGCCCCTCCCTCGGCGGCCGGGGGCGTGTCCGACGGTCCCCGTCGCGCGCCGGGGCGGGAACCGTCGGACACGCCCTCAGGCCGGGCCGCTCCTGCTGGTCCTACTCGGCGGCCTTCTGGTCCTGCTCCGCGGCCTTCTGCGCCTTCTCCGCCTCGGCCTTCTCAGCCTTGGCGGCGGCCTGCTCGGCCTTCTGGACCGCCTTACGCTCGGCGTCCGCGCGCTTCTTGTCGTCGGCGATCTGCCGCTTGGCGGCCGTCGCGTAGATGTCCACGTACTCCTGGCCGGAGAGCCGCATGATCTCGTACATCACCTCGTCCGTCACCGAACGGAGGATGAAGCGGTCGTTCTCCATGCCGTGGTAGCGGGAGAAGTCCAGCGGCCGGCCGATCCGGATGCCCGGGCGGATGCCGAAGTTGGGGACCACCTGGCCGGGCGGCTGCACCTTCTCGGTGTCGATCATCGCAACCGGGATCACCGGCGCGCCGGTGGCCAGCGCGACGCGGGCCAGGCCGCCGACCTTGCCGCGGTACAGCTTGCCGTCGGGCGACCGGGTGCCCTCCGGGTAGACGCCGAACAGCTCGCCGCGGTCCAGCACCGCGATCGCGGAGCGGATCGCCGCCTCGCCGGCGCCGCGCACGCCCGAACGGTCCACCGGCAGCTGGCCGACGCCCTTGAAGAAGGCGGCCGTCAGCTTGCCCTTCACACCGGGCGTGTTGAAGTACTCGGCCTTCGCGATGAAGGTCACCCGGCGCTTGATCAGCGCGGGGAAGAAGAAGGAGTCCGAGAAGGACAGGTGGTTGCTCGCGATGATCGCGGCACCCTCGGTGGGGATGTTCTCCTCACCCTCGATCCACGGCCGGAAGAAGATCCGAAGCAGTGGCGCGACGATCATCTTCATCAGTCGGTAGAACAACCCGGGCCTCCTGTTATGCGGACCGGTCGATCCTAATGCCCCGCGGCGGCCGCCCGCGCCCCGCCCCGCCCCGGCGGGGCGTCCGGAGGGGGTGTACGGCGGGGGTGTACGGCGTGGGCAGGCACATGGGACGATGCGGTTTCCGCAGCCTGCCGTTGCCGTACCGCCCTTTCCCGCGTCCTCTTCTCAGCGTCCCCGCCCGCGAAGGAGCCCGCCATGCCGCTGCTGCCCGGTGCCGAACCGTACCGCCACCGGGGCGGACCGGTGGGCGTGCTGCTCTGCCACGGCTTCACCGGCTCGCCGCAGTCGCTGCGCCCGTGGGCCGAGGAGCTGGCCGCGGCCGGGTACACCGTCGCACTGCCGCTGCTGCCCGGGCACGGCACCCGCTGGCAGGACATGCAGGTGACCCGCTGGGAGGACTGGTACGCCGAGGTCGAGCGGGAGTTGCTGGCGCTGTCCGCCGAGTGCGAGCAGGTCTTCGTCTTCGCCCTGTCGATGGGCTCCTCGCTGGCGCTGCGGCTGGCCGCCCTGCACGGGCCGGCCGTCTCGGGGCTGGTGCTGGTCAACCCGTCGGTGCGTTCCGACAACCCCGCAAGTGTGCTGCTTCCGGTGCTGCGTCACCTGGTGCCCAGCCTGCCCGGGATCGCCAACGACATCGCCCGCCCGGGCTCGGCCGAGCTCGGCTACGACCGGACGCCGCTGCACGCGGCCTGGTCGCTGACCAGGCTCTGGAAGGACGTCCAGGGCCGGCTGCCGCAGGTGACCCAGCCGGTGCTGCTCTTCCACAGTCCGCAGGACCACGTCGTCTCGCCGGCCAACTCGGAACTGGTGCTGGCCCGGATATCCTCGACCGACGTGACGGAGCGGCTGTGCCAGCGCAGCTACCACGTCGCGACGCTGGACCACGACGCGGCGGAAATATTCACGGCCAGCCAGGACTTCATCCGACGGCTGGCTCCCGCACACGCGGCGGGCGCCACCCGGGTCGAATCCGACGATCACCAAGGCTGAAGGGCCGGAAGTGCACGAGAGCAGCACGGCGGGCGGCGAGGACGAGGCGCCCCGCGAGGACGCGGAGAACGAGAAGGCCGAGGGCGCCGACGGCGCCGACGGCGGTAAGGACACTGGCACGAACCGTGGCCCGGGCACCGGTGCGGACGCCGGCAAGGGCGCCACCGGCGCCACCGGGGCCGCCGAGCCGCCCCGGGTGCGGCGCGCGCCCGAACGCAGCCAGGCCGAACAGGACGAGATCTTCGCCGCGCTGGTCGCCCAGTTCGACGACCCCGTCGACCTCAACAACCCGAACTGGCCGGAGATCGAGAACCTCAGGGCGCGCGGCGAGCTGAAGGGCGGTTTCAAGGACGCCACCGAGCGCCGCAGCGACCCGGACGACCTCTCCGACCTGGCGCCGCAGCCCCGCCCCCGCTCCACCAAGCCCGTGATGCCGGCCGCCGCCTCCGGCCCGCGCGACTTCGAGCTGGCCGAGGAGACGGACGAGGGCCACTTCGTCCCGCCGGAGCCGCCGCCGCTGCCCGCCGCCGACGTCACCGCCAAGTTCGCGTGGCTGGCCGTGCTCGGCGGCCCGGCGCTGCTGCTGTTCGACGCGGTGGTCTGGCGCGAGGTCTCCGGCTGGCCGGCCTGGGTCGGGGTGACGGCCTTCCTGGGCGGCTTCGTCACCCTGGTGGTCCGGATGAAGGAGCGCGACGAGGACGAGCCCGAGGACCCGCACGGCGGTGCGGTCGTCTGACTCCCGGCCGGCCCCGCCCGCCGTTCAGCCGACCGGCAGTTCCAGGACGGCGAGCACCGGGAGATGGTCGGTGGCGGCCCGCAGGTCGGCCTCGGTGACGCCGGGCAGGCCGTGCGGGACGCCGCAGGCGAGGACGCGTACGCCGGGGGTGGCGAAGACGGCGTCGATCCGCTGGTAGGGGTTCTCCGGGACCGACGTGAACTCGCCGCCCCAGGGCGCGACCGCATGGCCGTCCTGGAGCCGCCCGGCCAGCAGCCGCCAGCCGGGGCCGTCCGGGTGTTCGTTGAAGTCGCCTGCCACCACGCCGAGTTCGGCGAGCCTCAGCTGGTCGAGCAGCAGCTCGAACTGCCCGTACCGCTCTGCCCGGTCCAGGCTCAGATGGCAGGCGGTGACGGAGAACGGCACCGAGCCGGCCACCCTGACGACGGCGCCGGCGAAGCCGCGGGCGTGCAGGCCGCGGGTCTTGGGCAGCAGCCGGTCGTGGACGCCGAGCACGTCCACCCCCAGCCGGCCGAGCAGCAGCGGTCCGGCGGCGGTCCGGCCGCCGCCGGACAGGACGACCGTGCCGGTCTGCCGGGCGAGCCACGCCGCCTGGCCCTCCGGCCGCCAGTAGCGCGGCGACTCCTGGACGCAGACCACGTCCGGTTCGCAGGCCCGGATCACCCGGACCAGGGCGTGCCGGTCGTCGCGCAGCGAGCGGACGTTGTAGCTGAGCAGCCGCAGCCGCCCCGGCCCGGGCGGCGGCAGCTCGGCCGGGCCGGCGCTCGTCGGTTCACTCGTCATGGCGGTCCTCCCCTGGCGTCCGGTGGTGATCCGTTGACGACCGTACGGCAGCGGGAGGGCCCGGCGGCGGGAGAACACGAAGGCAGGGGAACGCGGGGACAGGGCACCGGGGAACGCGAGGGCGGGGGAACACGCGCCGGCGGCGGCACGGCCGTGGCCCGGAGGCCGTGGCCGCGCCGCCGCCGCCGCCGGCGTGCGCGTGGTGGGGTCAGACGGTGCGGGCCAGGTCGGCCGCGCCGGAGATGCCGGCGGCCGATCCCATCGAGGCGAGCACCACCTCGGCGCGCGGGCGGTGCACCCCGCCGGTCAGGTAGTACTCGAAGGCCTTGGCGACCGGGTCGAGCAGCAGCCGGCCGGAGTCGGAGACGCCGCCGCCGAGCACGAAGACGCCCGGGTCGAAGAGCGCGGCGAGGTCGGCCATGCCCCGGCCCAGCCAGTCGGCCAGCTCGGCGTAGCACTCCAGGGCGAGCGGGTCGCCCTCTTCGGCGGCCTGGGTGATGTGGATGCCGCGGATGGTCTCGGCGACGCCGTCGTTGAGCTCCAGCATCCGCTTGCCGTGGATCGGGTCGGCGGCGGCCTTCTCGCGGCCGTAGCGGCGCAGCGCCCGGCCCGAGCCGTACTGCTCCCAGCAGCCCCTGCCGCCGCAGCCGCAGGCCAGGCCGTCGGGAACCATGTTGAGGTGGCCGATCTCGCCGGCCACGCCGAACCGGCCGCGGTGCATCCGGCCGTCCAGGACGAGGCCGCCGCCGATGCCGGTGCCGACGGTGATCAGCACCATGTCGTCGTGCCCGGCGGCCGCGCCGAAGCGGTACTCGGCCCAGGCGGCGCAGTTGGCGTCGTTCTCGACCACGGTGTCCAGGCCGGTGAGCTCCTCGATCCGGGTGCGCAGCGGCTCGTCCTCCCAGTCGATGTTGGGGGCGAAGATCACCGTCGAGCGGCCGCGGTCGACGAAGCCGGGGGCACCGACGCCGGCCGCGACCACGTCGGGGTACTGCTCCTTGAGCTCGCGCACGGCCTGCGCGATGGCGTCGACCGCCCACTGCGGGTCGGCCGGGGTGGGCACCCTGGTCCGGGCCAGGATCTCGCCCGCCTCGTTGACCACGCCTGCCGCGATCTTGGTCCCGCCGACGTCGACGCCGATGGTCAGAGCCATGTGTCCCTCAGCTATTCACTCGTTCCCGCTGGACGGAACGGTACCGCCCAACCCTGCCCCCGTATACACCGTCGCATACATTAACCGAAGACAATCGACGCCCAAGCTCGCCGATCCCCTTCAAAAGTCGTACATTCTTACCCGCACCGTCGCAGCGCGCAGCCACTTGGTGACTTTTTCGGGATCAGGGCTTCACAGCTTGTCGGACGGCCCGTCAGGCGTGTCGAGATCGATCCGCTCGCTGCGGGCGCCCTCGCCGGCGGTCCAGCGGTGCTCGTGACCGGCCACGGCGGCCCGGTAGGCGGCCAGCAGCTCGCCGCCGGCCGCGGCCAGCCCGCTGCCCGCGGCGGCCAGGTGCTCGTACACGTCGGGCTGCTTCTCGCGCAGGCGGTCGGCGAGGCCGGCCAGCGAGATCAGGGTCTCGGCGCCGGCCTCCTGGGCCTTCTGGCCGACGGCGCCGGCGAACCGGCGGACCTCGTCCACCAGCGGGCCCAGCTCCGGGCCGAAGGGGTGCTCGGCGGCCTGCTCGGTGCGGTCGTCGGCGGTGGTCATCGCGGGCGTCTCCTCGGCTCCGGCCGCGCCTGCGGCCACTGGCCCCGACGCTACCGGACCGGGCCCGTACCCCCGGGGCCGCTCGGAAGCCCCTGGCCACCCGGGAGTCTCAGCCGCGCGGCCAGAGCGCTGGGTCCGGCGCGAAGCGGACGGCGAGCGCCCCGTCGTGCAGGCCGGCGCCCGCGACGGTGCAGCGGCGCAGCGCCGAGGGCAGGGTGAGGACGCGCCGGTGGGCGCCGAGGCCGACCACCAGCTCGTCGCCGCGTCGCACCAGGTCCAGGTCGGCCCGGTCGGCGCCGGGCAGGGCGAGGTGCCAGACCAGCAGGCCGTCCTCGGCCAGCCGGTCCTCGACCGGCCACGGCTCGGGGGCGAGCGGCGCCGGGCCGGGCCCGGCCCCGTAGAGACGGTCGGCGACGGCCTCCAGGGTGACCTCGGCGAGGCCGGTGACCAGCACCGGCACGTCGCCGGCGGCGGCCAGGGCGGCCAGCTCCTCCTGCCGGCGGCGGGCCAGCCCGGCCAGCCACGGGTCGGGCGAGCCGGCGGCGCCGTCCGGCAGTGCGCCGTGCACCACGACGGCGTCCGGCCGGTGCCCGTGCAGGGCCAGCCCGGCGCGGATCCGGCGCAGTTCCTCGTACGGGTGTCCGTCCGCGGCGGTGACCAGGCGGACGCTGGTGCCGGGCGCGGTGATCGCGGCGCGGGCCTCGGCGAGCGCAGCGGCCGCCTTGGTCCGGGTCTCGTACAGCCAGTCGGCGGGCATCGGGACCCCGGCGAGGCCGGCCAGCAGCGGGCGCAGCGCCCGGGCGGCCTGGCGCTGCTCGGGGACGAGCCGGGCCAGGTAGCGCTCCAGCTGCTCGGGCAGGGCGAGCGTGCCGATCAGTTCGGCGGGCGGCGGGGCGAGCACCACCAGGACGTCCGCGTCGGCGGCGGGCAGGGCGCGCAGCAGGGCGAGCCGGGCGGTGCCGGGGAGGGCGGTGAGCTCCTCGGGGTCGAGCGGCTCGGCGCCGAGCAGGTCGAGGGCGGGCTTGAGCCGGCCGCCGATCTCGCCGAGGGCGTGCCGGAAGGCGGCCTGCTCGTCGGCCCGGGCCACGGTCAGCCCGGGCGCGTAGGCGGCGGGTTCGGCCTCCAGCCGGGTGCCGAGGACGGTGTCCAGGGCGCGGTGCGGGTCGTCGGCGGCCAGCAGCAGGGTGCGGCGACCCTGCCGGGCGGCGTGCAGGGCGGTGGCGGCGGCCACCATGGGCGCCGCAGCGTCGCCGCTGACCAGGATGGTGCGTGTGGCCGTCATGCCGTGCTGCCCCGCTTTCCGGGCGTCAGCCCTCGACGCGCTTCTTCAGGCCGGCCAGCGCCCGGTCGATGATGACCTTCTCGGCCTTGCGCTTGATCATGCCGAGCATCGGGATCTTGACGTCGACGGCGAGCTGGTAGGTGACCTCGGTCCGGCCGCCGTCGAGCGGGGCGAGCGCGTAGGAGCCGTCCAGCGAGCGGAGCATCTGGCTGCGCACCAGCGTCCAGCTGACCTCGCGGTCGTCGTCCCAGGTGTAGGCGAGGACGTGCTCGTCGCGGATGGCGCCGGCGTCGAGCAGCAGGCGCACCTGGGCGGCGCGGCCGTTCTCGGCGTTCTCCAGTACCTCGATCTCCTTGACCTCGCCGGTCCAGGCCGGGTAGGCGGCGAAGTCGGCGATCACGGCCATGACCGTCGCCGGGGTCGCGTCGATGGTGATGCTCGACCTGGTGTGCTCCGCCATGGAATGGCCCTCCGCGTCGTCCCTTGCTGCCGGCCCGGCCGAGCCTGCTCGGTCGGGTGCGCCCGGAGCAGGCTATCGCGCCCGGGGGCGCCCTCCGGTCCAGGGCCCGGTGGCCTGCCACGCCGCCGGGGCCCGGGCTCCGGCGGCGTGGCAGGCTACCGGTCGGTCACTCCGGGGCTGCCGTAGGGTGCCATTCGAACGACCCGGTCACGGCCTGGTCGGACCGGGTAAAGGTGTGACACTTCGAACACCGGAGCCGACCCCCCTGGTCGAAGCTGCCTACCGGGCAGTAACGTCCTGCCGTCCCGCAGCGTCGCGAACGAGGAGCAGTCTTGCTCGACTTCAGCCTTCCGGCCCTCTACCAGGTACCGAGCGGCGGTAACCTCTCCGACCTCGTGCACCAGAACGCCGAGCGGCACCCGAACGTCGCGGTGCTCAGTCGTAAGGTGGACGGCCAGTGGCAGGAGTTGACCGCCACCCAGTTCCTGGTCGAGGTGCACGCCGCGGCCAAGGGCCTGATCGCCGCGGGCATCGAGCCCGGCGACCGGGTGGGCATCATGTCCCGCACCCGGTACGAGTGGACGCTGCTGGACTTCGCGATCTGGTCGGCCGGCGCGATCACCGTGCCGGTGTACGAGACGTCCTCCGCCGAGCAGGTCGAGTGGATCCTCGGCGATTCCGGGGCGGTGGCAGTCCTCACCGAGACCGACCGGCACGCCGAGGTGGTCGAGCAGGTCCGCGAGCGCCTGCCGGAGCTGAAGCACACCTGGCAGATCGAGGCCGGCGCCCTGGCCGCGCTGGCCGAGGCCGGGCAGGACGTCTCCGACGCCACCATCGACGAGCGCCGCTCGGTGGCGACCTCCGACTCGGTCGCGACCATCGTCTACACCTCGGGCACCACCGGCCGCCCCAAGGGCTGTCAGCTGACCCACGGCAACTTCCTGGCCGAGCTCGGCAACGTGACGGCCCGCATGGAGTCGCTGTTCCGGACCGGCGAGGGCTCCGTCCTGCTGTTCCTCCCCCTCGCGCACGTGCTCGGCCGGATCGCCGAGATCGCCGCCGCGATCGCCCCCATCAAGCTCGGCCACGTCTCGGACATCAAGGACGTCACGGCCGAGCTCGCGTCGTTCCGCCCGACGCTGATCCTGGGCGTGCCCAGAGTCTTCGAGAAGGTCTACAACACCGCCCGTGCCAAGGCCCAGGCCGACGGCAAGGGCAAGATCTTCGACAGGGCCGCCGACACCGCGATCGCGTACAGCCGGGCGCTGGACGGCGGGGGTGCGGGCCTGGGCCTGCGGATCAAGCACGCCGTCTTCGACAAGCTGGTCTACAGCAAGCTGCGCGCCGCCCTCGGCGGCCGGGCCACCCACGCGATCTCCGGCGGCGCCCCGCTCGGCGAGCGCCTCGGCCACTTCTACCGGGGCATCGGCTTCACCGTCCTGGAGGGCTACGGCCTGACCGAGACCTGCGCGGCCACCGCCTTCAACCCGCACGACAAGCCGAAGATCGGCACCGTCGGCCAGCCGCTGCCCGGCTCGGCCGTGCGGATCGCCGAGGACGGCGAGGTGCTGCTGAAGGGCCCGCAGATCTTCACCGGCTACTGGAACAACCCGCAGGCCACCGCGGACGCCCTGCAGGACGGCTGGTTCGCCACCGGCGACATCGGCTCGCTGGACGACGAGGGCTACCTGACCATCACCGGCCGGAAGAAGGAGATCATCGTCACCGCGGGCGGCAAGAACGTCGCCCCTGCGGTGATCGAGGACCGGATCCGGGCGCACGCGCTGATCGGCGAGGTGATGGTGGTCGGCGACCGCAAGCCGTTCATCGGCTGCCTGGTCACCGTCGACGAGGACTTCTTCCCCAAGTGGAAGGAGCTGAACGGCAAGCCGGCCACCGCCACCGTCGCCGAGCTGCGCGAGGACGCCGACCTGCTGGCCGCCCTCCAGGCCGCGGTGGACGACGGCAACGCGGCCGTGTCGCACGCCGAGGCGGTCAAGAAGTTCCGCCTGCTGGACACCGTCTTCTCCGAGGAGAGCGGGCACCTGACGCCCTCCCTCAAGCTCAAGCGCAACGTCGTGCTGAAGGACTTCGCGGCCGACGTCGAGGCCATCTACCAGCGCTGAGGCCACACGCGAAGGGCCCCCGCCGAGGCGGGGGCCCTTCGGCGTGCGCTCAGCCCGCCAGCAGCGAGGTGAGCCGGCCGGCCAGCAGGTCCCACCGCCAGGACCGGTCCACCCAGCGCCGGCCGGCCTCGCCGAGGCGTCGGCGCAGCTCCTCGTCGTTCAGCAGCCGGACGATCCGCTCGGCCGCCGCGGCCGGCGAGCCGCCCGGCACCACGTAGCCGGTCTCGCCCTCCAGCACCGCGTCCGGCGCACCGCCGGAGTCCCCGGCCACCACCGGCAGGCCGGTCGCCGAGGCCTCCAGGTAGACGATGCCCAGGCCCTCGACGTCCAGCCCGCCCCGGCGGGTGCGGCAGGGCATCGCGAAGACGTCCCCGGCGCCGTAGTGCGCGGGCAGCTCCTCCCACGGCACCGACCCGGTGAAGCGCACCGAGGCGCGGACGCCCCGGGCGTCGGCGAGCTTCTCGAGGTCCGCCCGGTACGGGCCGCCGCCGACGATCAGCAGCACGGCGTCCGGCACGTCCGCGAGGATCTGCGGCATCGCCTCGATCAGGGTGTCCTGGCCCTTGCGCGGCACCAGCCGGGAGACGCAGACCACCACCGGCCGGTCCGCCAGGCCGAGCCGGCGGCGCAGCTCGGCGCCGCCCGACTCCGGGTGGAAGGTCTGCTCGTCCACGCCCGGCGGCAGCTGCACCATCCGCGCGGCCGCCTCCGGGCCGACCGCGCCGGCGATCCGGGAGCGGGTGTACTCGCCGAGGTAGGTCAGGGTGTCGGTGCCCGCGCCGATCCGGCGCAGCAGCTGCCGCGCCGCCGGGAGCTGGGCCCAGGCGGCCTCGTGCCCGTGCGTCATGCCGAGCAGCCGGCCGGCCCCGGCACGGCGCAGCGCGGGCGCCATCAGCCCGAGCGGGGCGGCCGCGCCGAACCAGACGGAGTCGCACTTCTCGGCCCGGAGGATCTCGGCGGCCCGCCGGGTGACCCGTGGTGTGGGAACCATCACCTTCGTCCGGTCGCGGATCACCTGGAACGGCTGCTCGGCGTCGAACCGGGCGACCTCGCTGCCGTCGCGCCAGGTCGAGGCGTACACCACGATGCTCCCGGCGGGCTGACGGACAGCCATGTTGTGGACGAAGGCCTGGATACCGCCGGGTCGCGGCGGGAAGTCGTTGGTGACGATCAAGGTCTTGTGCATCAGGCCACGGCTCGCTCGGTCGGGGGGTGCTCGGTGTACCGCTGGGTGATCCGTACGATAGGTCAACACCATGACCCGCCGGGAACGGAACCGTGCACGGCAACCGTTTCACCCCCGGGTCTGTCCTAGTACCTAGGCAGCCGGTGGGGCCCGCCCGGACGACGGCGCAGTGCCCGACACCGACCGCCCGGGCGTCCGTCTCGCGACGCCTCCGGTGGGACGTCCGAGACGAACGAGGGAGCGCAGTGGAGTTGGCCCCGGCCACCGAGTCCGGTAACCCCAGCGGCGCCGACGGCCCCGGCACGGCCCTGGCCGTCCGCCGGGAGCCCGTCCAGGCCCCCGCCCGCCCCGCCGGGCGTGCCGGGGCGCTCTGCGCGCTCGGCGGAAGCTGGCTGGCCACCCGGGCACTGCTGCTCCTGCTGGTGACCGGCGTGCTGCGGATGCCCGGCGGGGACGTCACCACCGACGTCTGGCTGATCTACCACGGCTGGTACGGCGTCCTGCAGACCGGCACCTTCCCGCTGGACGACGTCACCTGGCAGTACCCGCCCGGCGCCGCCCTGGTGATCATGCTGCCGGGGCTGCTGCCCTGGTCGTACCTGGTCTCCTTCTGGGTGATCTGCGGGATCGCGGACGCCGCCGCGATGGCCCTGCTGGTGCGGACCGGGCTGCGCAAGGGCCGGGCGCTGACCGGCGCCTGGGTCTGGGTGGCCGGCGTCCCGCTGCTCGGCCCGATGATCTACAACCGGTACGACGTCATCGTCACCGCGGTCGCGGTGGCCGGCCTGCTGGCGCTGATCCGCCGCCCGGCGATCGGCGGACTGCTGCTGGGCCTGGGCGGGATCATCAAGATCTGGCCGCTGATCGGCCTGATCGGCACCCCGTCCGGCCGGCGCACCCGCCGCGCCTGGACGGCCGCGGCGGCCACCGCCGTCTCGGTGGGCTTCCTGCTCGCGGCCGGGATGAACGGCGCGTTCGAGTTCCTGACGTTCCAGAAGGACCGTGGCGTCGAGGTGGAGTCGGTGGGCGCGCTTCCGCTGCACTTCGCCCGGATCGCCGGGGCCTGGGACGGCAAGGTGATGATGAACTACGGCTCGGTGGAGATGCTCGGGCCGTGGGTCAACGTGGTCGGCAAGGTGATGATGGCCGGCACCCTGCTGGGCTTCGCCTGGCTGCTGCTCTGGCGCTTCACCGCCAAGCGCCGCAACGCCGCCACCATGTACGACGCGGCGCTGACCGCGCTGCTGATCTTCACCGTGACCAGCCGGGTGATCAGCCCGCAGTACCTGGTCTGGCTGGTCGGCGTGGCGGCGGTCTGCCTGACCGTACGCGGCAGCAGCCAGCGGCCAGTGGCGCTGCTGATCCTGGCCGCGACGCCGCTGACCCTGGTGGAGTTCCCGCTGATGTTCAGCGAGGTGGTCGGCAGCGAGCCGTGGGCGATCACCTGGCTCACCCTGCGCAACCTGCTGCTGGTGGCCGCCACCGTGCTCTCCTGCATCCGGCTCTGGCGCTCCACCCGCGGCCCCGAGCAGCTGCCGCCCACCGTGGTGCTGGCGCGCCCGGAGCCCGCCTCCGCCTACCCGGTGCGGCCGGGTATCGCGTACGAGCAGGACCTGCTCGACGGCATCGACCGGCCGAGGGCCGGCGAGCGGCGCTAGGTCCTTCCGGCGGCGGACGGATCCTCGGTCCTGCCCGCGGCGGACGGGCCCTCGGTACCGCCCGGTCGATCGCGCGCCCGGCAAGACCGGCCGGACGGCGCCTATCCCCTGAGCCGCCGGACCTCGGCGAGCCAGAGGTCGGTGAACTCGGCGAGCCCGAGGCCCAGTTCGGCCCGGAGCACGCGGTCCAGCCACTGTTCCCGGCCGTCCCCCCGGCCCGCCGCGCCGACCGCACGGTAGAGGGCGACCAGCCGCTCGGGCCCGTGACGGCGGGCGATCAGCTCACAGGCCAGCCAGGACTGCTCGTAGGCCTGGGCGATGCCGGCGGAGCCGGCGGTGAAGTCCTGGTCGGCGGGCAGCGCCGTGGGCAGCCTCCCGGCGGCGACGTCGCGGGCCAGCTCGGGGGCGATCTGCTGCGGGGAGCGGCCCGAGCCCCGGTAGCCCGTCCAGTCGGCGACGCCCTCGGAGAGCCAGAGCGGCGTCCAGGAGCGGGTGTCGGCCCTGGTCGCCACGTGCGTGGCCTCGTGGGTGATCACCACCTGACGGCCGAAGTCGCTGAGCCCGCCGTACGCCTCGGGGTTGACCAGCACCCGGTCGGCCGGGGTGTGCCAGGGCGCGCCGGGCGCCGCGGTGGTGACGGCCGCCATGCCGGTCCAGGCGGCCGGGTCGGCCTCCAGCAGCCGGGCGAACTGTGCCTCGGTGGCGGGCAGTTCCAGCAGCAGCCGGCCCGCCCAGCCGGTGCCCCAGAGCGCGCCGACGGCCGGGACGGCGCGGTCGGCCACGGCGGCGAGCCCGGCCGCGTCCGGTCCGCCCGCCAGGCCGAGCACCAGGGTGTGCTCGCCGCGGGCGGGCGCGACGGTGCCGAGGTCCCAGAACGGCGGCGGGCCCCCGGCGCTCTCCTCCCGCTCGACCCGCCAGCCGCCGGGGGTGCGCAGCAGCGCGAGCCGGCGCGGGTACACCACGGGGTAGTCGTCGTACCCGGCCACCCGGACGGCCAGCTCGGCGGTGGCGCTCAGCCGGTCCGGCGCGCCGGCCGGGCCGAGTACGAGGTTGCGGTAGCCCGCCTCGGCCAGCGGCAGCGCAGGCGGCCCGGCGGCCAGGGCCCGGGCGCGTTCGGCCAGCAGTGCCGTCACCTCGGCCTGCTGGTCCGCCGCCGCCCGCGCGGGCGCCGCCGGGGCGGCCCCGGGCAGCGAGAGCTGGGCCAGCCCGCCGGCGGCGAGCAGCAGGGCACCGCGCCGGGACAGCGTGCAGCGGCGTGCCCCGGCGGCGGTGGAGGAAGGTCTCGGCCCGGACCGGCTCAGAGCCGGATCACCCCCGCGACGGGCATCGCGTTGACGCTCTCGTACCGGACCTTGGCACCCGGGTACGGGGCATGCACGATCACCCCGCCGCCGGCGTACATGCCGACGTGGTGCATGTCCCGGTAGAAGATCACCAGGTCTCCCGGTCGCGCGTCGGAGATGCTGACCCGCTGACCGGCGTACGCCTGGGCCTGCGAGGTGCGCGGCAGGGTCACTCCGGCCTGCCGCCAGCTCCAGTACATCAGACCGGAACAGTCGAACGCGCGGGGCCCGGTGGATCCGTACACATAGGGCGAGCCGATCATCTTCACGGCGGCGGCCAGCGCGGCGGCGCCGCGTTCGGAGGCGGGCGGGGCGGTGCCCAGGTCGAGCCGGTCGGTGCCGCGGGTGGCGCGCTGCTCGGCCTCGCGGGCGTCCTGCGCGGCCATCCGGGCCCGTTCGCCGGCGCCCAGGCTGTTGAGCAGCTTCTGCGCCTCGGCCAGCCGCTGCTGGATCTGCTGTTTGCTGTCGGCCAGGATGCGGCGGGTCTGGTCCAGCTCGGAGAGCTTGGCGGAGGTCTCGGCACGGCGCTGGTCGAGCCGGCGCTGACGGGCCACCACCTCGTGCAGCGTCTCGTTCTGCCGCTCGGCCGCCTGGTCCAGACTGCGGGCCCGGGAGAGGTAGCCCTCGGGGTCGGTGGAGAGCATCAGCTGGACGGTCTGCGCCATGCCGCCGCCGCGGTACTCGGCGCCGGCCACGGTGGCGAGGTCGCCGCGCAGCTGGTTGAGCTCGTCCTGGGCGACGGCGACCTGCTGCTGGAGGGTGCCGGTCTCGTGCTGGAACCGCTGCTGGGCGTCGAGCGCCGCGTTGTGCTTCTCCGAGGCCTGCTCGGCCTCGTCGTAGAGCTGCTCGACCTGCGCCTTGATGTCCTTGCGGCTGGAGGGCGTGTCCGGCGAGCCCGGCGCGGCCTGGGCGGTGCCGCCACCGGCCAGGCCGAGCACGGTGGTGGCCGCCGCTGTCAGCACCAGCGCACGGGCGAGCGCGTGCGCTCCTGACAGCGGGGAACGGCGGTGCACGGCCATGCGACGGTGGCTCCAATCCTGCGGCCCGGCCCCGCCGCCGCACCGGGGGCGGGCGGCTCGTGAGCGGGAGTCCGGTGGCAGACGTTAGCGAGTCCGGGCGATCGAGTCCAAACCCCTCCCAACCAGAATATTTGACCCTCAATCGGACATCTGCTCGAGCCGCCGGAAAAGCCGCAGGCCCGGCCTCCCACGAGGGGAGGCCGGGCCTGTCGGGGCCGATGCGGATCAGACGCGCACGATGGCGGAGATCGGCAGCATGGTGGCGGTCTCGTACCGGACCACCGCGCCGGGCTTCGGCGCGTGGATGACCTGCCCGCCGCCCACGTACAGGGCGACGTGGCTGGCGTCGGCACGGTAGATGATCAGGTCGCCGGGCTGGGCGTTGGCGATGTTGGTGCCGACGTTGGTCCCGTAACCGGCCTGCTGCTGCGAGGTACGCGGCAGCGAGACGCCCGCCTGCGCATAGGCCCAGCCGGTGAGGCCGGAGCAGTCGAAGGAGCTCGGGCCGGTGGCGCCGTAGACGTACGGCGAACCGAGCTTGCTCTCGGCGGCGGCGATCGCGGCGGCGGCGCGCGAGCCGTTGGCGGCCGGCGCGGCGGGCTTGGCGGCGGCCGGCGCCGAGGACGACGCACCGAGGTCGGTGCGGCTGTTGTCGCGGGAGGCGCGGTCGGCGTCGGCCTTGGCCTTCGCCTCGGCCTTGGCGGCGTCCGCCTTGGCCTTCGCCTCGGCGGCGGCCTTCTCCTCGGCCGCGCGC
The DNA here is from genome assembly GCF_055579305.1 of Kitasatospora sp. NPDC032757. Classification (NCBI taxonomy): domain Bacteria; kingdom Bacillati; phylum Actinomycetota; class Actinomycetes; order Kitasatosporales; family Streptomycetaceae; genus Kitasatospora; species Kitasatospora sp. NPDC032757. The sequence continues at coordinate 254,665 of NZ_JBVINN010000003.1, read as the reverse complement.
AGCGCCTGGCGCTCCTGCTCGGTCAGCGTGTTGAGCAGGTCCTGGGCCTTGGCCAGCTTGCCCTGGACCTCCTCCTTGGAGGCCTTCAGCTGCTGGGTGGTGGTCTCAAGCTCGCCGAGCTTGGCCTGGGCCTCGTTGCGGTCCTGGTCGAGCTTGCGCTGCTGCTCCTGGAGGTCCTTCAACGCACCGGACTGGGTGCTGCTGGCCTGGGTCAGCGCACCGGCCTGGTTCAGGAAGTTGTCCGGGCTGGACGAGAGCATCAGCTGGACGGTCGACGATATGCCGCCGTTGCGGTACTGCTCGCCGGCGATCTCGGCGAGGCCGCCCTGGGCCTCGGTCACCGAGGCCTGCTGACGGGCCACCTGGTCCTGGAGCTCGCCGACCTGCTTCTGCAGCTCCTGCTGCTTGGCCTGGGCACCGTTGTACTTCTCGGTCGCCTGCTCGGCCTGCTCGTTGAGCTGGTCGACCTGCTCCTTGACCTGGTCCTTGGTCGGCGTCGGGTCGGCGTGGGCGCCGGACTGCGCAGAGAGGGCGACGGCAGCGGCGGCGACACCGGTCAGGATCGAGACCCGGGCGCGGCCGGCAGGCTTGGGACGACGATGGGACGCCACGAAGGCGGACTCCTTCTTCCAACGCCCGCCTACCGGGTGAGCTGACGGGTTCGGGCCGGAAGCGTGCCCTACGACGCCTCACCGGCCGTTCCAGCGGCCGACCTGGCGCCGATTCACCCCGGAGGAACATGGTTCCCCGGCTCCGCTCCACAGCGCCCCCGACTGCTGGGCTCCCCGTCGGACCGGTCTGCGACCCGTCCCGCTGCTTCACGAACTCGGCGGTAAACCCCCGCCGCCACCCAGGCTGGGTGATCGACTGTGCGGTGGTTCGAGGCACGACCCTAGTAACAGAACCGTGATCCGTTCAAATCCTTGTCAGAAAAAAGACGGAAGAATACCCAAGTTCATTTGTGAATATGACCCGGTGTGACCAGCGCCGTACGCGGAGCTGATCATTTCTCACATACGACCGGGAACGCCGACGCCACCCCCGCTCGGAGGTGGCGCGGATCACAGGGCCGGATCCCGACCCCTGGGCGTGTCGGTCCGTCAGACCCGGCGGATGGTGTTGATCTTCATCGCGTCGGCCTTCATCACCTTCACCACGTCACCGGTGTGCGGCGCGTGCACCACCATGCCGTTGCCGATGTACATCGCGACATGGCTGCGGTCGTCGCGGTAGATGATCAGGTCGCCCGGCTGGGCCTCGGCCAGCGAGGGCACCCGCGAGCCGACGTTGCCCTGCGCCTGCGAGGTGCGCGGCAGCGAGACGCCGGCCTTCCCGTACGCCCAGACCATCAGGCCGGAGCAGTCGAAGGTGCTCGGGCCGGTGGCGCCCCAGATGTACGGCGAGCCCTGCTTGCTCATCGCGTTGGAGACGGCCGCCCCGGCGAGACCGGAGGCCTGCGGCAGGCTGCCGAGGTCGGCACGCTCGCTACCGCGCGAGGCCCGGTCGTCCTGCTGCTGGGCGGCCTTCAGCGCGGCCCGGTCCGCCGCACTCAGCGAGTTCAGCAGGTCCTGGGCCTCCTTCAGCTTCTTGTTGACCTCGGCCTTGGACTGGTTCAGGTCCTTGGTCGTGGTGTCCAGCGAGGCGAGGATCGCGGCGGCCTCGGTCTTCTGCTGGTCCAGCCGGCGCTGCTGGTCCTGGAGGCCCTTGAGCGCGTCGGCCTGGCTGGAGCTGGCCTGCTGCACGCTGGAGGCCTTGTCCAGGTAGCCGGACGGGTCGGAGGAGAGCATCAGCTGCACGGACGGGTCGATGCCACCGGTGCGGTACTGCTCACCGGCCACCGCGGCCAGCCCGCCCTGAAGCTGGGTCATCTGGTCCTGGCCGCGTGCCACCTGGTCCTGGAGCTGGTCGGCCTGCTTGCGGAGCTGGTCGGCCCGCTCCTTGGCGCCGTTGTACTTCTCGGTCGCCTGCTCGGCCTCCTCCTGGAGCTGGTCGATCTGCGCCTTCACGTCCTCCTTCTTGGGGGACGGGGTCGGCGCCGCGTGGGCGGCGACCTGGGCGGAGAGGGCGACCGCGGTCGCCGCGGCAGCGGTGAGCACGGAGACCCGCGCGCGGCTCGGCTGCTTGGGACGGCGGTGGGAGGCCAAGTGACCGGCTCCTTCTTTTTACGGACTCACCCAATCGAGTGAGAATCCGGAAAATAGGTTTGACGCCAGACCCTAGTGAAGATCCAGGCTTTGCGCCACTCCCCCGTTGGCGTGAACTCCGCCCCGCCGCCATGACTTCACGAGATCGCCACAGCACCGCAAGCCCGGCGCTGACCAGGCGTCACCCCGTCCGGCGGGGCCCGGGACAGCCTACGGCCGGGCCAGCCGGTTCAGCAGCAGCACCGAGGCGACAGGGCGCGCACCCGCCTTGCGCACGCCCTCCGCAACCTCCCGGTCGGTGGAGACCACGACCACCGGCCGGCCCTGGGGCTCGGCCCGCACCAGGCGTCTGATCAGCTCGTCCGCCGTCTCCCCGGTCCGGCTGAACCGCACCCGGACCCCGCGCGGCGGCGCCATGATCACCGGTACGTCCAGGTCCTGGCCGTCGAACACACAGGTGACCTCCGCCTGGGTGCGCTGCGCCAGCATCGCCAGCCCGCCCAGCAGCCGGATCCGCTGCTGCTCCAGCGGCAGCGCCGGATAGCCGGTCTTGGTCACGTTGTATCCGTCCACCACCAGATGGACCTGCGGGATCGCCAGCAGCTGGTCCAGCAGCGCCGGATCGTCCTCGGCCAGCCCGCGCCGGGCCACGTCGTGCGGCGAGGCCGCGCCCGGCACCACCGCCTCCACCAGGTCGGCCGGCCGGATCTGGGAGACCGGCAGGGCCAGCTCCCGCTGGAGGCCCTGCGCCGACTGCAGCACGGTGTCCAGCAGCAACCGCAGCCGCATGTCCTCGACGCTGCGCCCCTCACGGGCCGACCGGCGGCCCTGCTCGGCGGCGTTCTCCAGCTCGGAGATCCGGTGCCGCAGCCGGCGCGCCTCGTTCTCGGCCGCGCTGCGCTCGGCTCCCGACTGCGTCTTCAGCGCCTCCAGTTCGGCGCTGAGCCGGCGGGTCTCGGCCTGGGCCCGGCGGGTGTCGCTCTCCAGCGACCGCACCTTCCGGCGCAGCGAGTCGGCCTCCTTGCGGACGTCCTCGGACTCGGTCCGCTGCCGGTCCAGATCGGAGCGCGCCGCGGACCGCACCTCGGCCAGCTCCGCCTGCAGCTTCTCCACCAGCCGGGCCGCCTCGGCGGCCGCGCCCTCGGCGCCGGCCCGCTCCGCCTCCTCGCCGGCCTCGGACACCAGCCGGCTCCAGCCCGCCGAACGCACCAGGTAGGCGGCGGCCGCGACGTCCATCGGATCGGCGGCCCCGGGCACGCTGCCGGACTCCAGCGCCTTGACCAGATCGGGCTGGCCCAGCCGCAGCCGCTCCGCTATCCGCACCCGGAAGGCCGGCTCGGACTCCAGCGCGGCGGCCAGCGCGGTGGCCGCGTACTTGGCCCGCCGGGCCGGAGTGAACTTGGCGTACTGGCGCAGCGTCTGCGGCAGCTCGCCCGGCGGCAGCCCGCCGAGCGCGTCCGCGGCGAGGCCGACCACCCGGCGGCGCACGCCCTCGGGCAGCGGCCGGTCGAGCTTCTCGGGCGCCCGCTCGGCGGCGTTCTCGGCGGCCGTCCCCGCCGCCGTCCCGTCGGCGCGGCCTGCCGCCGGCTCGTCACCGCCGGACTCCTCGGCGCCGGCCGTCCCGTCCGACACCGGGTCTCCGGCCGGGGCGGGCGCGGACGGGGCTGCCTCGGCCGCGTCCGGCGCCTGCGCGTCCACAGCGGGCTGCCGCCCCTGCGGCCCGGCGGGCTCCTTCGCTGCGTCCACCACGTCCTCGGCTCCGATCCTGTTCCAGCGGCACGGCCAACGGCGGCCGCCCTCGTCCTCACGCTCCGTGCGCTCTGTCTGTATTGTCCCGTGCGGCGGGCGGCCGTGCCCCGCACCGCCGCCCTCCGCACGGGCCGGGCATCAACCCTGCTCGGCGGCCTCGGCAGCCTCGGCGTCCTCGGCCCCGGGGCGGGCCACGAGCTCGACCTGGTCCACCGCGTTGCACCAGCGGCAGCGCACCGACTCGATGGTCTCGCTGAGCACCTCGGTCTCCTCCACCTTGGACTCGCCGGCCAGGTCGAAGTGGAGGAACTCGGTGACCCGGGCGGAACGGGTAACGTCGAAACGGGTCAGGTTGCCGCACAGGGTGCAGCGCCAACGCGTCTCGGCAGTCAGGGCGGGGACGGTCATCGGGGGTCCTCTCGGGTGGTCCCTGGGTGGGCTCAGGCGCTCCCCCCGGAGCCCCGGCATCGGCGGCGGGAGGCGGGAATGCCCGCCCCAAGCCTATTGCCTGAGGCAACCGTCCCGACCACCGGTCACAGCGATCGGGCGGCCCGGACGCGCCCCCGGGACAGGTCCGCGAACTCCCGCTCGCGGGCGACGCCAGGAGTCCGCGGACAACCCCTCGACCGGACAGGACGTAGCCCACCTGCCGTAAGCCCGGTGCCGCCCGTGCCGGGCGGAGGGATGCTTGGCCGCATGGCGATCCCGGTCCTCGACCACACCGGCGCGCGGGCCGGCCGCCCGGCAGCTCCCGTCCCGGCCGTCAGCTACGCGCTGATCGCGCTCAACACCCTGGTCTTCCTGCTCGGCCCGGCCGCCGGGCTCAACCCGCTGTACGGGCGCGGCCAGGACCGGGTCTGCGCGGAGCAGCGGTACGAGCAGCGCTGGGGCGCCGTCCCGGCCGAGCTGCTGGCCGGGCGCCCGCTGACCGCCGAACAGCTCGCCGAGGCCCCCGACCCGGTGCCCGGCTGCCCGGCCCGGCCGACCCCCGGCAAGCATCCGGCGCTCGCGGTGCTCAGCGCGCTCTTCCTGCACGCCGGCTGGCTGCACCTGCTGGGCAACCTGCTCTTCCTCTATGTCTTCGGCCCCACCGTCGAGGAACGGCTCGGCCGGGCCCGCTTCGCCCTCTTCTACCTGGCCGCCGGCTCGCTCGCCACGTACGGCTTCGCGCTGGCCGAGGCGCACTCGCCGGGCTCCACCCGGGTGCTGATCGGCGCCTCGGGGGCGATCTCGGCCGTCCTCGGCGCCTACCTGAGGCTGCATCCGCGCGCCCGCGTCACCACGCTCGTACCACTCCTGCTCTTCCTCCCGCTGCGGTTCCCGGCCTGGCTGGTGCTCGGTCTCTGGTTCGCCCTGCAGTGGTGGTCGGTGCACTCGGCCGGGCCCGGGGTGGCCTACCTCGTCCACGTCATCGGCTTCTCGGCCGGCTTCCTGTACGCCTGCACGGTGGCCACCCGCCCCCCGCGACGGTCCGGCTGACGCCCGATACCCTGGCCGCACCTCACAAAGGAGCCCGAACAGTGATCACCGCCATCGTCCTGATCAAGACCAGCGTCGACCGCATCCCGGAGATCGCCGAGGCGATCGCGGCCATCGAGGGCGTCAGCGAGGTCTACTCGGTCACCGGCGGCTACGACCTGGTGGCGATGGTCCGGGTGCGCCGGCACGACGACCTGGCCGAGGTGATCCCCGGCCGGCTGAACAAGGTCCCGGGCGTGGCCCACACCGAGACCCAGATCGCCTTCCGCACCTACTCCCAGCACGACCTCGAGGCCGCCTTCGCGCTCGGCCTCGACGAGTAGCGCTCAGCCCTCCCGCCGCGTGTCCACGACGCAGCGGCCGCCCTCGTTGCGGTAGTTCCAGGCCGCGCCGTCCGTGACCAGCTCGCGGACGGCGGTCAGGAAGCGCTCGATGTGCTCGTCCGGGGTGCCGGCGCCGAAACTGACCCGGATCGCGTTCAGGCTCCGCTCACCCGGCAGCGACGGCTCCGGCGCGCCGCACTCGGACGGTGCCACCTCCTCGTCGCCGAGCAGCGTGCGCAGCAGCGGGTGCGCGCAGAACAGGCCGTCGCGCACCCCGATGCCGTACTCGGCGGAGAGCGCGGCCGAGAAGTGCGAGCTGTTCCAGCCCTGGACGACGAAGGAGAGCACTCCCACCCGGGCCGAGCCGGCGCCGAACAGGTTGAGCACCTTGACCTGCGGGACCTCCGCCAGACCGGCATTCAGCCGGGCGACCAGCTGCCGCTCGCGGGCCTCGAGCGCGTCGAAGCCGGCGTCGGTCAGCGCCCGGCAGGCCGAGGCGATGGCGTAGGCGCCGATCACGTTCGGCGAGCCGGCCTCGTGCCGGGCCGGGCCGGTGTGCCACTGGACGGCCACCGAGCCGTCGGTCTCCCGGGCCACCGTACGGGTGGCGCCGCCGCCGGCCAGGTACGGCTCGGCCGCGTCCAGCCAGTCGGCCCGGCCGGCCAGCACGCCGGCGCCGAACGGCGCGTAGATCTTGTGCCCGGAGAAGGCGATCCAGTCCACGTCCAGCTCGCGCACCGAGACCCGGTGGTGCGGGGCGAGCTGCGCGGCGTCAAGCACCACCCGGGCGCCGTACCGGTGCGCGGTCGCGGTCAGCTCGGCGACCGGCCAGAGCTCGCCGGTGACATTGGAGGCGCCGGTGACGCAGAGCAGCTTGGGGCCCTCGGGGGCCGCGGCCAGTGCGGCGTCCAGGGCGGCGACCGCCTCGGCCCGCGAGCGCGGGGCGCGCAGGTAGGTGACGTCCAGTCCGGCGTGCGCCCAGGGCAGCAGCGAGGCGTGGTGCTCGGTCTCGAACGCGAAGACCCGGGTTCCGGCCGGGACGGCACCGGCCAACAGGTTCAGCGAGTCGGTGGTGGCCCGGGTGAAGACCACCTGGTCGCCCTCGCGCAGGCCGAGGAACTCGGCGACGGTACGGCGGCTCTGCTCGAACAGGTCGGTGGAGAGCTGCGACAGGTAGCCGGCGCCGCGGTGGACGCTGCCGTAGTAGGGGGCGTAGGCGGCGACGTCGTCCCAGACCCGCTGGAGCGCCGGGGAGCTGGCCGCGTAGTCGAGCGCCGCATAGGTGACCTTCTCGCCGCTGGCCAGCGGGACCAGGACGTCGTGGCCGAGGACGGGGAGCGGGGCGCAGAGTTCGGTGGCGACGGACATGGGGATGCACTCCTCCTGGGTGAAGGACCCCGGGGAGTGCGTGCCGCCGGCGTCCGCGCTTGTCACGCGGACGGATTGCCGCGGGACCCGGTCCTCACCCAGGGCACCCCGCCACGGACGGAGGGTTGCCGGACAGCAAGCTGGGGCTTGGCGCTGTCACTCATGACCTGCCGGAGACTCTAGGTCGCGTCCGCCGGGTGGTCAAACACAGGTCCACCATCCGGACGGGGCTCGCCCTCCCGCCTGCGGGCCGCCCGGGCCCCGCGCGCTCATGCGGCGGGGCCCGCCCGGGGTCACTCCCCCGCGCGGGCCCCAACTACCGCCTCACGCCTTGCTGGTGGCCTCCGACCAGCGGTTCAGCAGGTCCAGTGCGGCGCCCGAGTCGATGGCGGCCGCGGCCCGCTCCATGCCCGCCGCCAGCTGCTCGGTGAGCGGCGCGTCGGTGAGGTCCAGCGCCACCAGCGCCGCCGCCGTGTTCAGCAGGACGGCGTCCCGCACCGGCCCGCGCTCCCCGGCCAGCAGCCGGCGGGCGACGTCCGCGTTGTACGCCGGGTCCGCGCCGCGCAGCGCCTCGATGCCGACCAGCTCGATGCCGACCTCACGCGGGTCGAAGGTGGTCTCGCCGACCTCGCCGCCACGCACGATCCAGACCCGCGAGGTGGTGGTGATGGTCAGCTCGTCCAGACCGTCGTCGCCGCGGAAGACCAGCGCACTGGAGCCGCGCCGGGCCAGCACCCCGGCGATCAGCCCGGCCAGCCGCGTGTCGAAGCAGCCGATCGCGTGGGCCGTCACCTTGGCCGGGTTGGTCAGCGGGCCCAGGATGTTGAACGCCGTCGGTACCCCGAGGTCGCGCCGGGCCGTGGCGGCGTGCCGCATCGACGGGTGGAACATGGCGGCGGAGCAGAAGGTGAGCCCGATCTCCTCGGCCACCTCGGCGACCCTCCGGGCGGAGAGGTCGAGGGCGATGCCCAGCTTCTCCAGCACGTCCGAGGAGCCGCTCGCCGAGGAGGCGGCCCGGTTGCCGTGCTTGACCACCTTGGCGCCGGCCGCCGCCGCGACGATCGCCGACATGGTCGAGATGTTGACGGTCTTGGCGCGGTCGCCGCCGGTGCCGACGACGTCCACCGCCGGGCCGGGGATCGAGAGCGGCTCGGCGTGCGCGTACATCGCGTCCACCAGGCCGGCGATCTCCCCGACCGTCTCGCCCTTGGCCCGCAGCGCCACCATGAAGCCGGCCACCTGGGCCGGGGAGGCCTCGCCGCTCATGATGCGGTCCATCGCCCACGCGGTGTCCGCCTGGCCGAGGTCCTCGCCCCGCAGCAGCACCGACAGGATGTCCGGCCAGGTGCGGACCACCTGCACGGGGTCCTTGCCGCCGTTCGCAGGGTTCACGTTCACCATGGCTGACTCCAGCTCTCGTCGGTTCCCGGAAAGGGATCTCCGTAGGGTTGGAGTCAGCCTATCGAGCGGCGGGACGCCACCGTCCCGCCGCGACCCTTCTTCTCTCCTGGTGAGATGCGCCCCTCTTACCGGGCCGCCGGTGTCCGCCTTCTACCGGGTGGCCGGTGTCCGCTTCGCCAGCCGGGCCCGGAGCAGGGTGGCGGCGGCCTCGGCCAGCGCCACCGGGTCCACCGGCTGGGAGATCGCCGCGTCGGCCCGGCTCCAGGCGGCCAGCCAGGAGTCCTGCGGCCGGCCGATCAGCACCAGCACGGGCGGGCAGCCGTAGATCTCGTCCTTCAGCTGCCGCCCGAGCCCCAGCCCTCCGGCCGGCACCGCCTCGCCGTCCAGCACGCAGAGGTCCACGCCCCCCTTCTCCAGTGCCTTCAGCACCGCGGGGGTCGTCGCGCACTCCAGGTAGGACAGCTCCGGCAGGTCCGCGGCCGGCCGGCGGCCGAGCGCCGTCAGCACCTGCTCGCGGGTGTTGCGGTCGTGGCTGTAGACGAGAACGGTCAGCGTCTCGTCGGTCGTGTACGCCATGGGCCCTGCTCCCTCGAAGTGTGATCCGGACCACGTTCGCCTCAATCCGGATGCTACTCCCGATCACCGGCCGCCGAGCCCCTCCCGCGAGATCCATCTCAAGCCGCCGCGCCCACGACTCACCCGCCCGGAGGACGGCGCGTCACCCTCAGCGGTGCGGTCCACCCGTACGGCCGACAGAACCGCCCTCCCCTTACTCCCCGCGGGCCGCACGGGCGTGCAGCGACACGCAGGGCAAGAGGGTCGAAGAGACCTTCGAAGAACCATCAGAAAAGGGACACGCCGCTGCTCAGCCCCCGTCCGGACGCTCCGTCGGGTCCCACTGGGGCATACCGCACGCACCGGACACTCCGAGGGACACCCCCCGGCGTGAAGACGGAATAAGGGACCGACATAATGTCCGTCGTGGCGACAGCAACAGCAGTAGAAACCGGGCACGCGCACGGATCGGTCAACCGGCCGAACATGGTCAGCGTCGGAACGATCGTCTGGCTCAGTTCCGAGTTGATGTTCTTCGCGGCCCTCTTCGCGATGTACTTCACGCTCCGCTCCGTCAAGGGAGCCGAGTTCTGGAGCGAGAAGGCGCACGCCCTCAACGTGCCCTTCTCCTCGGTCAACACCACGATCCTGGTGCTCTCCTCGCTCACCTGCCAGCTCGGCGTGTTCGCTGCCGAGCGCGGGGACGTGAAGAAGCTCCGGTCGTGGTTCGTCATCACCTTCGTGATGGGCGCGATCTTCATCGGCGGCCAGATCTTCGAGTACACCGAGCTGGTCAAGAAGGACGGCCTCTCGCTGTCCTCCGACCCGTACGGCACGGTGTTCTACCTCACCACCGGTTTCCACGGTATGCACGTGACGGGTGGTCTGATCGCCTTCCTGCTGGTCCTGGGACGGACGTACGCAGCCAAGCGCTTCACGCACGAGCAGGCCACCGCCGCGATCGTGGTGTCGTACTACTGGCACTTCGTCGACGTCGTGTGGATCGGCCTGTTCGCGACCATCTACCTGATCAAGTAACCAGCTGATCAGGTCGCTGGCCACCGGCCTCGGGCCCCCGCCCTCACCGGCGACGGGCCTCTTTGCCGGTGCCGACGCTCCCACCGACCGACCGCGCGCGCAGCCCTAGACAGGCAGCCTCGTGCCGGCCAGACCGGCCGCCGGGTGCACCCACCAGTCGACCAGATCCTGACACCGGGGTTATTCCGTGAAAAAGCTCTCCGCACGACGGCGCCACCCATTGGCGGCGCTGGTCGTCCTACTTCTCGCCCTGGCGGCAACCGGGGGGCTGTACGCCGCGTTCGCGCCCGCCGACAAGGCGCAGGCCGACGTCGCCGCGCAGTCGCTCGCGATCGATGAGGGCAAGAAGCTCTTCGCCGTGGGCTGCTCCTCCTGCCACGGCCTGAACGGCCAGGGCAGCAGCGATGGTCCCAGCCTGGTCGGCGTCGGCTCCGCCGCGGTCGACTTCCAGGTCGGCACCGGCCGCATGCCGGCCCAGCAGCCCGGCGCCCAGGTGCCGAGCAAGAAGAACATCTACTCGCAGGCGGAGATCGACCAGCTCGCCGCGTTCGTGGCCTCGCTCGGCCCCGGCCCGGTGACTCCGAGGGAGGAGCAGTACACCTCGACCAACCCCGAGGACATCTCCAAGGGCGGCGAGCTGTTCCGCACCAACTGCGCCCAGTGCCACAACTTCGCCGGCCAGGGCGGTGCCCTGACCCAGGGCAAGTACGCCCCGTCGCTGGAGGGTGTGGACGCCAAGCACATCTACGAGGCCATGCAGACCGGCCCGCAGAACATGCCGTCGTTCCCGGACACCACCATGCCCGAGGAGCAGAAGAAGCAGATCGTGGCCTTCGTCCGCCACACCACCAACGATGAGCCGAACCCCGGTGGTCTCACGCTCGGCAGCCTCGGTCCGGTGACCGAGGGTCTGTTCGGCTGGATCTTCGGTCTCGGCGCACTCATCGCGGTCGCGATCTGGGTCGCCGCCCACACCACCAAGGCCAAGAAGTCATGAGCCAGGACATGCCAGAAGAGAAGCTCCCGGAGTCGCACGGCTCCGCCGGGCACCACGAGGTGGCCGCCCACGGCGATCCGTTCGCCGACCCGGGCCTGCCGGCCCACGAACCGCGTCGCACCGACATCGACGAGCGGGCCGCCAAGCGCGCGGAGCGCCAGGTCTCGCTGATGTTCGTGATCTCGATGCTCGCCACGGTGGGCTTCATCGCCTCCTACGTGGCCATCGACCCGGACAAGATCGTCTACGTCTTCCCGCTGGGCCACATCAGCGCGCTGAACTTCGCGCTGGGCCTGACCCTGGGCGTGGCGCTGTTCATGATCGGCGCGGGCGCGGTCCACTGGGCCCGCACGCTGATGTCGGACCACGAGATCCCGGCCGAGCGTCACCCGATCGAGGCCGACGACGAGGTCCGCAACGACGTCATCGAGCAGTTCAGGACCGGCGCCGCCGAGTCCGGCTTCGGCCGCCGCAAGATGATCCGCAACACCCTCATCGGCTCGATGGCCCTGGTGCCGCTCTCCGGTGTGGTGCTGCTGCGCGACCTCGGCCCGCTGCCCGAGGACAAGCTGGAGCACACCGGCTGGGACGAGGCCACCCCGGCCAAGCCCCTGGCGCTCATCAACATGAACACCAACCTGCCGATGAAGGCCGAGGACGTCATCCAGGGGTCGCTGACCTTCGCGATGCCGCAGGGTCTGCACACCCACGACGAGGACTTCCAGCAGCGCATCGCCAAGGACGCCCTGATGCTGGTGCGCATCGCGCCGGAGGACATCAAGGACAACGCGTCCCGGGAGCTGGGCTTCGAGGGCATCCTCGCCTACTCGAAGATCTGCACCCACGTCGGCTGCCCGATCAGCCTCTACGAGCAGCAGACCCACCACGCGCTCTGCCCCTGCCACCAGTCGACCTTCGACCTGGCGGACGGCGCGCGCGTCATCTTCGGCCCGGCCGGCCACCCGCTGCCGCAGCTGAAGATCACCACTGACGAGAAGGGCTTCCTGGTCGCCACCGGCGACTTCGACGAGCCCGTCGGCCCGAGCTACTGGGAGCGTGCTCGATGAGTAGCGCGAGCAGCACCACCTCCGGTGCCTCCAAGCCGGCCAGCACGCGCGCCAAGCCCGCCAACAAGTGGGAGCAGGCCGCTGACTGGACGGACGGCCGGCTGGGGATCTACTCCCTCGCCAAGGCCAACCTGCGGAAGATCTTCCCGGACCACTGGTCCTTCATGCTGGGCGAGATCTGCCTCTACACCTTCGTCATCATCATCCTGACGGGCGTCTACCTGACGCTCTTCTTCAAGCCCTCGATGGGCGAGGTCATCTACGACGGGTCGTACGTCCCGCTCAAGGGCATCCCGATGTCCGAGGCGTACGCGTCGACGATGGACATCAGCTTCGAGGTCCGCGGCGGCCTGCTGGTCCGTCAGATCCACCACTGGGCCGCGCTGGTCTTCGTGGCCGCGATGCTCGTGCACATGCTGCGCGTCTTCTTCACCGGCGCGTTCCGCAAGCCGCGTGAGATCAACTGGGTCTTCGGCTTCCTGCTGCTGGTCCTGGGCATGTTCGACGGCTTCTTCGGCTACTCGCTGCCCGACGACCTGCTCTCCGGCACCGGCATCCGGTTCATGGAGGGCGCCGTCCTGGCGACCCCGCTGATCGGCACCTACATCCAGATGTTCCTGTTCGGGGGTGAGTTCCCCGGCCACGACATCGTGCCGCGGTTCTTCACCATCCACGTCCTGCTGATCCCGGGCATCATGCTCGGCCTGCTGGTCGCGCACCTGATCCTGGTCTTCTACCACAAGCACACCCAGTGGGCGGGCCCGGGCAAGACCGAGAAGAACGTCGTCGGCATGCCGCTGATGCCGGTCTACATGGCCAAGGCCGGTGGCTTCTTCTTCCTGGTCTTCGGTCTGATCGCGGTCATCTCCGCGGTCGCCTCGATCAACCCGATCTGGGCGTACGGCCCGTACCGCCCCGACCAGGTGTCCACCGACGCCCAGCCGGACTGGTACATGGGCTTCTCCGAGGGCCTGATCCGCATCATGCCGGGCTGGGAGATCGGCCTCTGGGGCCACACCCTGAACCTGGGTGTCTTCATCCCGCTGATGGTGGTCTTCCCGCTGGTCCTGGTCTCCATCGCGGCCTACCCGTTCATCGAGGGCTGGGTCACCGGCGACAAGCGCGAGCACCACATCCTGGACCGCCCGCGCAACGCCCCGGTCCGCACCGCGCTCGGTGCCGCCTGGATCAGCCTGTACCTGGTGCTGCTGGTCGCCGGTGGCAACGACCTCTTCGCCACCCACCTGCACCTGTCGCTCAACGACGTCACGTACTTCGTCCGGGTCGGCTTCTTCGTGGTGCCGGTGCTCACCTTCATCATCACCAAGCGCTGGTGCCTCGGCCTCCAGCGCCGGGACAAGGAGAAGGTGCTGCACGGCCGCGAGACGGGCGTCATCAAGCGCCTGCCGCACGGCGAGTTCGTCGAGGTGCACGCGCAGCTGCCGCAGGGCGACCTGCACAAGCTCACCGCGCACGAGCAGCAGCAGCCGTTCGAGCTCCCGGCCCAGACGGACGAGAACGGCGTGGCCCTCAAGGCCGGCATCCTCACCCGCACCCGGGCGAAGATCTCCCGCGGCTACTTCGGCGAGGGCAGCCAGATTCCCAAGCCCACCGCCGAGGAGCACCACGAGATCACCAGCGGCCACGGCCACCACTGATCCCGTACGCACCCCGCGTCACCCCCGAGGGCCGCTGACCAGACTTCGCTCTGGTCGGCGGCCCTCGGGCTTTCCGTCGTCCGTCCCGCCCTCGCCCCACCCTCAGGAGCCCTCGTGGAGCTGTCCGTCGACCCCGCCTCCGCCACTCCCCCGTACGAGCAGGTCCGCGCCCAGATCGCCGAGCGGGCCCGCAGCGGCGAGCTGCCGACCGGGCTGCGGCTGCCCACCGTCCGGGCCCTGGCCGAGCAGCTCGGGCTGGCCGCGGGGACGGTCGCCAAGGCCTACCGGGAGCTGGAGACCGACGGGGTGGTGGAGACCCACGGCCGGCGCGGCACCCTGATCGCCGCGACCGGCGACACCGGCCACCGGCTGGCCGCCGCGGCCGCCACCGAGTACGCCGAGCGGGCCCGGCGCCTCGGGGTGCCGCGAGCGGACGCCCTGGCGGCCGTGGAGACCGCGCTGCGGCTGGCGTACGAGGTGCCGGGCCGGGAGGGCTGAACGCCCCCGTGGCGGGCCCCGTCAGACCTCCGGGCGGATGATCCCGGTGGCGGGGGCCCGGGAGGACGGCGGGGTGGTGCTGACGGACTGTCCGAGGGCGCTGTGCTTGACCCAGTCGGCCCAGGCGACGTTCCAGTCCCCGAAGCCGTTGCCGAACGGCTCCATGGCGGCACCGTGGCTGTTGACCACCGTCACCAGGTCGCCGACCCGGGTGTTGTCGTAGAACCACTTGGCGTTCTCGGTGCTCATGCCGGTACAGCCGTGACTGACGTTCGCCACGCCCTGCGAGGCGACCGACCAGGGTGCGGCGTGCACGTACTCGCCGCTCCAGGTCACCCGGGTGGCCCACTCGACATTGAGGTCGTAGGACTCCGAGCTGCCTGCGGCTATGCCGATCGTCTCGCCGCTCATCCGGACCTGGCGCTCCTGGCCGAGCACCACCTTGACGCCGTTGCGGGTGTCGAAGCCGGGCTTGCCGGTGGTCACCGGGATCGTCCGGACGACCTCGCCGCCGCGCTTCAGGGTGAGCTCGTGGGCGGCGGCGTCCACCACCGACTCCACCCGCTCGCCGATCCGCAGGGCCAGAGCGGCGCGGTCGCCGCCGTAGAGGCCGTCCGAGATCCGGCTGCCGGTGTCGTCGAAGACCAGGCTGACGGTCGTCCCGGTCGGCCAGTACTCCTCCGGCCGGAAGTGCAGGTTCTTGTCGTCCACCCAGTACCAGCCACCGGTGACGGCGGGCTGCGAGGTGACCGTCAGGGCGCGCTCGACCTCCTGGCGGGCCTGCGGGTCCTTCACCGCCTCGGAGAGCTGCACGGTGAGCGGCTGGCCGACGCCGTAGAGGCCGCTGCCGGACGAGTCCGGGCCGAGCTTGGCCGTCAGCAGGCGCTGCCCGGCGAGGGTGGAGAAGCCCGCGGTGGTCTCGCCGCGGCCGCCGTTGCCGTCGGCGGCGGCGATCCTGACGGTGTAGGCGGTGGCCGCCTTGAGCCGCCCGGTGGTCTGCCAGCTGCGCTGGTCCTCCGAGAGCTTCCCGGCCACCACCCGGCCGTCCGGGCCGACCACGGTGACGTCGGTGAGCCGGCTGCCGGGGACGGCGGTCACCGTGACGGGCTGGGACGGGTCCACCGTGCCCTCGGCCGAGACGTGTACGAGCGGGGCCGCGTCGACCTTGTGGACGGCGCCGGTGACGTCGCCGTCCCCACCGGACGTGCAGGCCGCCAGCGGGGCCAGTACTGCGAGAGCCAGCGAGATGCTGCCTATACCTGCGATTCCGCGCCTGTCGGCCATGACCGCCTCCGAGGGGTCGCACGATTGATCAGATCGTAGGAACGGTCGACGGAAGAGCGACATCCGGGGGACCCGCCGTTGACCCACCGGAGTGAGCGCCTCACTCCGGAGACGCAAAAGGGCCGGGCATCCCGTGCGGGATGCCCGGCCCTGTGCGAGAGGGGAGGACCTACTGGTTCTGGTTCTCGCCCCGGTAGAACTCGAAGACCCAGCCGAAGAGGCCGATCATGATGATCGGGATCGACCAGTACAGCAGCCACCAGCCGAAGATCACTCCCATGAAGGCGAGCGCACCGCCGATCGCGAGCGAGAGCGGCTGCCAGCTGTGCGGGGCGAAGAAGCCCAGCTCGCCGGCGTCGTCCGCGACCTCGGCCTCGGGGTTGTCACCGGCGCCGCTGTCCACCCGGCGGGCGGTGAAGGCGAGGTAGTACCCGATGAAGGCGCAGAGCGCGAAGGCGAGGAACAGCGCCGTCGTGCCCGCGGCCTCGATACCGAGGTCGGAGTTGTTGGTCCACAGGCCGTACGTGATCGCCATCGCGAGGATGAAGACCGCGAAGCCGAGGAAGATCTTGCCCTGTTCCTTCATCAGGCGTCGCCCTCCTTCTTGCCCTTGCCCAGCTGCGGAGCGTCGTACTTGGCCGGGGTCACACCGGCGAGGTGCTTGGCCGGCTCACCGTGGTTCTCCAGGTAGTCCAGCGCGGCGATCTCCGGGTAGTGGAGGTCGAAGGCCGGGGATTCGGAGCGGATCCGCGGCAGCGTGAGGAAGTTGTGCCGCGGCGGCGGGCAGGAGGTCGCCCACTCCAGCGAGCGGCCGTAGCCCCACGGGTCGTCGACCTCGACCTTCTCGCCGTACTTGGCGGTCTTCCAGACGTTGTAGAGGAACGGCAGGATCGACAGACCGAGCAGGAACGAGCCGATGGTCGAGACGGTGTTCAGGGTGGTGAAACCGTCCGAGGCCAGGTAGTCGGCGTAGCGACGGGGCATGCCCTCGGCGCCGAGCCAGTGCTGCACCAGGAAGGTGGCGTGGAAGCCGATGAACAGCGTCCAGAAGGTGATCCGGCCGAGGCGCTCGTCGAGCATCTTGCCGGTCATCTTCGGCCACCAGAAGTGGAAGCCGGCGAACATCGCGAAGACGACGGTGCCGAAGACCACGTAGTGGAAGTGGGCGACGACGAAGTACGAGTCCGAGACGTGGAAGTCGATCGGCGGGGAGGCCAGCAGGACACCGGTCAGACCACCGAAGAGGAAGGTGA
Organism: Kitasatospora sp. NPDC032757; assembly: GCF_055579305.1. Taxonomy (NCBI): domain Bacteria; kingdom Bacillati; phylum Actinomycetota; class Actinomycetes; order Kitasatosporales; family Streptomycetaceae; genus Kitasatospora; species Kitasatospora sp. NPDC032757. The sequence continues at coordinate 237,851 of NZ_JBVINN010000003.1, read as the reverse complement.
CCAGGAAGCCGACCGTCCAGAGCATCGGGGTCTCGAAGCTCAGCGAGCCCTTCCACATGGTGCCGACCCAGTTGAAGAACTTCACACCGGTCGGGACCGCGATCAGGAAGGTCATGAAGGAGAAGAACGGCAGCAGCACCTGGCCGGTGACGTACATGTGGTGGGCCCACACCGTCACGGACAGACCGGCGATCGCGATGGTGGCCGCGATCAGGCCGGAGTAGCCGAACATCGGCTTGCGGCTGAAGACCGGGATGATCTCCGACACGATGCCGAAGAACGGCAGCGCGATGATGTACACCTCGGGGTGGCCGAAGAACCAGAACAGGTGCTGCCAGAGCAGCGCCCCTCCGTTCGCCGGGTCGAAGACGTGCGCCCCGAATTTACGGTCCGCCTCCAGGGCGAACAGCGCGGCGGCCAGCACCGGGAAGGCCAGCAGGACCAGCACGGCGGTCAGCAGGACGTTCCAGACGAAGATCGACATCCGGAACATCGTCATGCCGGGCGCGCGCATGCAGATGATCGTGGTGATGAAGTTGACCGCACCGAGGATCGTGCCGAAGCCGGAGAAGGCCAGACCCATGATCCACATGTCGGCGCCGACGCCCGGCGAACGGACCGCGTCCGACAGCGGGGAGTAGGCGAACCAGCCGAAGTCGGCCGCACCGTTCGGGGTGACGAAGCCGGCCACCGCGATGGTCGAACCGAAGAGGTACAGCCAGTACGCGAACATGTTCAGACGCGGGAAGGCCACGTCCGGGGCACCGATCTGCAGCGGCATGATCCAGTTCGCGAAGCCGGCGAAGAGCGGCGTCGCGAACATCAGCAGCATGATCGTGCCGTGCATGGTGAACGCCTGGTTGAACTGCTCGTTCGACAGGATCTGGGTCCCGGGACGAGCCAGCTCGGCGCGCATGACCAGGGCGAGGATGCCACCGATCAGGAAGAAGGCGAACGACGTGCCCAGGTAGAGCGTGCCGATCGTCTTGTGGTCAGTGGTGGTCAGCCACTTGATGATGGTCGAACCCGGCTTGCGGGTCCGCTGCGCCCCGACCGTGACGGCCCCGGCGCCCCCGCCGGCCGCGGCGGGCTCGTTGAGGATGGTCACTTCTCTTCACTTCCCATGGTCGTGATGCCGGAGGGCAACGCGCCGGTCTGGCCCTTGGCCCGCAGGTCCGCCAGGTGCTTGTCGTAGTCCGCGCGGTCGACGACCTTGACCTTGAACAGCATGCGCGAGTGGTCCACGCCGCAGAGCTCGGCACACTTGCCGTCGTACTCGCCCTTGACGTTCGGGGTGACCTCGAACTTGTTCACCACACCCGGCACGACGTCCATCTTCATCAGGAAGTTGATGGGCCAGAAGTCGTGGATGACATCACGCGAGGTCAGCCGGAACTCGACGGACTCGTTGACCGGGAGCCACAGCGTCGGCATCTCCGCAGGAGTGCCCACGTCGTACGCGGCGTCCTTGTTGGCCGGGTCCGGATTCTCGGTGTTCTCGTAGTTGAACGCCCAGCTCCACTGGAAGCCGACCACGTTGACCGTGTGCTGCGGCTTCTCGGAGACGGAGATCAGCTTCGACTCGTCGCGGGCGACGAAGTAGAAGAGAACCGAGACGATAATGATGGGGACCGCGGTGTAGAGCGCCTCGATGGGCACGTTGTACCGGGTCTGCGGGGGGATCTGCACACCGGTGCGGCTGCGCCGGTGGAAGATCACGCTCCAGAGGATCAGACCCCACATCAGTGCGCCCACTGCCAGAGCCGCGATCCAGGAGCCCTGCCACATGTGGAGGACCAGGGGTCCTTCCTCGGTGACGGGGCTCGGGAGGCCAAGCCTGGGGAGGTCGTTGGCCGAGCAGCCGGTAGCGGTCGCGATGACGAGGCCCAGTGCCAGCGCCTGAGGCAGCTTCCGCCGCATCGTGCGCCGCGGCGAGCGGTCGGAGCCGTTGGGACTCACGTAGCGCCTTCCCGAAGTCTCGCCCGCCTTCGCGTCGCCCCGCGGAGGATTGTGAGCCTCCCCGGCGACCCGTCCACGGGCACGGTTTGAATGCTTATGCGGGCCAAACCCTACTCCAGCCTTATGCGCTGCTGACGGGCAGGTCCCGGTAACGCGCCGCCCGGTCGCCCGATCAGGCCCCGCAAGGGCTGCGTCGCAGGTCATCGTAGGCATCCGAGGTCCGTACGCCCGATCGGGGGATGACCTCGGACAACGTGGGTGACGGTCCGTCGGACGCGGACGAATCGGACATTCGGGTTGATCGACTGACGGCCGGTGAGTCGTGGAAGGAGGCTGGAATACACCCGGGTGTGTCGTTAAATGTGACCGTGTACTTCGATGTGGCCTCCACCGCACCGCTCCACCCCGTCGCGCGGCAGGCGCTGACCGCCGCGCTGGACGAGGGTTGGGCCGACCCCGCCCGGCTCTACCGCTCCGGCCGGCAGGCCCGGATGCTGCTGGACGCCGCCCGCGAGACGGTGGCCGGGGTGCTCGGCGCCCGGCCGGACGAGATCGCGTTCACCGCGAGCGGGACACAGGCGGTGCAGCTGGGCATGCTCGGCGCGCTGGCCGGGAACCGGCGGCGGGGAGGGCACCTGGTGCACTCGGCCGTCGAGCACTCCAGCGTGCTGCACACCGCGGAGCGATGGGGGTCCCCCCGGCCGGAGGCTTGGGGAGGGACGGCGGGCGGCAGCGTCGCGGTCGTCCCGGTGGACCGGCACGGACGGGTGGACCCCGGGGAGTTCGCGGCGGCGCTGCGTCCCGACACCGCGCTCGCCGTCCTGCAGTCGGCCAACCACGAGGTGGGCACGGTGCAGCCGGTGGCCGAGGTGGCCGGGTTCTGCGGCGAGGTGCCGCTGCTGGTGGACGCCGCGCAGAGCGCCGGGCGGGTGGACGTCCCGGCGGGCTGGTCGCTGCTGACGGCCAGTGCGCACAAGTGGGGCGGACCGGCCGGTGTCGGGGTGCTGGCAGTGCGCAAGGGCGTCCGGTACGCCTCGCCGCTGCCGGCCGACGAGCGCGAGAACGGCCGGGTGCCGGGGTACGTCAACGTGCCGGCGATCGTGGCCGCGGCCGCCTCGCTGCGGGCGGTGCGGGCCGAGGCCGAGCGGGAGAACGCCCGGTTGCACGCCCTGGTCGAGCGGATCCGGGCCCGGGTGCCGCAGCTGGTACCCGAGGTGGAGGTGGTCGGCGACCCGGTACGGCGGCTGCCGCACCTCGTCACCTTCTCCTGCCTGTACGTGGACGGCGAGGTGCTGCTGACCGAGCTGGACAGGGCCGGCTTCGCGGTCTCCTCCGGCTCGTCCTGCACCTCGTCGACCCTGACGCCGAGCCATGTGCTGGCGGCGATGGGCGTGCTCACCGAGGGGAACGTCCGGGTCTCGCTGCCGTTCGGAGCGGCCGAGGAGGACGTCGAGCGGTTCCTCGCCGTACTGCCGGACGTGGTGGCCGGGGTCCGCGCCCCGCTCGGGCTGGACCTGCCGGCCCCGGCGGCGGCCGCGAGCGTCGGCGCCGGGTCCGAGCGCCCGGAGGCGAGCGGGCGGGTCACGGCCCCGCCAACGCCCCGAGCCGAAGGGCGCGCCGGTGCCGAAAGTGAGGAACGACAAGCGACCGACGAAGGAGGGCGCGCCGGAGAGAAGAGCGTCGGCGCCGGGTCCGAGCGCCCGGAGGCGAGCGGGCGGGTCACAGTGATCGATGCGCTCGGCAAGCGGTGCCCGCTGCCCGTCATCGAGTTGGCCAGGCGGATCGGCGAGGTGGCGCCGGGCGGGACGGTCGCCGTGCTGGCGGACGACGAGGCGGCCCGGCTGGACATCCCGGCCTGGTGCGGGATGCGGGAGCAGGAGTACCTGGGCGAGGCCCCGGCCGCCGACTACGGCGGCGACCGGGGCTCGGCCTACCTGGTGAGGCGAACGACCTGAGCCGGCGGGCTACTTGACCAGGTGCGCGCGGATCTCGGCGGCGGCCTCGGCGCCGTAGGCACCCTCGAAGCGCTGCAGGAAGGCGCTCGGGCGCAGCTCGTACTCCTGGGTGCCGACGGTCTCGATCACCAGGGTGGCGAGCATGCAGCCGAGCTGGGCCGAGCGCTCCAGGTCCAGCTCCCAGGAGAGACCGGCCAGGAAGCCGGCGCGGAAGGCGTCGCCGACGCCGGTCGGGTCGGCCTTGGTCTCCTCGGGGGCGCAGCCGACGACCACCGGGGGCTCGCCCTTGCGGTCGATCCGCACGCCCTTGTTGCCGAGGGTGGTGACCCGGGTGCCGACCCGGGTGAGGATCTCTTCGGCGTCCCAGCCCGTCTTGGTCTCGATCAGCGCGGCCTCGTACTCGTTGGTGAAGAGGTACGCGGCGCCGTCGACGATCTCCCGGATGTCCTCGCCGTCCAGGCGGGCCAGCTGCTGGGACGGGTCGGCCGCGAAGGCGTAGCCGCGGGTACGGCACTCCTGGGTGTGGCGGACCATGCCCTGCGGGTCGTCGGCACCGATCAGCACGAGGTCCAGGCCGCCGACGCGGTCGGCGATCGGCTTCAGCTCGATGTTGCGGGCCTCGGCCATCGCCCCGGTGTAGAACGAGGCGATCTGGTTGTGGTCCTCGTCCGTGGTGCACATGAAACGGGCGGTGTGCCGGGTCTCGGAGATGTGGACGGACTGGCAGTCCACGTTGTTGCGCTCCAGCCAGCTGCGGTACTCGGCGAAGTCCGCGCCGGCGGCGCCGACCAGGATCGGACGCAGGCCGAGCACACCCATGCCGAAGGCGATGTTCGGTGCGACACCGCCCCGACGGATGTCGAGGGTGTCGACCAGGAAGGACAGCGACACGGTGTGCAGCTGCTCGGCGACGAGCTGGTCGGCGAACCGGCCGGGGAACGTCATCAGGTGGTCGGTGGCGATCGAGCCGGCGACGGCGATACGCACGGGAGGTCTCCTCAGGATGGCGGCATGGCCACGGAAAGCAGGGGGCGAACCCACCCACGGTACCCGGCGGGGGGCGGCCGGCGGCAAGACCGCGGGAATTGGCACCGGCCACCGTCGAACGTGTACTACCCCCGGGTAGCTCTGGTGGGGGCCGGGTGGTCGGCCTAGGGTCGCTGCCAGGGGCCGGGTCCGGCCCCGACCGAGCCGTGGCAGTGCGGCCGCGGCACCGTGGATCGGAGCGATCACCGATGATGCCCAGTTACCGCCCACTGCGTGTTCCGCCGGCCCTGCGGGGTGACGCGGACGCCGAGACCCTGGACGCGCTGGTGGACTCCTCCCGGCAGCTGCGGCGGTTCTGGCCGCTGCTGGCGACCGGCCCCGAGCCGGCCGCCCCCGCCCGGGCCGGCTTCCGGGTCTCCTCCGGGGCGCAGCGGCTGGTCGCGGGAATGGCCGAATACGGCATGTGAACCGTCCCGGGGGCGGCCTCGCGGCCGGCCCGGCGGAGGGGCCGCGCGGAGGGACGGGAACCGGATTGGTCCGGGGCACGTCACATCCGCGCGGTACGGCCGGGAAGGCGGTGCCGCTGAGCCCTCGGGAGGATGGACAGATGGATCTGTTGGATCTGGAGCCGATGCCCCGGCGCACCGGTGGTGTGCCTGCCCGCCGGTCGCGCGGGCGGCGGACGGTGGCGCTGGCGGGTCTGGTGCTGGCGGCGGCCGTCACGGTCGCCGGGTGCGACGGGGGCGGCAAGTCGGCCTCGGACGCGGCCCCCGGCTCGGCGCAGCCGGTGTCCGCGAGTGCGACGCCGTCGGCGACCGCGTCCCCCGGTGGCGCGTCCTCCGCGGCGGCGCCGTCGGCCGGTGCCACCACGCCGGTGACGCCCCCGCCGGCCGATCCGTCGGCGAGCACCCCCGACCCCCGGCCCTCGTCGACGGCGCAGCCGCCGGCGCCCCCGGCCGATCCCCCGGGCAACGGCATCGCGGTCGGCGAGCCGGCGCCGAACGGGCAGGGGAGCGGAGCGGCGGTCCACCCCGCGGTCACCTACCGGGTGGACGGCAGCAAGCTGACGGTCTGGTTCTACGGCGGCGTCTGCGAGCGGTACGCGCTGAAGGCGGACGAGTCCAAGCCGGGCCGGGTGGACGTCAAGGTCACGCTGGCGGCGCCGGTTCCGGCCGGGCAGGTCTGCGCCGAGCTGGCCAAGCGGCAGACGGTGTCGGCCGAGCTGAAGCAGCCGCTGGCGGGCCGGGCGGTGACGGACCTCGCCACCGGGCAGCCGGTGCCGCTGGAGGCCGACCCGCACGTCGGTCCGGACCCGGCGACCCCGGACGTGTCCGGGAAGTAGGCGGCGGGCAGGCGGCACGGACGGTCCGCAGAAACGGCGAAGGCGGCCCCGGGAGGATCCGGGGCCGCCTTCGCCGTCTGCCGACTAGCTGAACGAGTCGCCGCAGGCGCAGGAGCCGGTGGCGTTCGGGTTGTCGATCGTGAAGCCCTGCTTCTCGATGGTGTCCACGAAGTCGACGGTGGCGCCGCCGAGGTACGGGGCGCTCATCCGGTCGGTGACGACCTTCACACCATCGAAGTCCTTGATCACGTCGCCGTCGAGCGAGCGCTCGTCGAAGAACAGCTGGTAACGCAGGCCCGAGCAGCCACCGGGCTGGACGGCGACGCGCAGAGCGAGGTCTTCGCGGCCCTCCTGCTCCAGCAGGCCCTTGACCTTGGCCGCGGCGGCATCGGTAAGGAGGATGCCACTCTCGACGGTGGTCTCGTCCTGGACGGTCATCTGCTTTCTCCCGGTCTTGACGACGGTCTGCCGCCAGTGCCAACCGATGGCCGTCCGGATTCATTTCCCGGATGGCGGTGTCGTCGGTGGTCTTCTGCGGCGGAATTTCCGTGGGCCGGGTGTACCACCCGCTCCCCTACGCTCCCCATGCTCGCACAACCGGCGGGGGTCGGGCACCGCCCGGCCTGCCGATCCGGACGAACCGGCCCCGTCCGGGCGTCCCGGCGGCCAGGATGGAAGGCATGATCCTGCGACAGGTCCAGGACACCGCCGCCGACGCGGAGGCCGTCCAGTACATCGCCCGCGCCTCCTTCGCCTCACTCCCCGACTCCCCCGGCGCCGGCACCCCGGCCGGCGCCCCGCCGCCGGTCCGCTCACTGGCCCGGACGAGACACCTGGTGCGGACCGACCCGCAGGGCTGCTGGCTGGCGGAGAGCGGCGGCCGGCCGGTCGGGTCGGTGCTGTCGCTGCGCCGCGAGGGCGTCTGGATCCTCGCGCTCTTCGCGGTGGTGCCCGAGGCGCAGGGCAAGGGCGTCGGGCGGCTGCTGCTGGAGCGGGCCGCGACGTACGGGCGGGGGTGCCTGCGCGGGATGCTCTGCGCCTCGCCGTCCCCGGCTGCGGCCAGGCGCTACCGGCTGGCCGGGTTCACGCTGTACCCGGCCATGCGGCTGGCCGGGCGGGTGGACCGGTCCGGGCTGCTCGATCCCGGGGACATCCCGGTGCACCCCGGCAACGCCACCCACCGGCACCTGCTGGACTCGGTGGACCGGCGGCTGCGCGGCGCCGCGCACGGGCCGGACCACGAGCTGATGCTGGCCCACTGCGAGGAGCTGCTGGTGGCGGACGCGCTGGCCGGCAGCGGCTACTGCTACCGGGACGGCGGCGAGGTGAAGCTGCTGGCCGCCACCTCGAAGCGGATCGCCGTGCGGCTGCTGCGCGAGGCGCTGGCCCGGGTGCCGGACGGGGTGGAGGCCCAGGTGGAGTACCTGACCGCCGAGCAGGAGTGGGCGCTGGACGTCGGTCTGGAGGTGGGGCTGGCCCCGCAGACCCGGGGCTATCTGGGCCTGCGCGGGATGCGGCCGCCGACGCCGTACCTGCCGAACGGCGCGCTGCTGTAGCCGGCGCGCCGGACGGCACGGCCGGCGGGGACGGCGCAACCCCCGCCGGGCGCCCCGGCGGGGGTTGCGAAGGCCTGGTCAGACCATGGTGTCCAGGATCTCCCGGACCATGTCCATGGTGGTGCCCGGGTGCAGGAAGGCGAAGCGGGCGACCGTCTCGCCGTCCCAGCCGGTCGGGGTGACGAAGCCGATCTGGTCCGCGAGCAGTTGCTGCGACCAGCGGTAGTAATCCTCGTTGGTCCAGCCGGTGCGCTTGAAGCAGACCGCGGAGAGCTGCGGGTCGAACAGCAGCTCCAGGTGCGCGGTGTCGCGGATCAGCTGCGCGGTGTCCCGGGCCAGCTGGAGGCCGGTCTCGATGGCGTCGGTGTACGCCTGGGTGCCGTGCACGGCCAGCGAGAACCAGAGCGGCAGGCCGCGGGCGCGCCGGGTCAGGTGGTAGGCGTAGTCGGTGGGGTTCCACTCGTCGCCCTCGGTGTGCAGCACGTCCAGGTAGGAGGCGTCCTGGGTGTGCACGGCGCGGGCCAGCTGCGGGTTGCGGTAGATCAGCGCGGCGCAGTCGAACGGGGCGAACAGCCACTTGTGCGGGTCCACCACGAACGAGTCGGCGTGCTCGATGCCGTTGTAGCGCTCGCGCACCGAGGGGGCGAAGAGGCCCGCGCCGCCGTACGCACCGTCCACGTGGAACCACAGGCCGCGCTCGCGGGCGACCTCGGAAAGGCCCTGCAGGTCGTCGACGATGCCCTCGTTGGTGGTGCCGGCGGTGCCGACGACGGCGATCACCGTCTCCGGGTTCGGGTCGGCGGCCAGGGCGGCCCGCAGCGCCTCACCGGTGAAGCGGCGGTCGACGGTCGGGACCTTGAAGGCCTCGACGCCGATGATGTTGAAGGTGTTCTTGACCGAGGAGTGCACCTGGTCGGCGACGGCTATCCGCAGCCGGGCCTCGGGGCCGACGCCGAGCCTGCGCCGGGCGGTGTCGCGGGCGACCACCAGCGCGGAGAGGTTGCCGGCCGAGCCGCCGGAGACGAAGGTGCCGCCGGCCGTCTCGGGCATGCCGGCGCGGTCCGCGATCAGGCGCAGCACCTGGTTCTCGGCGGCGATGGCGCCGGCCGCCTCCAGCCAGGAGATGCCCTGGAGGGAGGCGCAGGAGACGACCATGTCGAAGAGCAGCGCGGCCTTGGTGGGGGCGCACGGGATGAACGACAGGTAGCGCGGGCTGTCGGCGGAGATCACCGCGCGGGAGAGCTCGTGGTCGTAGAGCTTGAGGACGTCGGCCGGGTTGTTGCCGTCCGGGTTGAGCAGGCCGGCCAGCTGGGCGCGCAGGTGCTCGCCGTCACCGGGGTGGTCGAGCGGGACGGGGTCGTACTGCAGCCGCTCCCGCATGTAGTCGAAAACCAGGTCGACCAGTTCGTTGTCGGGCCGGTGCATGCGGTCGGGGGCTGCGGACACGGGGGTCCCTCTCGGCTGTGGGGTGTCGGGGGAGGACCGGCGGCGCGGGGCTCGTCACCGCGTTGCCGGACGTCATCAGCCTAGGCAGCGGGGGACCGGCGCCGCGCGTCGGAACCCGGCCGGTCGGGCAGGATTCGGGCGTCTTCGGGCCGGTCCGCGCAGGATTCCTGCGCCGGGGCCGGCCGGGGCCGTACTGGGCCCTTCGGGGGTCAGCCGATGAGCTGGGAGAGGACGACGGAGGAGCGGCTGCGCTGGACGCCGGGCTCCTTGCGGATCCGCTCGATCACCGCCTGGAGGTGGTGCATGTCGGTGGCGCGCAGGTGGACCAGGGCGTCCGGGTCTCCGGTGACCGTCCAGGCGGCGACCACCTCGGGGAACTGCCGCAGGCTGGCCAGGATCTCCTCGGGGGCGGTCCGCTCGCGGCAGTAGACCTCGACGAAGGCCTCGGTCTGCCAGCCGAGGACGGACGGGTCGAGGACGACGGTGAAGCCGCGGACGACCCCGCGCGCCCGCAACCGGTCGATCCGGCGGCGGACGGCGGTGGCGGAGAGGTTCACCTGGAGGCCGATCTCGGCGTAGGAGGCGCGGCCGTCACCGGCCAGCCGGGCGAGCAGCAGCCGGTCGGTCTCGTCCAGGCCGGCCCCGACCGTCTCGTGCGCTCGGCTGCTGCTCATCGGTGCGGGGCTCCACAGGTCGTACGGGATCGGCGAGGGGCAGCTGGGGGCGGCGGCCGCCGAAACGGTTCTGCACCATTCTGGCGGATGACAGGACCGAGTCCACCGCTGGCAGATGACGACCGGTGGACGGTTGTCAGTCCACCAGCAGGACGATCTTGCCCCGGGTGCGGCCCTCGGCGCTCAGCGCCTGGGCGGAGGCGGCCTGGGCGAGCGGGAAGGTGGAGGCGACGGTGACGGTGAACCTGCCGGCGTCGGCCAGGGCGGCCAGCTCCGCCAGCCCGGCGGCGTCCGGGCGGACCCAGAGGTACCGGCCGCCGAGCGCCTTCACCCGGAAGTCGGCGACCGAGGCGATCCGGGCCGGATCGGCGACCAGGCCGGCGGAGAGCTCGGCGGCGCCGCCGCCGACCAGGTCGAGGGCGGCGTCCACACCGCCGGGGGCCAGCGCGCGGACCCGCTCGGCCAGGCCCTCGCCGTGCGCGACCGGCTCGGCGCCCAGCGCCCGCAGGTAGTCGTGGTTGCGCTCCCCCGCGGTACCGATCACCCGGGCGCCGAAGGCCCTGCCGAGCTGCACCGCGAGGTGGCCGACCCCGCCGGCCGCGGCGTGCACCAGCAGGGTGTCGCCTTCCCGGATCCCCAGCGCCTTGAGCCCCTGGAGCGCGGCCAGCCCGGCCAGCGGCAGGCCGCCGCTCTGCGCCCAGTCCAGCGCGGCCGGCCTGCGGGCCAGGGTGCGGACGGGCGCGGCGACCAGCTCGGCGTAGGTGCCGTGCTCGACCCAGTCCTTGCGGACGTACCCGACGACCTCGTCCCCGGGGGCGAACTCGGTGACCCCGCCGCCGACCGCGCGGACCACCCCGGCCACGTCCCAGCCCATCACCAGCGGGAAGTGGGCGTCCAGCAGCCCGTCCAGGTGCCCCTCGCGGACCCGCCAGTCCACCGGGTTCACCCCCGCCGCCCTGACCTGTACCAGGACCGAGTCCGGCCCGACCTTCGGGTCCGGCAGCTCGGTGTACTCGACCACCTCGGGGCCGCCGTAGCGGCGGATCGCGATTGCCTTCATGGGCCAAGCCAACGCGATCCGGCCCGGATATCGATTCGGCCACGCCGGACCCCTGCCGTATCTTGCTCCCGGCTCCGCCGGAGGGCTCCGAACCGGCAAGCGGTTCTCGTCACATCGACAGGACGGCCATCGTCAGTCTGACGCTAACCGGTTATCATAGATAGCGTCAGATAGACGAGAAGGCTGCACCGACCGATCGGCCGCACAGAAGGGCACCCGCCCGTGACCACCACCATCACCGAGACCTACGGCGTCGACCCCACCCCGACGCCGCTCGCTCTGCTGCTGCTCGGCCGTGAGGCCGACCCGAACAGCGAGCGTGGCGTCGAGTGCCCCGGCGACCTCCCGGCCGCCTCCGACCCGGACCTCGTCGAGCGCGCGCGGGCGGCCAAGGCCGCACTCGGCGACCGCGTCTTCATCCTCGGCCACCACTACCAGCGCGACGAGGTGATCGGGTTCGCCGACGTCACCGGCGACTCCTTCAAGCTCGCCCGCGACGCCGCCGCCCGCCCGGAGGCCGAGTACATCGTCTTCTGCGGCGTGCACTTCATGGCCGAGTCGGCGGACATCCTCACCACCGACGCCCAGCAGGTCGTCCTCCCGGACCTCGCCGCCGGCTGTTCGATGGCCGACATGGCCACCGCCGAGCAGGTCGCCGAGTGCTGGGACGTGCTGACCGACGCCGGCATAGCCGACGTCACCGTGCCGGTCTCGTACATGAACTCCTCCGCCGACATCAAGGCCTTCACCGGCAAGCACGGCGGCACCATCTGCACCTCGTCCAACGCCAAGCGGGCGCTGGAGTGGGCCTTCGAGGAAGGGGCGGCGCGAAGCGCCTCGACCGAGGGCGACGGGGGCCGACGGGTGGGCGAGAAGGTACTCTTCCTGCCGGACCAGCACCTGGGCCGCAACACCGCCGTGCGCGAGATGGGCTTCTCGCTGGACGACTGCGTGCTCTACAACCCGCACAAGCCGAACGGCGGCCTGACCGCCGAGGAGCTGCGGAACGCCAAGATGATCCTCTGGCGCGGCCACTGCTCGGTGCACGGCCGGTTCTCGCTGGACTCGGTGAACGACGTCCGCGCGCGCATCCCCGGCGTCACCGTGCTGGTGCACCCCGAGTGCAGGCACGAGGTCGTCGCGGCCGCCGACATGGTGGGCTCGACCGAGTACATCATCAAGGCGCTGGACGCCGCCGAGCCCGGCTCCAAGTGGGCCATCGGCACCGAGCTGAACCTCGTCCGCCGGCTGGCCAAGGCGCACCCCGACAAGGAGATCGTCTTCCTGGACCGGGCGGTCTGCTTCTGCTCCACCATGAACCGGATCGACCTGCCGCACCTGGTCTGGGCGCTGGAGTCGCTGGTCGAGGGCCGGGTGCCGAACGTGATCAGCGTCGACCCGGAGACCGAGAAGTACGCCAAGGCGGCGCTGGACCGGATGCTCGCCCTGCCGTAGCCCGGCGCCGTACGGACGCCGAAAGGGCGGGCCCCCTCCATCACGGAGGGGGCCCGCCCTTCAGCGCGTCTGGCGTCCGGCGCGAGACGGCAGCTACTCGGGGATACCGGGGATCAGGCCGTCACCCTCGGCCCGAAGCAGCTGCCGGACCTGGTCGATCGTCGCGTCGGCATCCGGGAGGATCAGGTCGGACGGCTCCAGCGAGTCGTCCGCCAGCGGGGTACCGAACTTCTTGACGGCACTCAGCAGTTCACCGAGCGCCCGCCGGAAGTGTTCCTCGTCCCCCGACTCCAGTGCGGCGAGGAGCTCCTCGTCCAGCTCGTTGAGCCGGTTCAGATGGGTCTCGCCCACCTCGAACTGGCCCTCCCCCATGACCCTCATGATCATGCCGTGCGTCTCCCTGGTTGGTGGGGTGAAGCTCAGATCACTTGTTGTAGTTGATACGCGGGGTGTCCTGCTGCGACGCGTCCTGCGCCTTGCCCTGCTCGATGGCCTGCGGGCCGGAGGACGGCGAGCCGCCCGTCAGCTCGGCCTTCATCCGGGCCAGCTCCAGCTCGACGTCCGAGCCGCCGGCCACGCGCTCCAGCTCCGCCTCGATGTCGTCCTTGCGGCCGAGCCCGCTGGCGTCGTCGAGCGCACCGGAAGCCAGCAGCTCGTCGATCGCACCCGCGCGGGCCTGCATCTGGGCGGTCTTGTCCTCGGCCCGCTGGATCGCCAGACCGACGTCGCCCATCTCCTCCGAGATACCGGAGAACGACTCGGCGATCCGGGTCTGTGCCTGGGCCGCGGTGTAGGTGGCCTTGATGGTCTCCTTCTTGGTGCGGAAGGCGTCCACCTTGGCCTGCAGCCGCTGGGAGGCGAGCGTGAGCTTCTCCTCCTCGGCCTGGAGCTGCTGGTACTGCGCCTCCAGGTCGGTGATCTGGGACTGCATGTTCGCCTTGCGGGTCAGCGCCTCGCGCGCGAGGTCCTCCCGGCCGAGCGAGAGCGCCTTGCGGCCCTGGTCCTCGTACTTCGCGGACTGCTGCTGGAGCTGGGTCAGCTGGAGTTCCAGGCGCTTGCGCGAGGTGGCCACGTCCGCGACGCCGCGACGTACCTTCTGGAGCAGCTCGAGCTGCTTCTGGTACGAATAGTCCAGCGTCTCTCGCGGATCCTCCGCCCGGTCCAAGGCCTTGTTCGCCTTGGAGCGGAAGATCAGCCCCATACGCTTCATGATTCCGTCGCTCATGGGCCTCGGGTGCCCCCTTCTCCGGCCTGCGGTCTCTATCTCGTTACCAGACACGACGAGTGTATGTGCAGCGAGCCCGTCGCCGCAGTGCACCTGCCTGCAACAAGACTGCTACAGCGACCCCCGCGACTGCCTCATCCCCGCGGTGGATCCGGCCCTCATCCCACCCACCGTCCTCCGGAGTGATCCCCTACGGGAAGACCCCCGGAAACCCGGCACCGGGCCCGGCCGCACGCGATCGATATGCGTTTGGGTCCGAGGACACCCGAAGAAGCGGTCCCGCACCCCGTACGCTGGTGGTGTGTTCCGACGCCGTTCAGATGATGCCGCCGCCTCCGCCGCTGTGCTGGAGAAGCAGGACGAGACGACCCAGGCCCGCGACCCGCAGGCGAAGAAGGGCCGCCCCACGCCCAAGCGCAGTGAGGCCGAGGCCAACCGGCGTACCCGGGTGACCGTGCCCAAGGACCGCAAGGAGGCCTCCCGCCAGGCGCGCGAGCGCATGCGCGCCGAGCGCGAGAAGCAGCGCACCGCGCTGCTGGAGGGCGACGAGCGCCACCTGCCGGCCCGCGACAAGGGCCCGGTGCGCAAGTTCGCCCGCGACTACGTGGACGCCCGCTGGTCGCTCGCCGAGTTCTTCCTGCCCGCCGCGGTGGTCATCCTGGTCCTCAGCATCGTGAAGGTGCCGGCCCTCCAGCTGCTCTCCACCGTGCTGTTCCTGGCCTTCTTCGTCCTGGTGATCCTGGACTTCGTCCGCCTCGGCTTCGGTCTGCGCAAGCAGCTCGCCGAGCGCTTCGCCGGCCAGAACACCCGCGGCGCGGTCGCCTACGGCGTGATGCGCATCCTGCAGATGCGCCGGCTCCGGCTGCCCAAGCCGCAGGTGCGGCGCGGGGAGAAGCCCTGACCGCCGAACCGGTGGACTCCGGCTGGGCCCCTCCCGCCTGGGAGGGGCCCGGCCTGTACGCGCTGCCGGGCCAGGGGGACGGCGGCCACGACCGGATCGCCCAGGAGCGCCGGCTGCCCTCGCGCAGCGGCTCCTTCGCCGGCGGCACCGGCCCCTGGCTGGACCGGCTCGGCAGCCTGCGCAACCTCGTCCGGCAGGAGATGGTCGCCCGGCAGCTCGCCGAGCAGCTGACCGGCCGCGACGCGCAGCGCGTCCTAGACATCGGCTGCGGCCAGGGCACCCAGGCGCTGCGCCTGGCCCGGGCCGGCCACTACGTCACCGGGATCGACTCCGACCCGGTCGCGCTCGGCGTCGCCCAGGGGGCGCTGGCCGAGGAACCGGCGGAGGTCCGCGGCCGGCTCCAGCTGCTCAGCGGCGACGGCCACCAGTGCGGACGCTGGTTCGGGCCGCGCAGCTTCGACGTCGTGCTCTGCCACGGCGTCCTGACCTACCTGCCGGACCCGGACCCGATGATCGCCTCGCTGGCCCGGCTGCTGGCCCCCGGCGGGCTGCTCTCCCTGCTGGTCCGCAACCGCGACGCGCTGGCCCTGCGTCCCGCCGCCGCCGGCGACTGGCGGGCCGCCCTGCACGCCTTCGAGAGCGACCGGTACTACAACCGGCTCGGGCTGGCCGCCCGCGCCGACCGGCTCGCCGACCTCGCCGTCACCCTCTCCGAGGTGTCCGTGCCGCTGCGGCACTGGTACGGCGTCCGGGTCTTCACCGACAACACGCCCGACGACGCGGCGCCGCCGGTGGACGGGCGGCAGCTGGCCCAGCTGCTCGAAGCCGAGGAGCGGGCCGGCCGCACCGACCCGTACCGGCAGGTCGCCGCGCTGCTGCACGTGTTCGGGGCCAAGTAGCCCGTCACTCGCCCCTGGCCTCCGGGGCGGGCGGCCCTCAGGCCTCGTGCAGGCTCATCGAGTAGATCTCCCGGCCGTCGTCGAGCAGGACCGCGGTGTCCACCCCGTCCTCGGCCAGCTGCTTCCAGGACTCCCCGATCCAGGTCTCGGCGTCCCCCTGGCCGGCGAACTCCTCCTCCTGGCCGCCGCCCGGGGCCACCACGGTGCCGTCCGCCTTCTCGTACCGCCACGTCCACACCATGCCCGGCTCCTCCTGTGTGCTGCCTGCCCTGTACGGCCCTGTGTGCTGCGCACCTTAGCCTGCCCGGTGGGATCTTCCGTATGCCTCGTCCGGCAGGATGAGCGGTATGGCAACTGCTCCCGCACTCCCCCGCACGCTGGTCCTCGGCGGTGCGCGCTCCGGCAAGTCCACCAAGGCCGAGCAGCTGCTCGGCCGGTACGAGGACGTGCTGTACGTGGCCACCAGCGGCACCCGGGACGACGACACCGACTGGGCGCAGCGGGTCACCCTGCACCGCGAGCGGCGGCCGGCGAGCTGGCGCACCGCCGAGACCTGCGACCTGGAGGCCGTACTGGCCGACGACGCGGACCGGGCGCCGGTGCTGATCGACTGTCTGGCGCTCTGGCTGACCGCCGTGATGGACGAGTGCGGTGCCTGGGACGACGCCGTGTGGGCGGAAGGCGGCGAAGCGGCGGTGCAGGCCCGGTGCGAGGCGCTCGCCGAGGCCTGGGCGGCGACCGGACGGCAGGTGGTCGCGGTCAGCAACGAGGTCGGCATGGGCGTCGTCCCGGCGACCGCCGCGGGCCGGCGCTTCCGGGACACGCTCGGAAGGCTGAACATGGCCGTGGCGGACGCCTCGGAACGCGTACTGCTGGTCGTGGCAGGGCAAGCCCTGACCATCAAATCGGTTGGCGTGTAGCCTTCCGACCGGTGACTCCTCCGCCTCGGTGATGAGGTGGCTTCTCACACGACCGCTTGCGCAGTCCCATGACGGCCAAGCCCTGACCGCTGCCTGGGGCAGACCTCGAATGTACTGCGCGTATCCCGCGCTGTGAGCGAGAAACGGATAAATGGACACGACCGTGGATCTCGACACGTTCTCCTCGCTCGTCGAGCGCCCCGACGAGAGTGCCCGGCGGGCCGCCGAGGAGCGCTGGCAGACGCTGGACCGGCCGCGCGGCGGGCTCGGCCGGCTGGAGGAGCTCGGCAGCTGGCTGTCGTCCGTACAGGGGCGCTCCCCGGTGCGGCCGCTGTCGGCCCCCAAGGTGCTGCTGTTCGCCGCCGACCACGGGGTGGCGGCCCTCGGGGTGTCCCGGCTGGCCGCGCAGGGCGGCACGGCCGCCCGGGTCCGGGCGGTCCTGGACGGCACCGCGCCGGTGGCACTGCTCGCCCGTCGGTTCGGCGCCGAAGTACGGGTGGTGGACGTCGCGGTGGACGCGGAACCGTCCGACTTCCCCGACGCGGTGGTCGCGCACCGCGTGCGTCGCGGCTCCGGCCGGATCGACCGCGAGGACGCACTGACGCCGGAGGAGACCGTCAAGGCCTTCCGGGCCGGGATGGCCGTCGCCGACGAGGAGGCCGACGCCGGGACGGACCTGGTGGTGCTGGGCGACCTCGGCGTCGGCTCGACCACGGTGGCGGCGGTGCTGGTCGGCGCGCTCTGCGGGACGGACGCGGCCGCGGTGACCGGGCGCGGCTCGGGCATCGACGACAAGGTGTGGATGGTCAAGTGCGCGGCCATCCGGGACTCGCTGCGGCGGGCCCGGCCGGTGCTCGGCGACCAGCTGGCACTGCTCGGCGCCACCGGCGGCGCCGACTTCGCCGCGATCACCGGCTTCCTGCTCCAGGCCGCGGTGCGGAAGCTGCCGGTCGTCCTGGACGGGGTGGTCTCGGCGGCCTGCGCGCTGGTCGCGCAGCGGATCGCGTTCCGGGCGCCCGAGTGGTGGCGGGCCGGGCAGTCCAGCGGCGAGCCGGCCCAGGCGAAGGCGTACGACCGGCTGACCCTGACGCCGCTCCAGGAGCAGGGGATCATCATGGGCGAGGGCATCGGTGCGCTGATGGCGCTGCCGCTGCTCCAGGCCGCGGCGGACACCCTGGCCGAGCAGGCGCCCGCGCCCTTCGTGCCGTCGGCGCCGAAGGAGCAGCCGAAGCTGCCGTCGGCGGCGGAGCTGCTGGGGCGGGTGTAGCGGGGCCCTGCCCGTTGGGGCAGAGAGCGACGGCCACCGGCCGTCGGCGCTCCAGGACCGATGGCGGCCTTCCGCCGCGCGCAGTTCCCGCCCCTCCCGGGCCGCGGTGCTGGGCGGTGACCGACCGAGGAACGGGTTCGTGCAGAGCAGAGACGACCAGGCCGGCTGGGGGGACGGACTGCGGTTCGGGTTCGGGACGCTGTCGGTGCTGCGGGTGCGGGTCGAGCGGTGGGACCGGGCGGCGGCGGGTCGGGCGATGGCGTCCGCCCCGGTGGTCGGGGTGGTGCTCGGGGCGATGGCGGCGGGCGCGGGGGCGCTGGTCGCGTGGCGTGCGGGCGGGCTGCTCGGCGCGGTGGCGGCGGTCGGGGTGCTGGCCGCACTGACCCGGGGGCTGCATCTGGACGGGCTGGCCGACGTCGCCGACGGCCTGGGCAGCGGCAAGCCGGCCGAGGATGCGCTGCGCATCATGAAGCAGTCGGACATCGGGCCGTTCGGCGTACTCACCCTGGTCCTCGTCCTGCTGGCCCAGATCGCCGCGGTGGCCGGGCAGTTCGACGCCTCGGTGCCGCACGGAGCACTCGCCGTCCTCACCTCGGCCACGGCCGCGCGGTGCGCGCTCGCCTGGGGGTGCCTGCGCTCGGTGCCGGCCGCCCGGCCGGGCGGGCTCGGTGCGATGGTCGCGGGGACGGTTTCGCCGGCCGCCGCGATCACGGCCACGGCCGGGTCGATGCTGGCGGCGGCCGCCGCCGGCATGGCCGACGGATGGTCAGTTCTCCGGCTTCCGCTGGCCGTTGCAGCCGGGCTCGGGTGCGCCTGGCTGCTGTTGCGACGCTGCGTACGGCGGTTGGACGGGATCACCGGGGACGTCCTCGGCGCGATGGCGGAGACCGCCGCGACCGGCACACTCCTGGCGCTCGCGCTGCTGGGCTGAGGCGCACCGGCGAACACCGGCAACGGACGACCGGGCACCGGGCGGCGCGTGATCCCAGCATGCGGACTACCATGCGTGGAGCACCGCAGCCCTGCACCGTCGCAGGTCCTGCCCGGCCGACGCGCGCCGAGGAGCCGGGGCTTCTGGTGTGTGCGGCCGCCGCGACCGGCGGGCGCACGCGCCAGGGGCCCCGGACCCGGCCCGCGCCACCGGGAGGCCCGCGGCGGCGGCTGGCTGCGCCGGTGCGGCAGCCGCGCCGCGACCGGTCGTGGACCGCGAAAGAACAGGACGCATTACGTGACTGCATTGTCTGTGAGCACCTCCTCCGCCGCCTCGCTGCGCGCGGACGCCCTGGTGATCGGTGTCGCGAAGGGCCCGAAGGGCATTGTGCTGGCCCCCGGTGCCGAGGCCGTGAGCGAGGCGTTCGAGGGCAAGCTGGCCGAGGTCCTCAGCACCCTGGGCGCGACCGGCGCCGAGGGCGAGACCGTCAAGGTGCCCTCCCCCGCCGGCCTGAAGGCCGCGCTCGTGCTCGCGGTCGGCCTCGGCGAGGCCGCCGACGGCGGCTACGGGTCGGAGGCGCTGCGCCGCGCCGCCGGTGTCGCCGCCCGCGCCCTGGCCGGCAGCAAGAAGGCCGCGCTGGCGCTGCCGGCCGAGTCGGCCGACGAGGTCGAGGCGGTCGCGCTGGGCGGCCTGCTCGGCTCCTACGCCTTCGGCACCTACAAGGGCAACGGCAACGGCAAGGAGCCGGTCGGCGAGCTCGTCCTGCTGGCCGCCCGCAAGGGCAGCAAGGACGCCAAGGCCGCCGTCGAGCGCGCCCTGGTCGTCGGCGAGGAGATGAACCGGGCCCGCGACCTGGTCAACACCGCCCCCAACGACCTGAACCCGAAGGGCTTCGCCGCGATCGCCCAGGCGGCCGGCAAGGAGCACGGCCTCAAGGTCGAGGTGCTGGACGAGAAGGCGCTGCTCAAGGGCGGCTTCGGCGGCCTGCTGGGCGTCGGCAACGGCTCGGTCAACCCGCCGCGACTGGTGAAGGTGGCCTACACCCACCCGAAGGCCAAGGCCAGCCTGGCGTTCGTCGGCAAGGGCATCACCTACGACTCGGGCGGCATCTCGCTGAAGCCGGCCGGCCACAACGAGACCATGAAGTGCGACATGGCCGGCGCCGCCGCCGTCTTCGCCGCCGTGGTCGCCGCCAAGCGGCTCGGCCTGGCCGTCAACGTCACCGCCTGGCTGGCGCTGGCGGAGAACATGCCGTCCGGCTCGGCCACCCGCCCGGGCGACGTGCTGAAGATGTACGGCGGCACGACCGTCGAGGTGCTGAACACCGACGCCGAGGGCCGTCTGGTGCTCGCCGACGCCATCGTGCGGGCCGGCGAGGAGAAGCCGGACGTGATCGTCGACGTCGCGACGCTGACCGGCGCGATGGTGCTGGCGCTGGGCCACCGCACCTTCGGCGTGATGGCCAACAACGACGAGCTGCGCGAGACGCTGCACACCGTCGCGGGCGAGGTCGGCGAGCAGTCCTGGCCGATGCCGCTGCCGGCCGAGCTGCGCAAGGGCATGACCGAGTCGACCATCGCCGACCTGGCCAACATGGGCGAGCGGATGGGCGGCGGCCTGGTGGCCGGTCTGTTCCTGAAGGAGTTCGTGGCCGAGGGCATCGACTGGGCCCACCTGGACATCGCCGGCCCGGCCTTCCACGAGGGCGCGCCGTTCGGCTACACCCCCAAGGGCGGCACCGCGAGCGCGGTGCGCACCCTGGTCCGCTTCGCCGAGCAGACCGCGGCGGGCAGCAAGGCCTGATCCGGAGCTTCGGAGCGGACGGGGTCCGGCGCGGGTGCGCCGGGCCCCGTCCGGCTTTCCGGGCGCGTCCACCGGGCGTCCGGCCGCCCGCACCGCTGTTACCTGCGGGTAAGGAACGAAGCCCCGCCCCGCACCCTTGTTCGCTGCGGGCGAAACTTTGTTCCACTGTGCGGAACCGGCCCGCCGACAGACAACCCGAAGCACCGTTCACACCGCTGTCAACCCCGCCCTGAGCTGCGATGATGCCCTTCCGTCGGGGGTATTCCCACCCCGGTGACCGCCCTGTGGGACACCCCCGGGGTGGACCCGGACATCAGCCGCCGTGAACAAGTGCGAAGATGTATTTCCGGCACGACTGGGCGCCTCACAAAGGCTTCCGACCCACCGGACCGCGACCGGCCCGGCGACCCACCCCATTGCATGGAGGACGTGACGTGGCGAACGACGCCAGCACCGTTTTCGACGTAGTCATTCTCGGAGGCGGAAGCGGCGGTTACGCCGCGGCGCTCCGCGCCGCTCAGCTGGGCCTGAGCGTCGCCCTGGTCGAGAAGGGTGAGCTGGGCGGCACCTGCCTGCACCGCGGCTGCATCCCGACCAAGGCGCTGCTGCACGCCGCCGAGATCGCGGACGAGACGAAGGAGGCCGCCGAGTTCGGCGTTCTGGCCACCTTCCAGGGCATCGACATCAACGGCGTCCACAAGTACAAGGACGACGTCATCGCCGGCCTGTACAAGGGCCTGCAGGGCCTGGTGGCCTCGCGCAAGGTGACCTTCATCCAGGGCGAGGGCAAGCTCTCCTCGCAGACCTCGGTGGACGTCAACGGCCAGCGCATCGAGGGCCGCCACATCGTCCTGGCCACCGGCTCCGTGCCGAAGTCGCTGCCGGGTCTGACCATCGACGGCGACCGCGTGATCTCCTCCGACCACGCGCTCAAGCTCGACCGCATCCCGAAGTCGGCCGTCATCCTCGGCGGCGGCGTGATCGGCGTCGAGTTCGCCTCGGTCTGGAAGTCCTTCGGCGTCGAGGTCACCATCGTCGAGGCGCTGCCGCACCTCGTCCCGCTGGAGGACGAGAACTCCTCCAAGCTGCTGGAGCGCGCGTTCCGCAAGCGCGGCATCAAGTTCGAGCTGAAGGCCCGCTTCTCCGGCGTCGAGTACACCGAGACCGGTGTGCGCGTCTCGACCGAGAACGGCAAGCAGATCGACGCCGACCTGCTGCTCGTCGCCATCGGCCGCGGCCCGGTCTCGGCCGGCCTCGGCTACGAGGAGAACGGCGTCGCGATGGACCGCGGCTACGTCCTCGTCGACGAGTACATGCGCACCAACGTGCCCACGATCTCCGCCGTCGGCGACCTCGCCCCGACCCTGCAGCTGGCCCACGTCGGCTTCGCCGAGGGCATCCTGGTGGCCGAGCGCCTGGCCGGTCTGAAGGCCGTGCCGATCGACTACGACGGTGTCCCGCGCGTGACCTACTCCAACCCCGAGGTCGCCTCCGTCGGCATCTCCGAGGCGAAGGCCGTCGAGCTGTACGGCAAGGAGAAGGTCGTCACCCTCAAGTACAACCTGGCCGGCAACGGCAAGAGCAAGATCCTGAAGACCGCCGGCGAGATCAAGCTCGTCCAGGTCAAGGACGGCGCCGTGGTCGGCGTCCACATGGTCGGCGCCCGCATGGGCGAGCAGGTCGGCGAAGCTCAGCTGATCTACAACTGGGAGGCGCTGCCGGCCGAGGTCGCGCAGCTCATCCACGCGCACCCGACCCAGTCCGAGGCCCTGGGCGAGGCGCACCTGGCGCTGGCCGGCAAGCCGCTGCACGCGCACGACTGATCGCGCCCCACCTTCCCCCATTCCAGTACGCAAGACTTGATAGGAGTCGCTGAAACCATGGCGGTCTCAGTAACACTGCCCGCGCTGGGCGAGAGCGTTTCCGAGGGCACCGTCACCCGTTGGCTGAAGGCCGAGGGTGAGCGCGTGGAGGTCGACGAGCCGCTGCTCGAGGTCTCGACCGACAAGGTCGACACCGAGATCCCGGCCCCGGCCTCGGGCATCCTGGCCTCGATCAAGGTCGGCGAGGACGAGACCGTCGAGGTGGGCGCCGAGCTGGCGGTCATCGACGACGGCTCCGGCGCCCCGGTCGCCGCTCCGGCCCCCGCCGCCGAGGCCGCCCCGGCTCCGGTCGCCGCTCCGGCCCCGGTCGTGGAGGCGCCCGCCGCCCCCGCTCCGGTCGCCGAGGCCCCGGCCGCGCCCGCCGCCCCGGCCGGCGACGCCACCCCGGTGCTGCTGCCCGCGCTGGGCGAGTCCGTCACCGAGGGCACCGTCACCCGCTGGCTGAAGGCCGAGGGTGACACCGTCGAGGTCGACGAGCCGCTGCTCGAGGTCTCCACCGACAAGGTCGACACCGAGATCCCGTCGCCGGTCGCCGGCACCCTGGTGAAGATCCTGGTCGGCGAGGACGAGAGCGCCGAGGTCGGCGCCCAGCTCGCGCTGATCGGCGCCGCCGGTGCCGTCGCCGCCGCCCCGGCCCCGGCTGCCGCTCCGGCCCCGGTTGCCGCCCCGGCTCCGGTCGCCCCGGCGGCTCCGGCCCCCGTTGCCCCGGCTGCCCCGGTCGCCGCTCCGGCTCCGGTCGCGCCGGCCGCTCCGGTTGCCCCGGCCGCCCCGGTTGCCGCCCCGGCTCCGGTTGCCGCTCCGGCCCCCGTCGCCGCTCCGGCTCCGGTCGCGCCGGCCGCCCCGGTGGCCGACAGCGGTGACGCCTACGTCACCCCGCTGGTGCGCAAGCTCGCCGCCGAGCAGGGCGTCGCCCTGGCCTCCGTCACCGGCACCGGTGTCGGCGGCCGGATCCGCAAGCAGGACGTCATCGCCGCCGCCGAGGCCGCCAAGGCCGCGCCGGCCCCCGTCGCCGTCCCGGCCGCCGCGCCGAAGGCCGCCGCCGCTGCGTCCCCGCTGCGCGGCGAGACGGTCAAGATGACCCGCATGCGCAAGGTCATCGGCGACAACATGCTGAAGGCCCTGCACGAGCAGGCCCAGCTGACCAGCGTGGTCGAGGTGGACGTCACCAAGATCATGTCGCTGCGCGGCAAGGCCAAGGACGCCTTCCTCGCCCGCGAGGGCGTGAAGCTGTCCCCGATGCCGTTCTTCGTCAAGGCCGCCGCCCAGGCGCTGAAGACCAACCCGGTCGTCAACGCCCGGATCAACGAGGCCGAGGGCACCATCACCTACTTCGACACCGAGAACATCGGTATCGCGGTGGACTCCGAGAAGGGTCTGATGACCCCGGTCATCAAGGGTGCGGGCGACCTCAACATCGCCGGCATCTCCAAGAAGACCGCGGAGCTGGCCAGCAAGGTGCGCGGCAACAAGATCACCCCGGACGAGCTGTCCGGCGCCACCTTCACGATCAGCAACACCGGCTCGCGCGGTGCGCTGTTCGACACCGTCATCGTGCCGCCGAACCAGGTCGCCATCCTGGGCATCGGCGCGACCGTCAAGCGCCCGGTCGTCATCGAGGCCGAGGGCGGCACCGCCATCGGCATCCGCGACATGACCTACCTCTCGCTCTCCTACGACCACCGCCTGGTGGACGGCGCCGACGCCGCCCGCTACCTGGTGGCCGTCAAGGAGATCCTGGAGGCCGGCGAGTTCGAGGTCGAGCTCGGCCTGTAAGGCTCCTCCGCCGCACTCCGGCGGAACTCCGGAACCCCGCGTCGCCCCCGGACGGCGCGGGGTTCCGCGTTCCCGGAGCGGACGGAGGAGGCCGGGCATCGGACGAACGGGGCCGGGCATCGGAAGAACGGGCGTTTCGCGGGCCCATCACATGCGCGGGCGCGGGCGAACGGGGATGCTGGAGCGGTGATGGACGAGACCGACTTCTGGCAGATCATCGACGACACCCGGGAGGCCGCCGAGGGCGACCCGGACGAGCAGGCGGAACGGCTGGTGGAGCGGCTCGTCCAACTGACCCCGGACGACGTCATCGACTTCGCCCGGCTCTTCGAGGCGCGGTTCCAGCGCGCCTACCGCACCGACCTCTGGGCCGCGGCGTACCTGCTGCTGGACGGTGCCTCGGAGGACAGCTTCGACTACTTCCGCTGCTGGCTGATCGGCCAGGGCCGGGACGTGTTCGAGGGCGGGCTCCACGAGCCGGACGACCTGGCCGACCTGCTCCCGGACTTCGACGAGGAGGAGGACGGCGAGGCCGAGGACCTCGGCTACGCCGCCGACGAGGCGTACGAGCAGCTGACCGGGCTGCCGCTGCCCGAGGTGGGCGAGCGGCAGCCCGCGCGGCCGTCGGGTGCCTCCCTGGACTTCGACGACCCGGACGCGATGGCGAAACGGTTCCCCAAGCTCTGGGAGCGTTACGGGGACTGAGCCGCCGGCACCGGGCCACGGGCGGGGCCACGGGCACCGGGCTGGGCCGCCGGCGCCGGGCCACGGGCGGGGCCGCGGGCACCGCAGCCGACAACGCTGCGCGGCCCGGGCCGTGGCGGCGCCACCGCCTCAGGCACCCGAGCCGGAGGCGGTGCCGTCCTGCTTGATGCCCTTGAGGATCTGGTCGAGGACGCCCGGGTCGGGCGCGCCCGCCGCGTCGTCCACGCCGCCCTCGAAGGCCACGTAGCCGCCGCCCTTGGCCGGGACGGCCACCATCAGCACGTAGCCCTTGGTGCCGTCCGAGGTGGTGATGTGCCAGCGCACCGCGTACCCGGAGACGCCCGCCACCGTGGTGTTGGAGGAGCCGGCGTCGGTGTGCGAGGTGATCCCGGTGAAGATCGCCCCCGCGTAGGTGGGCATCGCCGCCTCGGCGGCGGCCCGGGCCGACGTGCCGGAGATGGTGTCCTTCTCGACCGAGAACTGGCCGCGGATGCAGGAGCCGCCGGTCGGGCAGGTGTAGCGGCCGCTGCCCAGGAAGACCGTCGAATGCGTGGTGTCGGTCTGCGCGTCCCAGCCCTGGAATATCGGCACGGTGATGGAGTGCTGGGTGTCGGCGGCGGTGTCCTTGATCACCGGCACCGGCGGCAGGCTCGGCGTGGGCGTCGGCGTCGGGGTGGGCGTGCGCTTGGTCGGGCTGGCGGTCGGGCTGTTTGTGACGGTGACCGTCGGCACCGGCGTCGGGTCCGCCCGCGGAGTGTCGCCACCGCTGTTGAGCGCGATCGCGACCACCACGCCGACCACGACCAGCACCCCGGCCACGATGCCGATCACCACGCCGGGTTTGGTCCGCCCGGGCTTCGGGGGCGGCGGGTAGCCGCCCTGCGGGTAGCCGTAGGCGGGCTGGTTCTGTGCCGGGTAGCCGTATCCGGGCGCGCCCTGCTGCGGGGCGCCGTAGCCGTACGCGGGCGGCTGGGCGGGGGCCGCCTGCTGGGGGGTCTGCCAGGAGACCTGTGTCGGGGCGTCGGCGAGCCCGCCGCCGCCCGCCTGGACGGGGCGGACGTCGCTGGTCCAGGCGGTGCCGTCCCACCAGCGCTCATGACCGGCTGTGCCGTCCGCACCCGGTACCGGGTACCACCCGGGAGGCGTCGAGTTGCTCACGGCCGTACGGTACCCGGCGTGGCACTACTCCAGACAGGTTGGGTGTGTCACGACTCTGCTACCGGCCGGACACGAAATCCGACGGGTCGTCAGGGGGTCCGGCACCGGCGGGACGGAGGGTGCCGAGGGTGCCGAGGGTGCGGGCGGCCCCGGGCGGGCGGCGTGGGGCGGGCGGTTCAGGCCGCGAGCGGGCGGGCCATCCAGATGTCGTCCACGTACCGGCCGTCGATCAGGAACTCCTCCGTGAGCGAGCCCTCGACGACGAAGCCGCAGGCCTCGTAGAGGCGCCGGGCCGGGGCGTTGTGCCCGAGCACGCGCAGGGTGATCCGGCGGGCACCCTGCTCCCGGGCGGCCGTGCAGGCGGCCTCGACCAGAGCCCGGCCGAGGCCCCGGCCGCGGGCCGAGGAGTCGACCGCCAGCCCCTGGATCTGGCGCACGTGCCGGTTGCTGGCCAGCGGGGTGGGCGGGACCACCCGGACGTAGCCGACGACCCGGCCGCCGAGCAGCGCCAGCAGGAACTGGTCCGGGGTGTGGCGCTCGTCGAACACCGCGTCCCCCTCGGGCGGCTGCGGGGCGACGTCGCTCAGCCAGGACCAGGCCGCGCGGTTGAGCTCCGACAGCTGCTTCTCGTCCTCGGACCGAGCGGGGCGGATGATCAGATCTTCGTCGTGCATGCGCGTCATGCTAATCAGCGGCCCCCGGCCTGTACACGGAGTTCCGGCCCCCGGAAACTGCGAGGATGACCCCATGCGAATCGCGGTCACAGGCTCCACGGGATTGATCGGCTCGGCACTCGTCCGCTCCCTGCTGGCGGACGGCCACGAGGTGGTCCGGCTGGTCCGGCACCGCTCCCGGACCGGCCCGCAACCGGACGGGTCGACGGCGATCGGCTGGAACCCGCTGCTCGGGCAGGTCGACCGGGACGGGCTCGCCGGGGTCGAGGCGGTGGTCCACCTGGCGGGATCCGGGGTCGGCGACCGCCGGTGGACGGACGCCTACAAGCGGGATATCCGGGAGAGCCGGGTGCTCGGCACCGAGACGCTGGCCGTCGCGCTGGCCGGGCTGAAGGAGCCTCCGCGGGTCTTCGTCAGCGCCTCGGCGGTCGGCCGGTACGGGCAGACCGGGGATGCGGTGATCGACGAGGACTCCCCCGCCGGGGACGACTTCCTGGCCGAGGTCTGCGTCGAGTGGGAGGCCGCGGCCCGGCCGGCCGAGCGCGCCGGGATCCGGGTGGTCCACCCGCGCACCGGGATGGTGCTCTCTGCCAAGGGCGGGGCCGGCGGGCGGCTCTTCCCGCTCTTCAAGCTGGGCCTCGGCGGGCGGCTCGGCGACGGGCGGCAGTACTGGAGCTTCATCTCGCTGGCGGACGAGGTCGCGGCGCTGCGGTTCCTGATCGACCGGGACGACCTGAGCGGCGCGTTCAACCTCAGCGCGCCGGAGCCGGTGACCAACGGCGAGCTGACGGCGGCGCTGGGGCGGGCGCTGAAGCGGCCGACGCCGTTCCCGGTGCCGACGCCGGTGCTGAAGGCGGTGCTGGGCGAGCTGGCGATCGAGGTGGTGGGCAGCCACCGGGTGGTGCCGAAGCGGCTGCTGGAGGCGGGCTTCCGCTTCGAGCACCCGGACGTGGACTCGGCGGTGCGGGCGGCGCTGTAGCGCTCCTGCGGCGGGGCGCGTCGCGTGGTGCCGAGGGGGCGTGTCGCGTAGCAGCGAGCCGCTTCCCGGGCGGGCTGCGTCGTGCCTGCGAGCCGCGTCCGGGGCGGGTCGCCGTCCGCGCGGGTGCCGCAGGCCCGCGTACGCCCGCTCCGGCGGCGACGCCGGCCAGGGGCATATGCCGAGCGGGGGGCGGTCGGGGCTCCGGCTGGGGGCGCACGGGAGCACGAAGTGGGCGCGCCGCACGCCCCCGGTGACCGTGCGCGCCCGCAGACCCCCGAACCCGGCCCCTTGGGCCACAGTCCGTGACGGCGCCGCCATCTCGTGCGGCCGAACCCTCCCCGGCGCCGGATACGGCCCGATGCGCTTGTCTGACGCTCACACTGACTGGGCATCACATCGTCGGACCGTGTCCCGGCACCCCGCTGCCTGCGTCGGCCGAAGCTCCGGGACCAGGGAGGGAGCACGCCAGTGCCCACGTACGACTTCACTCGCCGCGCCCGCCGACAGTCCGACCCGGACGTCGTCGTGGTGGGCGCCGGACTCGCGGGCCTGGCCGCCGCCCGCGTACTGACCGGCCACGGACTGACCGTCCACGTCCTGGAGACCACGGACCGCGTCGGCGGCCGGATGGCCACCCGCGAACTGGACGGTTTCCGGCTCGACCACGGCAGCCAACTGCTCAACACCGCCTACCCGGAGCTACGCCGCGTCCTCGACCTGGACCGCCTCGAACTGCGCCCGCTCGCGCCCGGCGTACTCGTGCACGGCGGCGGCCGCCGCTACCGCGCCGGGGACCCGCAGCTGACCACCGCCCGGCAGGCCGCCACCCGGGCCCCGCTGGGCAACCCGCTGGACAAGGCCCGGCTGGGCAGCTGGCTCAGCCGGCTGGCCGCCACCCCGGCCGGCCGGCTCCAGGCCCGGCCGGAGACCACAGCCGCCCGTGCGCTCACCGAACGCGGCCTCGCCCCGCGCACCGTCGACGGCTTCCTGCGGCCGCTGCTCGCCGCCCTGCTCAGCGACCCGGCCCTGGGCACCTCCAGCCGGATCGCCGACCTGGTGCTGCGCAGCTACGCACGCGGCCGGCTCTGTCTGCCCGCCGGCGGCATAGCGGCGGTGCCGGCCCAGCTGGCCGCCGCGCTGCCCGCCGGGACGGTGCGCACCGGGGTGCAGGTCACCTCGATCGCGGCCGACGGCGTGGAGACCGCCGGGCACGGGCGGATCGGCGCGCAGGCCGTGGTGGTGGCGACCGGGGCGCGGTCCGCCGCCGGGCTGCTGCCGGGCCTGCGGCTGCCGGACTTCCACCCCGTCACGACCTTCTACCACGCGGCCGACCGGGCGCCGATCGGCGAGGCCGTCCTGCTGCTGGACGGCGACCGTCCGGGCGGGCGGCCGCCGCTGGTCTCGCACTCGGTGGTGCTCAGCGAGCTGCACCCCTCGTACGCCCCGGCCGGGCAGGCCCTGGTCGCCACCACGGTGCTCGGACGGCGCTCGTTCGACGCCGGCGGCCCGGCCGCGCTGGAACCGGCGGTGCGCGCGCGGCTGGCGGAGCTGTACGGCGCGCCGACCAAGGGGTGGCAGTTCCTGAGCGTGCGCCACGTCCCCGACGCGGTACCGACCATGCCGCCGCCGCACAACCACCGGCGCCCGGTGCGGCTGCTGGCCGGGCTGTACGTCTGCGGGGACCACCGGGACACCAGCACCGCCCAGGGTGCGCTGGTCTCGGGCCGGCGGGCGGCGCAGGCCGTGGTGCGCGACCTGGGACTGCCGACCGGCGCCCGCGAGGCGGAGGCGGCGGCCTGACGCGGACCCGGACGGGGGCGGGTCACGAGGACCTTCGGGGCCGGCCCCGCCGCGGTGGACGCCGGGCACCTGCCCTCGTCCACCGCGACGGCGCTGGTCGGCGCGGGCATGCTCCGGGTGCTGCCCGACCCGCTCCCGGCGCTGCTCGTGCCGCCGCCGCTCCCGGCGCTGCCCTTCCCGCTGCCGCTCCCGGCGCTGCCCTTCCCGCTGCCGGTGCTGGTCCCCCCGCTCCCGGCGCAGGGGCCGCGCGGCGGCGTCCGCCCGCCGGCCGCCGCGGGTGAGCGCCGGGAGCGGGTGGTCGAGGGTCAGATCACCCCCGCCTGGCGGGCCGTCTCCTCGAAGGCACGGGCCACCGGGCTGCCGCGGTACGGGGTGAGCCGGCGGTGGAAGTCCCGGACGTACTCCAGCGAGCGGGCCGAGCGCATCTCGCCGGCCGCGCGCAGGGCGTCGGTGGCCATGGTGCACGCCTCGTCGAGGTCGCCCATGCCGAGCCGGGCGGTGGCCAGCACCATCCGGCAGAAGATCCGGCTCCGGGCGTAGGCGGGCGAGCGCAGCCGCAGCGACTTCTCGGCGTGCTGGGCGGACGTCCGCCACTGCTGGAGGTCCCGGTAGCAGTGGGCGAACTCGTCGGAGAGCTGGGCCTCGTCGAAGTACCGGGCCCAGGAGGGCAGTTCGTCGCCGGCCCGGGCCGCTGCCAGCGACCGCTCGGAGCGGACCAGCGCGGTGGTGCAGGCCCGGACGTCGCCGAGCAGGCCGTGCCCGCGCGCCTCGGCGGCGTGCAACAGCGCCTGCACGGTGGGCGGTACGGCGGTGCCGACGCCCTGCTGGGCGACCCGGGCCAGCTGGACGGCCTCCCGGCCGTGGCCGAGGTGCACCGCCTGCTGGCTCATCGTCACCAGGACGTAGCCGCCGAGCGCGCGGTCCCCCGCGGCCTGGGAGAGCCGCAGCGCCTGGACGAAGTAGCGCTGGGCCAGGCCGTGCGCGGCGATGTCGAAGGACGTCCAGCCGGCCAGCCTGGTCAGGTCGGCCACCGCGCCGAACAGCGCCCGGCCGATCTGCTCGCCGTACCGGCCGCGCAGCATCGGTTCGGCCTCGCTCTCCAGGTAGCGGACCAGCGCCTGGCGGGCGTGGCCGCCCCCGTAGGCGTGGTCCAGCGCGCGGAAGAGGTCCCCGACGGCGCGGATCGCGGCGATGTCGCCCCGGCCGACCCGCAGCGCCGGACGCTGCTCACGGGCCGGGTCGGTGTACGGCGGCTCGACGGCGACGGGCGGGCGCCGGCTCTGGCTCGGCACCCGGCCGAGCGCGGTCGACGCCGCCTGCCCGGCGGCCGAGGGCGGGACGGAGGCCCGGGAGGAGGGCGCACCGGAGGCCGGGGCCGGGCCGCGCACCGGGGGTGCGGCGGGCGCACCGGGCGCGGCGGCGGACGGTGCGCCGGGGGCGTCCGGGCGGGGCAGGGTGGAGCCGTCCCGGGCGACGCGCTCGTCCGTCCGGCCGATCAGCCAGTCCCGGCTGGGGACGACCAGCCCGGCCGGGGTGAAGGCGATCCGGCGCAGCTCGGACTGCGGGCCGTTGTCCTTGCGCCACATGCTCGCCACGATGTCCACCGCCTCCTGCGGCGTCTCGGCGAACTCCAGGCCCGCGTAGACCGGGGCGCAGGCGTCCAGGCCGAGGTCCTGGGCGGTGAGGCGGCGGCCGAGCCGGCGGGTGAAGACCTCGGCGATCAGGGCCGGGGTGGCGCCGCGCGGCTGCTGGCCGCGGAGCCAGCGGGTGACGGAGGTCTTGTCGTACCGCAGGTCGAGGCCGTGTTCCAGGCCGAGCTGGTCGACCCGGCGGGCCAGGCCGGCGTGCGAGAACCCGGCCTCCTCGATCAGGGCGGCCAGCTGGCCGTTCTGCGGACCCGGGCCGGAGTGGCCGGCCGTGGGCGGGGGCGGTGCGGGTGCGGGCGCGGCAGAGTCGTCCGGGGCGGCGGCAGCGCCCTGGTGCCGTTCGGGCGTGACGGACGTGATCGGCGCGGGCACTCGCAACTCGTCGGCGGTCGGGGCGTCGGGGGCGTCCGGAAGGGCCCGGCCGACCGGACCTCGGTGCTGGTCGAGCGGGTCGAGCGGTCCGTACGCCGGGCTGTCGGTTGCAGGCCGTTGGGGCATAGTCAGTCAACACCTCTCGGACGCCGCACGGCTCCACCAGCACTTCGGCTGCCTGTGGCGGCGCCCCCTGTCGGGAATCGGCGCGAATGTAGCGAGCATTCGGGCGCTATGGGTGGTTCTGGCCGAGCAATCCTCCGAACGGGTGAAGCATCGGCGCCCATTGTGGGGAAGCCCGGACAGGATGGGTTTGGCTCCAGGTGGCCGAACCGCCGATCGATGGTCGTAGTGATGACCGCCATGGTTCACCGGAGTGCTGTAGGCCCCCGCCACATAGGAGCCGGGCCGCAGGATTCCTACCGTTCTCGGCCATGGACACCACTTCAGCCCGCCCGCTCGACGGCCGTACGGCCCTGGTCACCGGGGCCGCCTCGGGCATCGGCCGGGCCTGCGCGGAGGCCTTCGCCGAGGCCGGCGCCCGGGTCTACGTCGTCGACCTCTCGGCCGCCCCGGCCCGGGAGCTCGCCGAGCGGATCGGCGGCGTCGCCCACGTCGCGGACCTCTCCGACCCGGAGGCGGTCGAGGGCCTGCCGGACGACGCCGACATCGTGGTCAACAACGCCGGCCTCCAGCACGTGGCGCCCGTGCACGAGTTCCCGCTGGAACGCTTCACCCTGATCCAGCGGGTGATGGTCGAGGCCCCGTTCCGCATCCTGCGCCGCACCCTGCCGCACATGTACGAGCGTGACTGGGGGCGGGTGGTCAACATCTCCTCCGTCCACGGCCTGCGCGCCAGCGCCTTCAAGTCGGCCTACGTGACCGCCAAGCACGCGCTGGAGGGGCTGAGCAAGACGGTCGCCCTGGAGGGCGCGCCGTACGGCGTCACCAGCAACTGCATCAACCCCGGCTACGTCCGCACCCCGCTGGTGGAGCGCCAGATCGCCGGCCAGGCGCTGGCGCACGGCATCCGCGAGGACGAGGTGGTGGAGCAGATCATGCTCGACCGCACCGCCGTGAAGCGGCTCATCGAACCCGACGAGGTGGCCCAGCTCGCCCTCTGGCTCTGCTCCCCGCACGCCTCCTACATCACCGGTGCCAGCCTCCCCGTCGACGGCGGCTGGACCGCGCACTGATGCTCCCCGCCGTACCCCGCCCGTCCCCCTCCGAGAGGCTTGATCCCATGGCCAGTTCTCCCACCGTCGCGAGACCGGGCTCACCGCTCTGGAAGGTGGTCGGTGCCAGCCTGATCGGCACCACCATCGAGTGGTACGACTACTTCCTGTACGGCACCGCCGCGGCGCTGGTCTTCGGCAAGGTGTTCTTCCCGGCGAGCGATCCGCTGACCGGGACCCTGCTCTCCTTCCTCACCTACGCGATCGGGTTCGCCGCCCGGCCTCTCGGCGCGCTGGTCTTCGGGCACTTCGGCGACCGGATCGGCCGGAAGAAGCTGCTGGTGGTGAGCCTGCTGCTGATGGGCGGGTCGACCACACTGATCGGGCTGCTGCCGACGTACCACCAGGTCGGCGTGGCGGCACCGGTGCTGCTCACCCTGCTGCGGCTGGTGCAGGGCTTCGCGCTCGGCGGCGAGTGGGGCGGCGCGGTGCTGCTGGTGTCCGAGCACGGCGACGCCCGGCGGCGCGGGTTCTGGGCGTCCTGGCCGCAGGGCGGCGCACCGGCCGGGAACCTGCTGGCGGCGGGCGTGCTCTCGCTGCTGACCACCGTGCAGTCCGACGCCACCTTCCTCTCCTGGGGCTGGCGGGTGCCGTTCCTGCTGTCGGCGCTGCTGGTCGCGGTGGGGATGTGGATCCGGCTGGCGGTGGACGAGTCCCCGCTGTTCAAGGCGGCGCTGGCCCGCTCCGAGGCACGCAAGGCCTCGCAGCGGCAGGCCGAGCAGCCGCCGCTGGTCGCCGTGGTGCGGCACCACTGGCGGGAGGTGCTGGTGGCGATGGGCGCCCGGATGGCGGAGAACATCTCCTACTACGTGATGACCACGTTCGTCCTGGCCTACGCCGTGACCCGGGTGCACCTGCCCAAGCAGACCGCGCTGAACGCGGTGCTGATCGCCTCGGCGGTCCAGTTCGCGCTGATCCCGCTCTTCGGGGCGCTCTCCGACCGGGTCGGCCGCAAGCCGGTGTACCTGGTCGGCGCGGTGGGCGTCGGGATCTGGGCGTTCGTCTTCTTCGGGCTGGTGGACACGAAATCGTTCGGCTCGCTGGTGCTGGCGGTGACCGTCGGGCTGGTCTTCCACAGCGCCATGTACGCACCGCAGGCGGCCTTCTTCTCCGAGATGTTCGCCACCCGGATGCGGTACTCGGGTGCGTCGATCGGCGCCCAGTTCGCCTCGGTGGCGGCCGGCGCGCCCGCGCCGCTGATCGCGACCGCGCTGCTGAAGGACTACGGCAGTTCCACCCCGATCGCGGTGTACGTGGCGATCGCCGCCGCGGTCACCGTCCTCGCGGTGCTCTGCGGCCGGGAGACCCGCGGCAGCGACCTCACGGAGATCGAGCCGGAGTCCGCTCCCGAGGCCGTGGCGCTCGCCAAGCCCGCGACCGCCTGACACCCCGTTCCACGGCCGGCGCTCATGACCGGATGGGCGCCGGCCCGCTACGGCCACCGGGGCTGAGCAGCTACGATCGCGCTTCCGTCCCTGGGGCCTGTCCCCGAAGCAGCGTCGTCCGCCCGGACGCCGCCGGGAAGGCGGGACTTCGACGACAGGGACCGAGGCCTGTGACCCACTGCCGATTGGCGGCCGTACCGTGAACGACCCCGTCCCCCACACCAGCTCGGCGCCCGCGCTGCGGCGGCTGCTCGACCTGCTCGCCTCCGGCGCCGCCACCGAGGACTTCGCCGACGTGCTGGCCGACGCGCGCCGTCAGGGGGCGCCGGGCGCCGTGCTGAGCGAGATCGACGACGCCACCTGGCAGGCGCTGCGGGTGCACCGGACGCTGCGTCAGCACCGCCGCCGCGAGGCCGAGCTGACCGCCCTTTTCGACACCGCCGGGGATCTCGCCGCCTCCCGGGACCTGGACACCGTGCTCCAGGCGATCGTCCGCCGGGCCCGGATGCTGCTCGGCACCGACACCGCCTACCTGACCCTCCCGGACGAGGCCGCCGGCGACACCTACATGCGGGTGACCGACGGCTCGGTCTCCGTGCTCTTCCAGACCCTGCGGCTCAGCCTCGGCGACGGCCTCGGCGGCCTGGTCGCCCAGACCGCCCGCCCGTACGCGACCCCCGACTACCGGACCGACGAACGCTTCCACCACACCGGCACCATCGACGCCGGGGTGCTGGACGAGGGCCTGGTCGCGATCATCGGGGTGCCGCTGCTGCTCGGCGGCCGGGTGATCGGGGTGCTCTTCGCCGCCGACCGCTCGCCGCGCGCCTTCTCCCCCGACGAGGTCGCGCTGCTCTGCACCCTGGCCGCGCACGCCGCGATCGCCCTGGACACCGCCAAGTCGCTGGCCGACACCCGGGCCGCGCTCGCCGAGCTGAACAGCGCCAACGAGCTGATCCGGGCTCACTCCGCCGCCGTCCAGCGCGCCGAGCAGGGCCACGACCGGCTCACCGACCTGGTGCTGCGCGGCGCCGAGGTACCGGACGTCGCCGCCGCGGTGGCCGCGCTGCTGGGCGGCGAGATAGCCGTCCTGGACACCGGCGGCGAGCCGCTGGCCGGCCGGGCCGCACCCGCCGAGGGGCTGGCCGAGGCGGTCGCGGCGTCCCGGTCCGAGGGCCGGTCGGTGCGGCACGGCGACGCCTGGGTCTGCGCGGTCCTTGCCGGCCAGGAGCCGCTGGGCACCCTGGTGCTGCTCGGCCGGCCGGGCCTGGACGACGCCGACCGCCGGCTGTTCGAGCGGGCCGGTGTGGTCACCGCGCTGCTCCTGCTGCTGCGCCGCTCGGTCGCCGAGACCGAGAACCGCGTCCGCGGCGAGCTGCTCGCCGACCTGCTCACCACGCCCGACCGCGACCCGGCCGGCCTCACCGCGCGCGGCCGCCGGCTCGGGGTGGACCTCGGCCGCCCGCACCTGGTGCTGGTCGCCGAACCGGCCGCTGCCGCCGGCGCCGCGCCCAGCGCCGCCACGGCGGCCGCCGACCGCGGCCGGCTGGCGGGCGCCGCCGGGCGGTACCTGTTCGGCTCGCGCGGCATCAGCGCGGAGCACGGCGAGGCCGTCGTCCTGCTGCTCCCGGACGACGGCTCGGCGGGCGCCCCGCAGGAGGCGGCCGAGCAGGCGGCCGAGCGGCTCGCCCGGCTGGCCGGGTTCCCGGTCACCGTGGGCGCCGGCCGGCCCGCCGCCGGCCCGCTCGCGCTGGCCGCCTCGTACGCCGAGGGCCTGCGCTGCGTCCGCGCGCTGCGCGTGCTCGGCCGGGCCGGGGACGGCGCCTCGGCCCGGGCGCTGGGCTTCCTGGGGGTGCTGCTCGGGGACGGCCACGACGTGGACGGCTTCGTCGGCGCGACGCTCGGCCCGCTGCTGGACTACGACGCCCGGCGCGGCACCGAGCTGGTCCGCACGCTTCGCGCCTACTTCGACTGCGGCGGCAGCCTGACCCGGGCCAAGGACGAGCTGCACGTCCACGTGAACACGGTGGTGCAGCGGCTGGACCGGGTCGAGGTGCTGCTCGGCCGGGACTGGAACCACCCCGAACGCTCCCTGGAGCTGCAGCTGGCACTGCGGCTCCAGCTGCTCGCCGGCAACTGACCGGACGGGCCGGACCGGGGCTGCCCGCGGGCACCCGGACGGCCGATCGCGGCCGGGGCGTACAGTGGCGAGGTTGGTCTCGAACGCCTGGCAAGGAGCAGCAACGGTGAGCGAGCGTAGCGAGCAGACGGTCGGACGGTGCGCGTCGCGCGAAGTGACCGCCGAGTGCGGCGGGGTGCGCGCATGAGCGAGAACGTGCGGTTCGTGCGGATGGGCATGGGCGAGGGCGCGGTCCCCTACCAGGAGGCTTGGGAGGAGCAGCAGCGGCTGCACGCGCTGCGGGTCGCGGACGAGATCCCCGACACCGTGCTGCTGCTGGAGCACCCGCCCGTGTACACGATGGGCAGGCGCACTAACCCGGCCGACCTGCCGCTGGACGGCACGCCGGTGGTCGAGGTCAACCGGGGCGGCGAGATCACCTGGCACGGCCCCGGCCAGCTGGTCGGCTACCCGATCGTGAAGCTCCCCGAGCCGATGGACGTCGTCGCGTACGTGCGCCGGCTTGAGGAGGCCCTGATCCGGGCCTGCGGCGAGTTCGGCGTGGAGACCACCCGGGTCGAGGGCCGCAGCGGGGTCTGGGTACTGGGCGAGGCCATCCCGGACGCGGTGGTGGACCCGTCGCAGGTGGTGGACCTCGGCAAGCTGACCCTGCGGATGGGCCTGCCGCTGGGCATCGACCCCCGCCTGGCCGGGCCGGAGTACGCGCCCTCCAACGCCGGGCAGCGCGGCGACGACCGCAAGCTCGCCGCGATCGGCGTGCGGGTCTCGCGCGGGGTGACCATGCACGGCTTCGCGCTGAACTGCGATCCGGACATGACCTGGTTCGACCGGATCGTGCCCTGCGGCATCCGGGACGCGGGCGTCGCGTCGCTCTCCGGCGAGCTGGGCCGGGATTTCCCGGTCGGCGAGGCGCTGTCCGCGGTCGAGAAGCACCTGGCGGACGTGTTCGCCGAACTGCCGGAGCCGGCGCTCAGCCGCTGACCCGGGACGACCGGGCAGGTCCGGGGAATCCACCCCGGCACATCCGGGAATCCGCCCGGAAGGTCCGGGGAATCTACCCGCCGGTAGCGATGTTGCCCTGCGATTGCGGGCCACCGGCCCGGCGAAGGCCGTACAAGCACAGGCGTACCCTGGGGGTACCCCGTCTAGTTCTAGGAGTCGCACGTGTCCGCTGTCGCACCCGACGGCAGGAAGCTGCTCCGCCTGGAGGTCCGCAACAGCGAGACCCCCATCGAGCGGAAGCCCGAGTGGATCAAGACCCGCGCGAAGATGGGCCCGGAGTACAACGCCCTCCAGTCGCTGGTGAAGAAGGAGGGGCTGCACACGGTCTGCCAGGAGGCCGGCTGCCCCAACATCTTCGAGTGCTGGGAGGACCGCGAGGCGACCTTCCTCATCGGCGGTGACCAGTGCACCCGCCGCTGCGACTTCTGTCAGATCGACACCGGCAAGCCCGCCGAGTTCGACCGCGACGAGCCGCGCCGCGTCGCCGAGTCCATCGTCACCATGGACCTCAACTACGCCACCATCACCGGCGTCGCCCGCGACGACCTGGAGGACGGCGGCGCCTGGCTGTACGCCGAGACGGTGCGGCAGGTGCACGCGATGACGGCCGGGCGCGAGGCCGGCCGCACCGGCGTCGAGCTGCTGATCCCCGACTTCAACGCGGTGCCCGAGCAGCTGGCCGAGGTCTTCTCGTCCCGCCCCGAGGTGCTGGCGCACAACGTCGAGACGGTCCCGCGGATCTTCAAGCGGATCCGGCCCGCGTTCCGCTACGAGCGCTCGCTGGACGTCATCACCCAGGCCCGCGCGGCCGGGCTGGTCACCAAGTCCAACCTGATCCTGGGCATGGGCGAGACCCGCGAGGAGGTCAGCCAGGCGCTGGCCGACCTGGTCGGGGCCGGCTGCGAGCTGATCACCATCACCCAGTACCTGCGCCCCTCGGTGCGCCACCACCCGGTGGAGCGCTGGGTGAAGCCGCACGAGTTCGTCGAGCTCCAGCAGGAGGCCGAGGAGCTGGGCTTCGCCGGCGTCATGTCCGGCCCGCTGGTGCGCTCCTCGTACCGCGCCGGACGGCTGTACCGGCAGGCGCTGGAGCGCCGCGAGCAGGCGTCAGTCTGACCGGCCGGCGACTTCTGACCACCGAAGGGCGGAGCCTCGGCTCCGCCCTTCGGGTTCTTCGGGTTCATCAGGCTTTGACTGCCAGGTCACGGCCTGGTAACACGGGGTGGTGACAATGGGACCGTTCGAATCATTTCCGCCACGGACCCTGTCACCGGGTCCGTCACGAGGGGAGCTGTTCGACATGCAGGTCGGCATCCGGTCGGTGGGCACCGCGCTGCGACTGGCCGAGAGCGTGCTACTGGCGGGCGGCCAGCGACAGGCCCGCCGCAACGCCTGGGCGGCGGTCTGCGAGAACCGCCGGTACGCGGCGGACCGCGAGCGCGACGCGCGGCCCGGCGGCGCCGTCGCCGAGTCCGCGCACGGCTAGCGGGCTCCGCCCCGGCGGCTGCGCACCGCCCTCGGAACCCCCGCGTTCGTACCCGTACGGAGTCGCGCGGGTTCACCCGAGTCACGGTTGGGGACGAACGGGTACCCGGGCTTGGATATCCCGTACCCGTGGCACGTACCATGAGCGTTATGGCGAGGGAAACATCCGAAAACCCCGGGCGGCTGAAGCAGATCCGCCAGGCGTACACCATGACCAAGAAGGTCGACACCAAGATCGGCCTGATCATCGCCGGCGTCGGCCTGCTGACCTTCGGCGTGTTCCTCGCCATCGGCTTCGCAATCGACCACCCCATCTACCTGGGCATCCTGGGCTTCATCGTGGCCTTCCTGGCCATGGCGATCGTCTTCGGGCGCCGGGCCGAACGCGCCGCGTTCGGACAGATGGAGGGGCAGCCGGGGGCCGTGGCGGCCGTGCTGAACAACATCCGGCGAGGCTGGAGCGCCAGCTCCACCCCGGTCGCGGTGACCCGTAGCCAGGACGCGGTCTACCGCGCCGTGGGCCGGGCCGGCATCGCGCTGATCGGCGAGGGCAACCCGAACCGCGTGCGCCAGCTGCTGGCCTCGGAGAAGAAGAAGATGGCGCGGGTCGTCGGCGACGTGCCGGTGCACGACATCGTGGTGGGCAACGGCGAGGGCGAGATTCCGCTCAAGAAGCTGCAGATCCACCTGATGCGTCTGCCGCGCGCCATCACCCCGGCCCAGGTCACCGAGACCAACGACCGGCTGCGCGCCCTGGGCGACCTGCTCTCGAAGGCGCCGATCCCCAAGGGCCCGATGCCCAAGGGTGCCCGGATGCCCAAGGGCGGCCAGGCCCGCTGACCCACCCCTCCCCATTCGCACGAAACGGCCCCGCCGCGGAAGCTCCGCGGCGGGGCCGTTCGACGTTCTCGAGACCTGGCTCCGGGCACCGGCCCGGCTTCCGGACACCGGCCCGGCCTCGGATCCGGGATTCGGGACTCGGGATTCGGGACTCGAAGCTCAGCCTCGGGATCCGGGACTCGAAGCTCAGCCTCGGGATCCGGGCCTCGAAGCTCAGCCTCGGGATCCGGGCCTCGGAACCGAGGCCCCAGGGCCGGACCTCAGATCCGCACCTCGGCGGTGCCGACCGCCTTGTCGTGCAGGCCGCGGGTGTCGCGGTCCCAGACCAGGGCCGGCACCAGCAGGCAGAGCAGCAGCGTGCGCAGCAGCACCTGGGGGATGGTGGCGCGGCTG
Organism: Kitasatospora sp. NPDC032757; assembly: GCF_055579305.1. Taxonomy (NCBI): domain Bacteria; kingdom Bacillati; phylum Actinomycetota; class Actinomycetes; order Kitasatosporales; family Streptomycetaceae; genus Kitasatospora; species Kitasatospora sp. NPDC032757. Next base: position 198,001 of record NZ_JBVINN010000003.1, on the reverse strand, counting down.
CCGTCCAGGCGCACCACCCGCAGGCCGAACAGCCGCTTGCCGACGGTCGTCCCCGTGGTGGCGAGCAGCAGCGCGGTGACGGCGAAGAAGAGCGGGGTGGTCCACATGTTGGCCGAGCCCGGGGAGCCCTTGGCGATCAGCCCGTAGGCGACCAGGGAGACCAGCCAGCCGTCGACGAAGAGCGCGCCCAGCCGGCGGCCCGGACCGGCGATCGAGCCGGTGCCCTCCTTGGGGAGTCCGAGGCGCTCGCCGCGGTGGCCGAAGTCGGTGCCCATCTTCTCGGCGGCCGCCTTCGGGCCGTCGATCCACGATCCCAACGCTTCTCTGGTGTCCACGAATCCACACTAACCGGGCGGACGGTCCGGGCCTGCACCGGCTCCCCCGGAGGGTGAATCGCGTCTTCCGGCACCTCCCAAGTGGTCCAGACCACTCAGACGGCCCGACCAGGGCGGGCGAAGCGTTTTGCCCCGGAGCGTACGACTTTGCCGCCCGTTCAACGACGGCGGTTAACATTCAGGAAACGACCGGGTCACCGGTTGGAAACGGGCCATTCCTAGGGTGAGCCCCATTCGCACGCCGAGGAGGATGGATGTTCAACAACGCCGCCGAAGTGAAGCAGTTCATTCAGGACAACGATGTGAAGTTCATCGACGTCCGGTTCTGTGATCTCCCGGGCGTCATGCAGCACTTCTCCGTGCCCGCGGCGACCTTCGACCCGTCCGAGACCCTGATGTTCGACGGTTCGTCGATCCGCGGCTTCCAGGCCATCCACGAGTCCGACATGGCACTCGTCCCGGACCTGGCCACGGCCCGGCTCGACCCGTTCCGCAAGGAGAAGCACCTCAACATCAACTTCTTCATCCAGGACCCGGTCACCGGCGAGGCCTACAGCCGCGACCCGCGCAACGTCGCCAAGAAGGCGGAGGCCTACCTGGCCTCCTCCGGCATCGCCGACACCGCGTTCTTCGGTCCCGAGGCCGAGTTCTACGTCTTCGACTCGGTCCGCTTCGACACCAGCGCCAACGCGTCGTACTACCACATCGACTCCGAGGCCGGTGCCTGGAACTCAGGCTCCGCCGAGGGCGACGCCCGCGGCTACAAGGTCAAGTACAAGGGCGGTTACTTCCCGATCCCGCCGGTCGACCACTTCGCCGACCTGCGCGCCGAGATGTCCCTGGAGCTGGCCTCGGCCGGCCTGGAGGTCGAGCGCCAGCACCACGAGGTGGGCACGGCCGGCCAGGCGGAGATCAACTACAAGTTCAACACCCTGCTGCACGCCGCCGACGACCTGATGCTGTTCAAGTACATCATCAAGAACGTCGCCTGGCGCAACGGCAAGACCGCCACCTTCATGCCGAAGCCGATCTTCGGCGACAACGGCTCGGGCATGCACGTCCACCAGTCGCTGTGGACGGAGGGCTCGCCGCTCTTCTACGACGAGCAGGGCTACGCCGGGCTCTCCGACACCGCCCGCTACTACATCGGCGGGCTGCTCAAGCACGCCCCGTCGCTGCTGGCGTTCACCAACCCGTCGGTGAACTCCTACCACCGCCTGGTCCCGGGCTTCGAGGCACCGGTCAACCTCGTCTACTCGCAGCGCAACCGCTCGGCCGCGATCCGCATCCCGATCACCGGCTCCAACGCCAAGGCCAAGCGCATCGAGTTCCGCGCACCGGACCCGTCGTCCAACCCGTACCTGGCCTTCGCCGCGATGCTGATGGCCGGCCTCGACGGCATCAAGAACAAGATCGAGCCGCTGGAGCCGGTCGACAAGGACCTCTACGAGCTGGCCCCCGAGGAGCACGCCAACGTGCCCCAGGTGCCGTCCTCGCTCCCGGCGGTCCTGGAGGCCCTGGAGGCCGACCACGAGTACCTGCTCGCGGGCAACGTCTTCACGCCCGACCTGATCGAGACCTGGATCGACTTCAAGCGCACCAACGAGATCGCCCCGATCGCCCTGCGCCCGCACCCGCACGAGTTCGAGCTCTACTACGACCTGTAGGCCGTCGCGGCCGAACGCCGTCGCCGCGTGCTCCCGGAGCCCCCTCCCCGACATCGCCTGCCGGGGAGGGGGCTCCGGCTTGCGGAACCGGCGGGGCGGGGAATCGGGCGGGGGCAGGCCGACGGTGACCTCGGTCACTCCCGCGTGAGGGCGAGGACGGCGAGGTCGTCGGCGAACAGGCCGCCGTACTCGTGGACGTCGTGGGCGAGGAAGGAGACCAGGCGCTCCGGGGTTGCCGTGCCGAGCGTGGTCAGACGGCCGGCCAGCGGGTAGAAGGCGCCGGTGGCATCGCGGGCCTCGCTCACGCCGTCCGTGTAGAGCAGCAGGGTGTGACCGGGCGGGAGGGGGACGGCCGCAGGGTCGGACCGCCGGGAGGGGGCCGGCCGAGGCGGCCGGGGCCGAGCGGCAGCTCGTACGGGCAGTGCACCGGGGTGGCGCCGTGGTCGGAGAGCAGCAGCGGCGTGACATGGCCCCGGTTGACGATCTCGGCGTGCTCCGCCCCGGCGCGGTACTGGAGCAGGACGGCGGTCACGAACAGCTCGTCGTCACCCCGGGCGGCGGCGTCGCGCAGCACCGCGCGGTCCAGCTCCTCGGCCACCGGCTGCGGTGGGCGGGGCGCTGTGGGCACGGCGGAGACCTCCTGGCCGGCCGGTGGGGGCGCCGGTCCGGGGCGAACCGGTCCGGAGCGACCGGTTCGTCCTTCCATGCTCCCCCACCTGCGGCGCACCGGCCCCTTGCTTCGGTCCCGGCCGCCCCCTCTGGGCCGAACGCCCCTGGCCCCGGGGGCCGCAGTTCAGCGGACCGTGACCGGCAGCGTCTCGTAGCCGCGCAGGACGAGGCGGTCCCGGCGGGTGGAGACGCCGCCGGGAGCCAGCCGGGGGAAGCGGTCGAGCAGGGCCGGTACGGCGACCTCGGCCTCCATCCGGGCCAGCCGGGAGCCCAGGCAGAAGTGCGGGCCGCCGCCGAAGCTGAGCGGCTGGCTGTCGGTGCGGCCGGGGTCGAACAGCTCCGGACGGTGGTAGCGGGCCGGATCGCGGTTGGCCGCGCCCAGCAGGACCAGCACCACACTGCCGGCCGGCGCCGGCACCCCGGCCACGGCGAGCCCCTCGGCGGCCGCGACCCGGGTGGTGAGCTGGACCGGCGAGTCGTGGCGGAGCACCTCGTCGGTGAGCAGCTCGGGCGCCACCGCGCCGGTGCGGAGCCCGTCCATCGCCTCCGGGTGGCGGAAGAGCAGGGCGAGACCGTTGCCCAGCAGGTTGGTGGTGGTCTCGAAGCCGGCCACCAGCAGCAGCACCAGGTTGGCCAGCAGCTCGGCGCCGGATATCCGGTCGGGGGCGTCGGCGGCGATCCGGGCCAGATCGCTGACCAGGTCGTCCTGCGGGCGGGCCAGGCGCTCGGCGACCAGCGCGGTGAAGTAGCCGGACAACTCCTCGGCGGCCTCGTCGGCGACGGTGAGCTCGTCGAGGTCCTGGATCAGCTCCAGCGCGATGGTGAGGTCGCCCGCCAGGCTCCGGAAGCGGTGGCGGTCCGGCCCGGGGACGCCGAGCAGCTCGCAGATCACCTCGACCGGCAGCCGGAAGGCGAAGGCGTCCATGAAGTCGACGGGCGAACCGTCGGCGCCGCGCTGCGCCATGCCGTCCAGCAGCCGCCCGACCGTCGCCGCCACGGCCGGCCGCAGCGCGGCCACCCGGCGGGCGTTGAACGCCGAGGCGATCAGCGAGCGGACCCGGCCGTGGTCGGGCGCGTTCCGCTGGAGGATCGAACGGCCGAGCAGGGTGACGGAGGAGTGCCGGGCGACGGCGGCGTCCGACAGGGCCAGTTCCCCGGTGTCCTCCAGTGCGAAGGCCGGGTTTCGCAGCACCTGGTTGGCGGCGGCGTGCCCGATCGCCAGGACGGTGCCCGGCCCGGCGGGGGCGGCCGCGCCCAGCTCGTGCGCCCGCGCGTACAGCGGGTACGGATCCGCCCGGCCCTCGCTGGTCATCAGCTGTCCGATGATCGATGCGCCGTCCATCCGGTGCTCCCCTCCCGAGACCCGACCCCTGGCCTCTCAACCCTCCGTGGGCGGACGGAAGTTCCCGTCCGGCGCAGGCCCTGCGCCGGACGGCCAGCGCCCGGTTCACCCGCGCCGGACCGGGCGGTCGGTACGCTGGCCGCATGGAGATCTGGATCAACCCGCGCTGCGGGAAGTGCCGAACGGCGCTCGGCGAGCTGGAGGCCGTGGGCGCCGAGTACACCGTGCGGCGCTACCTGGAGGACCCGCCGACCGCCGCCGAACTGGAGAAGGTGCTGGAGCGGCTGGGGCTGGAGCCGTGGGACATCACCAGGCTCGACGAGCAGTCCGCCAAGGACCTCGGGATGAAGAAGTGGACCAGGGAGCCGGGTGACCGGGCGCGCTGGATCGCGGCGATGGCCTCGCACCCGATCCTGATCCAGCGCCCGATCATCACCGCGGACGACGGCCACGCCGTCGTGGCCCGCACGCCCGAGGTGCTCAAGTCCGTACTGCCGAAGAAGGGCTGACCCGCGCGGGAGCCGCTCCCGGTGCCGGTGCGGCCGCCGGCACCACGGTCGGTGCCGCGGCCGGTACCGCCGTCAGTGCCGCTGGATGCGCTGCACCGGCTCACCCGGGCGCCAGGACGTGATCCAGAGGTGGTCCTCGCCCACCGTGGTGTGCACCACCTGCTCCAGCTCCAGCCGGAAGGCGTGGAACGGGCCGGGCGGCGGCTCCGGCAGATCGGCCTCGTAGGCGGCCAGCTCGGCCTCGTCGGTGATCTCGACGGCGCGGCCCGAGATCTTGGAGTCCCCGCCCTCCATCGTCTCGTCGCCCGGGTGGGCGTGCAGGGCGAAGCGGTCGTCCCGCTGGAGGTCGCGGGCCTTCACCGCCCCGTACATCGACCCGAGGGTGAGGTCGGCACCGATGAAGTCCACCTCGATGCCGCTCACCCGGGGTGAGCCGTCCTTGCGCAGCGTCGCCAGGACGTGGTGTTTGTTGGCCTCGAAGCGGGCCCGCACGGCGGGGGCCAGATCCGGTGCCTCGTGCTCGAAATCCTGCCAGGTAGCCATGGCGTCAGTGTGGCACCGACCGGTGACGATCCCGGTGAACCGGGGCGTTGTCGGCCCCTGGTGCCAGACTGACCGGATGACCACCACGACCACGTACATCGCCTTCCTGCGGGCCGTCAACGTCGGCGGCCGGACGGTGAAGATGGAGCGGCTGCGGGCCCTCTTCACCGAGCTGGGCCTCGGCGACGTGCGCTCGTACATCCAGAGCGGCAACATCTTCTTCACCACGGACGAACCGGACCGAGTCGCGCTCACCCGGCGCATCGAACAGCACCTGACCGAGGCGCTCGGCTACCCCGTCCCGGTGATGCTGCGCACCGTCGAGGAGGTCGAGACGGTGCTCGCCGCCGAGCCGTTCGCGGGCGTCGAGGCCACGCCGGACCTCCGACTGATGATCAACTTCCTCTCCGAGCCGCTGCCGGCGGACTTCCCGGTCCCGTTCACCTCGCCGAAGGGCGACTACGAGGTGATCGGCGCCGACCCGGCCACCGCCTACGTGGTGGTCCGCCTCCAGGACGGCCGGCTGAAGAGCACCGGCAACCTCTTCGGCAAGTCCTACCGGGGCTCGGCCACCGCCCGGTTCCTGCACACCACCGTCAAGATCCTGGCCGCCGCGAGGAAGAGCTGACCCCGCCTCAACGCGCGCGGAGCCCGGTCCGCGTCGGCGGCGCCGCCCCCTGGGGCCCGGCCGCAATCTGGACAGGTGGGGGCGGCTGAGCCGACAATCGGGCCATGACGTCTCCTGAGATCCGGACGCACGTGGTCCGGCCGTCCGAGGTCGAGCGCGAGCAGGCGCTCGGAGTGCTGCGGGAGGGCGCGGGCAGCGGCCGGATCTCGCACGACACCTTCCTCGGCCGGATGGAGCTCGTGCTGCACGCGAGCAGCCGGGCCGAGCTGGACGAGGCGATGGCGGGCCTGCCGGCCGGCAACCCCGTCGGGCGGTTCCTGCTGCGGACGGTGGGCCAGGTCTCGGCGTTCGGCGTGCGGCTGCGCGGGGCGTGGCGGATCGAGCGGCTGCCCGGACTGAGCCTGCCGCAGGGCGGGGAACGTCAGCTGACGATCGGACGGGTCCCCGGCTCGGGGCTGCGGCTGCACGACATCTCGGTGTCGCGCCACCACGCCGAGCTGCGGCGGGAGGGCGACAGCTGGGTGCTGTACGACCTCGGCTCGACCAACGGCACCCATGTGAACGGCCTCCGGATCGCGGGCGGGGTCCGGGTCCGCCCGGGCGACCAGGTGCGCTTCGGCAACCTGGAGTTCCGGCTCGCCTCGGGCTGAGCGGCGACCGGCGTGAACGGCACGTCGCGGAACTCCTCGGCTACCGTGCCGATCTGACGTTGCATCACGGTAAGCCCGATCGGCTCCAGGCAGTGGCGACCGGTCACCACTGGTGCAGTCGGCGGCCAGGTGGTGCACCCGCTTTGCCGGCCGCGCACAGGGCGGGCGGCCGGCGGCAGGCCCGCGTACACGGCGGAGCCGGCGCCGGCGGTCAGGCTGCGGTCGGCACCTGGCAGACGGGTGATCAGGGGGCAGTCGGAGACCGGAGAACACCGGCGGACGGCAGCCCCGGGCCCGGCGGCGGGAGTGTCGGTGGGCGGTGCGAGGATTCGGGCATGAACCAGGAGACCGAGCTCACCTTCGATGTACGGCGCGAGGCCGAGGAGCGTGCCCGCGAGTTGATCCGGTGCGGCTTCCAGGAGTCCGACGAGATAGCCGACTCCCTGGTCGACGAGTTCGAGGACCGGGGGCTGGAGGAGGAGGACGCCGAGGAGATCGTCACCCCGCTCTGGCGGGAGCGGCTGGCCGAGCAGGCGTCCTGGCCGGAGACGACGGACGTGGACCGGCTGGAGGAGGCGTTCGACGCACTGGAGGACCAGGGCATCGTCGCGGCCATGGACTTCACCTGCTGCGCGAGCTGCGGCTACGAGGAGATCGGCGGCGAGGCCGAGGAGGACTCCCGCGGCTTCGTCTTCTTCCACCAGCAGGACACCGAGGGCGCCGCCGCCGGGCGCGGGCTGATGCTGCGGTACGGCGGGTTCCGCGCCGAGGGCGAGTCGAAGGAGTCGGCGGAGCGGCGGACGGTGAAGATCGGCCGCGAGGTGGTCGCGGCGCTGGAGGCGGCGGGCCTGCCGGTGGAGTGGGACGGCTCGCCGGGCAAGGCGATCGCCGTCACTCCGCTGACCTGGCTCAACCGCCTGCCGGAGTAGACTCCCGTCGTCCGCTCGGGCGGTCAGCGGCCGACGAGGCGTGCCGGGCATATGCCACGCGCGTAGATCACCGGCCCGGAAAAACGGCCGCCGGTCACTCGGCGGCGCCGTCCCGGACGTCGGGCGGGCCCCAGAGCGGGGCGGTGCAGCGCTGGTAGGTGGACTGCCAGTGCGGCCAGCTGCGGGCCACGTCGTCATCGCAGTCCGCGATCAGCCGCTCGACCTGCGCCGGCTCGACGCCGTCCAGCAGCCAGGCGAGCGCGTCCGCCGTGCCCGGGCCGTCGGCGGAGCGCAGCAGGTCCAGCAGCTCGGGCAGGCCGCCGACCCGGGAGGTGGTCTTGAACACCAGCTCCATCCGGGGCAGCAGCTGCCGCTCCTCGATCCGCAGGTGGGTCTCCAGCCGGGCCGCGAGGTCTTCCATGGCGTAGGCGACCGGCCAGGCGCTGCCCGCGTCCCGGCTGGCGATCCGGACCAGGGTGCCGACCCGGGTGAAGGAGTGGTCGAGGTTGTGGTGGTCCTCCTCCAGCCAGTTGAGCAGCAGCCGCAGATCGGGCGCGAAGCGGCGGACGATCGGCCAGACCCGGCCGTCCTGCTGCTCGTGGTGGCAGGTCAGCATCGCGTTGACGAAGTGCCAGTGCCGCAGCAGTGCCGCGCCCTTCTCGTCCTCGCCGGGCTGGAGCAGGCGCAGCGCGTTGGGCAGCCGCGCCAGGTCGCGGCGGAGCGCCGCGTGCACCAGCCGCAGCCCGGCGAACCGGACGGCCTGCGGCTCCTCGCCGGCGGCCTGCACACGGTCGGAGCCCCGCTGGGCGGGGGCTGCGGGCGGGGACGCTACGGGCAGCAGATGGCTCGGCATGACACTCTCTTCACGACTTGGCACGGCTGGTGGACGGCGGTTCCACCAAAGTGCTCACAGTCGATCAGGGCCGAATCAATGTCCGATTGACGTGCAGGTCAGCGGGCCGGCCGGGGCCGCCCACCTCGCCGGAAAGGCGTCGGCGCCGGGGGCCACGGAGGCACTCCCGGCGCCGGCGGGGCGGCACGGACCGGGTCAGTCGCTCGCCGGGCCCGCCAGGTTCTTGCTGAGCCACTGCAGGGTGTCCGGGATCATCTTCTTGAAGTCGCTGGTGAGGTGCTTGCCGCCGGGCTGCTCGTAGTACTCGACGGAGAGCGGCGGCGCGGCCTTGGCGACCCACGCCTTGACCAGCTTGGTCTCGTAGCCGTTGGCACCGCCGGCGGTGGCCAGCATCTTCACGTCGGCCTTGCCCTGGGCGACCATCACGTCGGGGCTGTTGGCCTGCCGCTCGGCCTCGTGGCCCTTCCAGAACCCGGAGTCCGGGTTGAAGTAGCCGTCGATCGGGACGGCGGCCTTGAACTTGTCCGGGTACTGGAGAGCGAGCTTCGCGCTGCAGAAGGCGCCGGTGGAGGCACCCATCAGGCCCCAGCCGTCACGGCCCTTCACGGTGCGGAAGTTGGCGCGGACGAAGTCCGGGATGTCCTCGGCCATCCAGGTGCCCATCTTGGGCTGGCCGGGGATGTCGGAGCAGTCCAGGGCGTTCTTCTCGTCGGAGGTGAAGTTCTGCACCGGCATGATCATGATGAACGGGTGTGCCTTGCCGGCCTTCGACAGTTCGGCGTCCTGCTGCTGGATCGGCAGCTGGTCGTCGGTCCAGGTGTTGTAGCCGTTGCTCTGGCCGCCCGCGTAGAGGGTGAGCACGGGGAAGCCCGACTTGGCGAACTTCGGGTCGTTGTACTCGGGCGGCAGCCAGACCCAGACCTTGCCGGAGACCCCCGACTTGGGACCGGCCAGCGTGGTCACGAGGATCTGGCCGACGGGGGTGTCCCGGGCCTTGGCGAGGGCGGCGGTCGGACCGGTGGGCATCAGGACCTTGCCCGAGGCGGCCGGGGTGGCGCCGGCGGGCGTGGCGGAGGTGCTGCCCCCGGCCGTGGGGCTGCCCGGTGCGCTGCTGCTCGTGCTCGGCGTACCGGCGGCCTTGGCGGAGTCCCCCTTCTTCCCGCCGCCGCTCTCCGTACTGCCGCAGGCCGCCAGCGAGGCGGCCAGGGTGAGGGCGGCGACGCCGGTCAGGACGGCGCGAATACGGGTGGGCTGCGGCTGCACGGTGAGGACTCTCCGACCGGTGTCGCGCCCGCTCCGTCGGGAGTCGGGCGGTGGCCCCCGGGTGGGGCCGGACAGGCCCGGGGCGCGACGACGTCCGTGACCCCCGGGAGTCGGCGCGCCCTCCCTCGCGGCGGCGCGCCGTCCTGCGATCTTATGACGTGGGCCGGGGCGGGCCGGTTGCGGTACGACCGACGTCGGTCCAACGTTTGATCCTGATCCGGTAAAGACTTCCGGCACCCCCTGCCGACCGGCGGGGAGGCGTCCCCGCCGGACGGTGGGGAGCACAGTCGCGCAGGTGCCGCGCCCGCCGCGTTTTGGGCCCTCGTACCAGTGACTCCAGGAGCCGGATCGGGGACGATCGGCTCGCCCGTACCACCGTCCGAGGAGTCCGCCATGCCCCAGCAGATCGCCGTCGTCACCGGAGCCGGGAGCGGGGTGGGCCGCGCCGTGGCCGTGGAGCTGGCCGCCGCCGGCTGGCGGCCGGTGCTCGCCGGACGGCGGGAGGCGCCGCTGCGCGAGACGGCCGGGCTCTGTGATGCGGCCGCACCGGGGGCGGCGGCCGGGACGGACGACGGCGGGGCCGCCGTGGTACCGACCGACGTCACCGACCCGGCGGCGGTGGACGCGCTCTTCGCGGCGGCCGCCGAGCGGTTCGGCCGCGTCGACCTGCTGTTCAACAACGCCGGGACGTTCGGTGCGCCGACCCCGGTGGACGAGCTGGACATCGCCGAGTGGCGGGCCGTGGTCGACCTCAACCTGACCGGGGCCTTCCTCTGCGCACGGGCCGCGTTCCGGCAGATGAAGGCCCAGGACCCACAGGGCGGCCGGATCATCAACAACGGCTCGATCTCGGCCCACGTGCCGCGCCCCCAGTCGATCGCGTACACGGCGACCAAGCACGCCGTGACCGGGCTCACCAAGTCGCTCTCGCTGGACGGCCGCCCGTACCGGATCGCCTGCGGGCAGATCGACATCGGCAACGCCGCGACCGACATGACCGCGGTGATGAGCGTCGGCGTCCGGCAGGCGGACGGGCGGGTCGCGGTGGAGCCGACCATGGACGTCGCCGACGTGGCCCGCACCGTTCGACACATGGCCGGGCTGCCGCTGGAGGCCAACGTGCAGTTCGCCACCGTGATGGCGACGGCCATGCCCTACATCGGGCGCGGCTGAGCGCAGTCCCCGGCGGCCACGAGGCCGGCCCTACTCGTCGTGGGAGTACCGGTAGCGCCACCGGGCGCCGTGCTCGTCGAGCCGGTACACGCTGGTGGTCGGCCAGTACTCGCCGGCCTCGGTGACGGGCAGTTCGGCGCGGAGCACCATCCGCAGCGAGGGCGGCGGGGCGGTGGCGTTGACGCGCTTGCGGTGGCCGTCCCAGCGGCCGCCGCAGAGTTCGACGTCGAGGACGACGGGGAGGGCTCTCATTCCGTGATGCTGGCAGCGTTCACCCGATACGGGAGGTTTGACCCGGCGACGCCACCCGCAAGGGGGAACCGTCGAACGACGTGCCGACGGCCGCCCCTTCCCCGTCGGGAAGGAGCGGCCGTCAGCACGTGTCACGGACGCCAGGTGTCGTTCAGCGTCACCGCGCCCGAGGCGGGCACCGTCGCGGTCCGGTTGGCGCCGGACTCCCAAGTGACGTTCCCGGCGGCGTCCTTGCGGATGTACTTGTACTCGAACGCCGTCCCCGCGGACATCGCCACGTCCAGCTTCCAGACCGGGTAGGCCGCCGAGGAGAGCAGCAGCGCCTTACCGGTGTCCCAGCCGCCGAGCGCCGCGGTGCTGCCGGCCACGTAGATGTTCTGGCCCAGGACGGTGGTGGCGTTGACCGCGAAGGAGGCGCCGCCGCTCACCGGGTTGCCGCCGCCGGAGCCGCCCGGGGCGCCCACGTACAGCGCCACCGCGTCGCCCGCGCCGACGGTCGCGGTGAACCGGCCGTCCGAACCGACGGTGTACGACGGCCCGGTGCAGCCGCCCGCGGCCGGGTCGCCGTGCTGGACGTCGCAGTACGAGCCCGCCGGCAGCGACGTCTGGAAGGTCTGGGTGACCGGTCCGGACTCGCGGTTGACCGCCACGAAGCCCTTGTTGCCGCGCCCGAAGGCGATCGCGTTGTTGCCGTTGGACCACCAGTTGGTGACCCCGGTGCCCGCCACCGCGTTGCGGAAGCCGACCATGTTGGCCACCTGCCGCCACGCGTGCGTGCAGTTCCAGCCGTCGCTGTAGCAGGCGTTGACGGTGCCGCCGTTCGGCGGGCCGTCGTCGTGGCCGGTGAAGGCGTAGCCGGAGTAGACGTTGGGCGCGCCGTACGGGTACGCCAGCATGAAGACGTTGGCCAGGGTGTAGGCGGAGCCGTCCTTGTAGGTCAGGGTGGAGCCGTTGCGCTCGGTGTCCCAGTTGTCGACGAAGGTGCGGGCCTTGTCGCTCGACAGCAGGCCGGAGCCCCAGTTCGCCAGGTCGGCGATCCGGCCGCCCTGGAAGGCGCTCTTCAGCCAGGTGCCGGAGCGGAACTCGTCCACGTCGCCGGTGCCGGTGTACTCGGAGGGCTGGATCGGCTCGCCCGCGCCGTAGATGACCTCCTGGACCCAGTACGCGTTGGGGTTGGCCGTCTTCGCCTTGATCGCGGCGAGGTCGGCGGCGGCGATGTGCTTGGCCGCGTCGATCCGGTAGCCGTCGACGCCGAGCGAGGCCAGGTCGTTGAGGTAGCCGGCGATGGTCTGCTGGACGTAGGCGCTGCCGGTGTTGAGGTCGGAGAGGTTGACCAGCTCGCAGTTCTGCACGTTGGAGCGGTCGCCGTAGTTGCTGATCGCGGCGCGGCAGGAGTGGAAGTCCTGGTCCTGGTAGTACCCGGGGTAGTTGTACTTGGTGTAGTTCGTCCCGCCGGTGCCGGTGCCGGAGCCGGCCGACATGTGGTTGATCACCGAGTCGGCGACCACCTTGACGCCGGCCGCGTGGCAGGTGTCGACCATGCTCTTGAAGGACGCGCGGTCGCCGAGGCGCCCGGCTATCTTGTAGCTGACCGGCTGGTAGGAGGTCCACCACTGGCTGCCCTGGATGTGCTCCTGGGGTGGCGAGACCTCGACGAAGCCGTAGCCCTTCGGGCCGAGTGTGTCGGTGCAGGCCTTGGCAACGGAGTCGAAGCGCCACTCGAAGAGGGTCGCCGTGACGTCCTTGCCGTTGCCGGGCGGGGAGGCCTGGGCGGGGGCGGCGCCGAACGCCGCGGTGAGCGAGAGGGCGAGCGCCGCCGAGGCGGTGAGCGCGCCGGCCGTCCGGGCAGGCCGGCGGGTGGGGGCGGTGGTGACCACGATGTCTCCTGGGGGCTGGGGTGGGGGCAGCCTGGGGTACCGCTCGTGAAAGATTGCTGAAACTTTCTGGAAACTTGCAGCGCTGAACCTAGAGTCGTGGCCAGGGCCCGTCAAGGCCTTGGAAGCAACGTTTCTGCAGCTCCGGAAAGCTCGTATGCGACGCTCCCGCCTCCACCGCATGGACGGCCGCGGGTCGACGGCATGGACGGCCGGGGATCCCGCTGGACGATCGTGGACGAACAGTCACGTCGGACGAGCGGCCACGCCGGATGAGCGGCGCACGGGGGCCGGGCGGGGGCGGAACGAGCGGGGCGGGGAGTCCGAGCAGTGCGCGGCCGACGGGGCCCGGGGCTCACCCTGGTCGCCGCGCCGCGCACGCTGCCGCCTGCGGGCCTCTGGACGCGCTACGACGGCGGGCAGGGCGGCCGGCACTGCCCCGGTATGCGCGAGGGCTCTCACGGGCCGTCACGTCGCCCTGCGCCGCCCGCGGCGAGTCCGCCCGGGCGGCCGGGTGCAGCAGCTCCACCGGCGGCACCGGCACCGCCCGCAGGCGGTCGGGCTCCCGGGCGGCGCCCCGGGAGCGGCCCTACACCGCGTCCGGCCCGCGTTCGCCGGTGCGGACCCGGATGATCGACTCCACCGGCACGGCCCAGACCTTGCCGTCACCGATCTTGCCGGTACGGGCGGCGCGGACGATCTCCTCCATCACCCGCTCGGCGTCCTCGTCCTCCACCACCACCTCGATCCGGGCCTTGGGCACCAGGTCGATCCGGTACTCGGCGCCCCGGTAGACCTCGGTGTGGCCGTGCTGCCGGCCGTACCCGCTGGCCTCGGTGACGGTCAGTCCGTGCACACCGACGGCCTGCAGCGCGTTCTTTACCTCGTCCAGCTTGAACGGCTTGACGATCGCGGTGATCAGCTTCATGCGGAGGAGGCCCTGTCGGACGGGTGCGTGAGCACGGTGGTGGTGGCGTGGGCGGTCGTGCCGTGCCCCAGGACGCCGTGATCGTACGCGGTCTCGGCGTGCACGGCGAGGTCCAGGCCGGTGAGTTCGTGCTCCTCGCTGGCGCGGAAGCCCATCACCCGGTCGACGGCCCGCCCGATCCCGTACGTCGCGGCGAAGGCGTACGCCGCGACGGCGAGGATCGCCACCAGCTGCTTGCCGAGCTGCCCGAGGCCGCCGCCGTGCAGCAGGCCGGCCGGGCCGCCGGTCATCGCGGCGGTGGCGAACAGGCCGATCAGACCGGTGCCGATGACGCCGGCCACGAAGTGCACGCCCACCACGTCCAGCGAGTCGTCGAAGCCGAACCGGAACTTCCAGCTGACCGCGTACGAGCAGACCACACCGGCCGCGAGCCCGACGAGCAGCGCGCCGAGCAGGTCGACACTGCCGCACGACGGGGTGATCGCCACCAGGCCGGCCACCGCGCCCGAGGCGGCGCCCAGCGTGGTGGCGTGACCGTCCCGGCGCTTCTCCACCAGCAGCCAGCCGAGCAGCCCGGTGCAGCCCGCCGCCTGGGTGTTGAGCAGAGCGGACGCGGCCAGACCGTTGGCGCCGAGCGCCGAGCCCGCGTTGAAGCCGAACCAGCCGAACCAGAGCAGGCCCGCGCCGAGCAGTACCAGCGGCAGGCTGTGCGGGCGCATCGCCTCCTTCCGGAACCCGATCCGCGGGCCGAGCAGCAGCGCCAGAGCCAGGCCGCTGGCCCCGCAGTTGACCTCGACGACGGTGCCGCCGGCGAAGTCCAGCGCGCCGAGCTTCGACAGGATCCAGCCGTCGGGGGCGAACACCCAGTGCGCCACCGGGACGTAGACCAGCAGCGTCCAGACGGCGGTGAAGGCCACCCAGGAGCCGAACTTCGCCCGGTCCGCGATGGCGCCGCTGATCAGCGCGGCGGTGATGATCGCGAACGTCAGCTGGAAGGTGGCGAACAGCACGGTGGGCACGTGGCCGGTGAGCGAGGTGGGGGTGATCCCGGCCATCCCGAGGTGGTCCGGGGCGCCGATCAGGCCCCAGCCGCCGGCGTCCCGGCCGAACGCGAGCGAGTAGCCGGCCAGCAGCCAGACCACGGTGACCACGGCGATCGAGACGAAGCTCATCATGATCATGTTGAGCACGCTCTTGGTGCGGACCATGCCGCCGTAGAAGAGCGCCAGCCCGGGGGTCATCAGCAGGACGAGCGCGGTGCTGGCGAGCAGCCAGGCGGTGTCACCGGTGTCGAGGCCGGGCGACGAGTCAGCCAGGAACATAGGGGGTGCCTTCCCAAAGGCCTGCGTCAGGGTGGGGTTCGCAGGTCGCGGTTGGGAGAGTGTCGCGAGGACGGATTTCCGGTCGCGGACGGACACGTTTCACCGGTGTTTCGTGTTGCCCGGCGGTTGCTCCGCCGTTGCCGGGCGGTTTCCGAAAACTCACCTGCCCGGCCCACGGCACCGGCCCGGCCCGGCCCACTACACGGGCACCGGCACCGGCCCACGACACGGGGCCCGGCACCGGCCCACGACACGGGGCCCGGCAGCAGTCGCTGCCGGGCCCCGCACCTGTCTTACCTGGTTCCGCCGGCGCTACCGGCCCGGGTTCAGCTGGTCTGGATCGAGGTGTCGTCGATCACGAAGCTGGTCTGCAGCGAGGAGTCCTCGGTGCCGGCGAACTTCAGGGTGACCGTCTGGCCCGCGTAGGACGAGAGGTCGAAGGTCCGCAGCTGGTAGCCGGCGGCCGCGTCCACGTTGGAGTAGGTCTTCAGCGCGGTGCCGTTGACCGTGACGGTCAGCTTGTCGTACACCGTCGAGCCGGTCTCGGCCGTGTCGACGTGCAGGTAGAAGCTGAGCGACGCCTTGCAGCCGGCCGGGATGGTGACCGTCTGCGAGAGGTTGTCCGAGTGGGTCGAGCCGTAGCCGTTCAGCCAGGACTTCCAGGAGCCGGCGTGCGCGGCCTGCGAGGCGCTGTTGTCCACGACACCGCTGGTGGCGGTCCACGGGGCGGCGCTGCCGGTCTCGAAGCCGGCGTTGCCGAGCAGCTGGGCCGGGGTGCAGGTGCCGCCACCGCCGCCGGAGACGGTCCAGGTGAAGCTGGCGGAGCCGGTCTTGTTGGCGGAGTCCTTCGCGGTGACGGTCACGTTGTACGTGCCCGCGGCCGTCGCGGTGCCGGTGATCTTGCCGCTGGAGCTGATCGACAGGCCGGTCGGCAGACCGGTGGCCGAGAAGGTCAGCGGGGCGGTGCCGCCGGTGGCGGCGATCTGCAGGTTGACCGCGCCGTTCAGCGCGGTGCTCTGGTTGCCCGGGCTGGTGACGGTGACGCCACCCGGGTTCGGCGCGGTGCCCACGTTGACGCCCGCCCAGGCGGTGCTGACCGCGTTGAGCTCGGCGCTGCCCGCGCCGTACAGGTCGGTGGCCGCCTTCTCCGTCGCGATGCGCGCCGCGGCGTAGTTGGTGGTGGAGGTCATGTAGGTGGTCAGCGCGCGGTACCAGACCGCGGCCGCCTTGTCCCGGCCGATGCCGGTGACGGTGATGTTGCCCTGGGTCGGCGAGTTGTAGCTGACGCCGTTGATGACCTTCGCGCCGCTGCCCTCGGACAGCAGGTAGAAGAAGTGGTTGGCGACACCGGACGAGTAGTGGACGTCCTTGTTGCCGACGGTGGAGGACCAGTAGTCGGCCGAGCCGCCGTCCTTGGACGGCTTGTCCATGTAGCGCAGCGGGGTGCCGTCCCCGTTGATGTTGATCAGCTCCCCGATGAGGTAGTCGGGGTTGTCGGTCGGGATGTTGGCGTAGAACTCGACCATGGTGCCGAAGATGTCCGAGGTCGCCTCGTTGAGGCCGCCGGACTCACCCGAGTAGTTCAGGTTGGCGGTGGCCGCGGTCACGCCGTGGCTCATCTCGTGGCCCGCGACGTCGAGCTCGGTCAGCGGGTGGGTGTTGCTGTCACCGTCGCCGTACGTCATGCAGAAGCACGAGTCGTCCCAGAAGGCGTTCACGTAGTTGTTGCCGTAGTGGACGCGGCTGTAGGCGCCGACCCCGTCGTTGCGGATGCCGTTGCGGCCGAAGGTGTTCTTGTAGTAGTCCCACGTGGCCGCGACACCGAAGTGGGCGTCGACCGCGGCGGACTCGCTGTTGGCGACGGTGCCGTCACCCCAGCTGTCGCTGGACTTGCTGTACATGGTGCCGGTGCCCGAGGTCCCGTGGTTCAGGTTGGTGGTGTACATCCCACCGCGGGCGCCGTCCTTCATCTGGTACGACGAACCCGACTGGGTGGTACCGATGGTGACGTTGCCGACGAAGACGCCCTTGCCGGTGCCGGTCTGGATGCCCTCGAACTTCTGGATGACCTGACCGGAGGTGGCGTCGGTGACCACGTGCAGCTTGCTCGGGGTGCCGTCGGCCTCGGTGGAGGTGACGACCGTCTCCCAGGCGAGGCGCGGGTTGTTGTCGGCGGCCCAGACCACCAGGCGCGGCGCGGCGTCCAGCGAGGAGCCCGAGGCGGCGGCCAGCGCGGCGGACTGCGCGGCCGGCGCGGCCAGCTTCGGCGTGGTGCTCACACCGGTCAGCGCGGCGGTGCTGGCGCGGTCCACGCCCTTGGTCGCACCCGTGGCGGACTGGTGGACCACCAGGTCGCCGCCGAGGACGGGAAGGCCGTTGAGGGTGCGCTCGTACCGCAGGTGGCGGGTACCGTCCGCGTCCTGGGACACGTCCTTGGTGACCAGCTTCTCCTCGCTGCCCAGGCCCAGGGTCTGGGCGAGGGAGGTGGACTGCTGGCTCGCGGAGGCGATCAGCTGGGCGCGGCTCGCCTGCTGGGCGGCAACGGCTGCCGGAGCGTCCGGGGTGGCCGCCTGCGCAATGACCGGAATGCCGGTCACCAGCAGCGCGGTGGAGGCGGCCATGACAACCGCTGCCTTCCGGGCCTGGGTGTAACGGGACATGCGGACTCCTTTTCCGACCGGCGCGGGTTCGCGAACGGTGGAGAGAACCTGGCCGCAGGGTTGCGGCGCAGTGGGGGCCCCCGCCGCCGGGTTCGCGGCGCGGGTGCGGTTGCGGAGCAGTTGCCGAGCGAGTTCTTGGCAGGGGGACGCGCTGTTCGTGACCTGGGACAGCTGCACCGGGGGGTGGGGCCCCCTCGTCTGCAGCCGGAGGAATCGTGGCAGCAAACGAGTCGTTAATGACAGATGCATGCCACGGATTGGCCGATTAGCTACCGGGCCCGTTCATCCGCCAGGCGGGCATTCGTGTTACAGGCACACAAATTCTCGAAGACGGTTTTCATTACGATGGGAAGGTTCGATCACCCTCGGCGGCCACTGACCAGCACTCAGGGCACCTCGGACGTCCGGATGGTGGACGGCAGCGCCGCACGGGTGCGGCACGTCACCATTCAGGCCGTGCCAGGGTCGGATTTCGGCCATACCCGTCGGCGTCCGGTCCGGAACGCACCGGGCCCCGCTCCGCCGGCGGCGGAGCGGGGCCCTGCCGGGCGGCCCGTCAGTGCTGGACGAACACCGCCACGGTGCGGCCGGGCACGGTGAAGGTGCCGGTCGCGGCGTCGAATCCGGCCTGTCGGACCACCTGGTCCGCGCCGCCCGCCTGGACGGGGTGCAGCGCCTGCGCCGTCCCCTTCAGCGCGGCCACGGTCTGCCCCTGCGCGGCGGGCGTGGCGTTGAACACCACGGTGACGCCCTTCTCCGCGCCCGCCAGCCCGGTGCCGTCCAGGTGCAGCGTGATCACCCCGGGCGTCTCGCCGGCCGTGCCGGAGAGCGGGTAGGAGAGCCGCTGCTGCACGGCGGCGAGGGTGGGCAGCGAGAACAGCGGCGAGCCCTGCTTGATCTGCAGGAACTGCTGGTACTGCGCACTGGCCGCCCGGATGTCGGCGGCGCCCACCGTCAGCTTCGGGTCGGCCAGCAGGGACTTGGCGGCCGGCCACATCTCCTTGTTGTCCGCGGCCGGCGGCAGACCCCGGCCCCAGCCGTTGCCCTGCGCCGGGTCCCAGTGGATGGCGTTGAACCAGTCCCCGGAGTCGTAGGAGTTGGCATCCAGCGACTTGGAGCGCAGCAGGTCGCTGCCGGCCTGGGCGAAGCCCGGACCCTGGGTCAGCGCGGTCAGCGAGAGCGCCAGTGCCTGCATCCGGGCCCGGTCGGCGGGCGCGGTGCCGGCCGGCAGCTTGTACGCCAGCGCGTCGAACAGGTCGGCGTTGTCGTGCGCGTCCACGTACTCGACGGCCTCGCCGGGCTTGGCCGCGTAGCCGGTCGGGGCGCCGTTGTAGTCGACGCCCGCGCCGGTGACCGACTTACCGGAGCTGTCGGTGAAGCGGTAGCCGGCCAGGTTGCCGGTGAGCGCCACCTTCAGCTGGTCCATCTGCTTGAGCAGCCGGGCCTTCTGCTCCTCCGGGCTGCCGTTGGCGGGCGAGCCGTTCGGGTCGGTGAACAGCCCCGAGGCGAAGCCCTGCTGCGGGGCCGAGGAGAGCTGGAAGTTGCCGCCGCGCGCCGCGTCCCGGATCCGGTCGTCGAAGGTGGCGATGCCGGTGCCGGCCATGTTGAGCTGGGTGGCCTGCTCGAACCGGGCGTTGTCCGCGACGACACCGAAGTTCCAGCCCTCGCCGTAGAGGAAGACGTTCTTCCCGTCGACGCCGTCCGAGTCCGGGGTCATCTTCCGCAGCGCGGCCTGCACGTCCAGCATGGTGGACTTCGGGTCGAGGCCCATCAGGTCGAAGCGGAAGCCGTCCACCTTGTACTCGCGGGCCCAGGTGGTGACCGAGTCGACCACCAGGCGGTTCATCATGGCGTGCTCGGGCGCGGTGTCCGAGCAGCAACTGTCGGTCGTCACCTTGCCGTTGGCGTCGAGGCGCTGGTAGTAGCCGGGGACGACCCGGTCCAGCACCGAGTGCTCGGCCTGGCCGCTGGCCGCGGTGTGGTTGTAGACCACGTCCAGGACCACCCGCAGCCCGGCCGCGTGGATCGCCTGCACCATCTGCCGGAACTGCACGGTCCGCGCGGTGCCCCCGGGGTCGGTGGCGTACGAGCCCTCCGGCACGTTGTAGTGCAGCGGGTCGTAGCCCCAGTTGTAGGCGTCCTCGGCTGCCACGGCCGCCACGCACTCCTGCTGCTTCTCGCTGTCCGCCGCAAGGGACTTGAGGTCGCAGGCGGGCAGCTTCTGCTCGGCCCGGTTCTCCCGGATGGTGGCGATGTCGAAGGTCGGCAGCAGGTGGACGGTGGTCACGCCCGCCTTGGCCAGCTCGCGCAGGTGCTGCATGCCCGCCGACTGGGACTCGGTGAAGGCCAGGTAGGTACCGCGCTCGGCGGCCGGCACGGTGGTGTCCTCGACCGAGAAGTCCCGGACGTGCAGCTCCTGGATCTGCTGCTGCGCGGGCGGCACGGCCTTCGGGACGGTGTGGTTCTCCCAGCCCTGCGGCTTGAGCCCCTCGGCGGCGAGGTCGGCGACCAGGCTGCGCCTCGAGTCGGCGGAGAGGGCGACCGAGTACGGGTCGGTGACGGTGTTGACCACCAGCTTCTGGACGCTCGGCGCCCAGACCTTCACCTGGTACAGGTAGTACTTGCCGTCCAACTCGGCCTTGTCCCGGACGAGTTCCCAGACGCCGGTCTCGTCGTCCAGCTTCAGCGGCACCGTCTTCGGAGTTCCGCCGGCCGGGCCGTCGAAGAGCTGGACGGAGACCTCCTGCGCGGTCGGCGCCCAGACCGAGAGCGCCACCTTGCCGTTGTAGTACGCCGGGCCGAAGTCCACCCGGCCGGTGCGGCGCGCGTACAGGTCGTCGAGCACGCCGGGGGTCTGCACCCCGGTGGCGGCCAGGGCGGCGCCGCTGGGCATGTGCTCGGTGAAGAGCAGCTGGCTGCGGAGGGCCTGGGCGACCCGGCCGGTGTCCCGCGGGTCCACCGTGAAGGCGCGGTAGCCGGCCAGGTGCGGGAACTTGGCCTTCTGCGCGTCGGTGAGGCCGCCGGGGGCGGGCGTCAGCCGGATCCACTGGCCGGGCCTGCTCAGTACGCCCTTGTCGGCCGTGATGGCACCCTCGGGGTCGTACACCAGCTGGGCGCTGGTCCCCCCGGCCAGGGCGGCGTCGGCCGCACCGTAGGCGGCCGGGACGACCACCGTCCGGGCGTCGATCCACTGGGCCTTGGCCGAGCCGAGGTCCAGCTGCGAGGAGGCCGCGGCGTTCTGCGGCAGCAGGTAGCCCTCGCGGCCGCCGAGGATCCAGACCTCGCGGCCGTTGACGGCGAGGTCCAGCGACTGGTCGCCCGGCAGGTCCTTGTCGTTGCCCTTGTGCAGGATGTAGCTGAGGCTGGTCGCGCCGGGGGCCAGCGGCACCTCGAAGACGGCGCCGAAGGCGTCGCGGCGCACCGGCTGCAGCGGGTTGCCCCAGTCGGTGGGGTTGGCGGCGCCGGTCCAGTCGTGCAGGCCCCAGCCGTCGTAGTCGCCGTCGGCCCGGTTGTAGTGGATCACCGCGGTGTCGGCGGGCTGGGTGTTCACCGGTCCGGGGTTGGCCGTCCGGACGGCCTGGTCCCCCTCCTTGAGCCAGATCTCACCGCCCGCGCCGACATCGAGATGGCGGTCGGCGTCCACGTCCTTGACGCCGTCCTTCTCCACGATGAAGCCCACGTCGGAGGCGCCCGGCTTCAGCTTCACGTAGGCGAAGGCGCCGTACGCGTCCCGGCCGGTGAAGCCGTGCCCGGCCGGCCAGGGGGTCGCCTCGCCGTCCGCGAGGTCGCCCCAGGCGTAGAGGTTCCAGCCGTCGTAGTCGCCGTTCTTGCGCTGGTAGTGCACGACGGCGTACGGGCGGGCGGTGGCGCTGGGCACCGGCTTGGGTGCGGGGGCGCCGGTGGTGAAGCTGCCGGTGGCGGAGCGCAGGTGGCCGGACGAGTCCTGCACCACGGCCTTGTACCGGACCACCGTGCCGGGGGCGACGGTGCTCAGGTCCTGGGTGACCTGGAAGAGCCTGTGGCCGTCCGGGCCGGACCTGCCCGTGTCGGAGGTGCCGAGCACCTGCCAGGGCGCGTCGCCGACCTGTGCGGCGAAGGAGACCCGGTTGAAGCCGCCGCCGTCGACATCGGCGCCGATGGTGACGGAGCCGGACGAACCGTCGGCCGGGACCTTCACCCCGATCGCCGGCGCGGCCGCGACGGGGGCCGGCCGGCCGGCCGCCTTGAGGACGACGGACGACAGCGCCGGCACGGTGACGGTGACCCTGCGGTCCGCGCCGCTGGTCAGCCGCTCCCCCGCCGCCGGGTAGATCCGGTCGAAGCCCTGGCCCGCGGAGAAGGTGTCGAGGGTGACGGTCTTCGCCTCGGTCGCGTTGTTGACCGCGACCAGGTACTCGATCTGCTGCCCGGCGTCGATCCGGGAGAAGGCGTACACGCCCGCGCCGTCCGCGGCGTACCGCTCGATCTGGGCGCCGTCGGCGAGCGCCGGGTGGTCGCGCCGCAGCTTGGCCAGCCCGGCGATGCCCTGGTAGAGCTCGCCGCCCTGTCCGTAGCGGTCGGCGGAGCCGGCGGTGCCGCCGAGCACCCGGTCGCTGTTGTAGGAGGGGGTCTGCGAGGCGAAGAGGTCCTGCCGGGCGTCCTTGTCGCCGCCCGCGCCGGTGAAGCCCTGCTCGTCGCCGTAGTAGACGACGGGCTGGCCGCGGGTGAGGAACTGCAGCTCGTTGCCGAGGCGGTCCTTCTTCAGCAGGGTAGCCTCGTCGGCGCCCTGGTTGTCGCTGAGCAGGAAGGAGCCGAAGCGGCCCATGTCGTGGTTGCCGAGGAAGGTGGGCAGCTCGTAGGCGTCGGTGTCGGCGGTGGTGTAGCGGTAGTCCTGCCCGTACACGTCGGCGAGGCCGGAGGCCGGGCCGCCCTGCGAGACGTAGGAGCGGGCGGCGTTCTGGAACGGGAAGTCCAGCGTGGCCTGGAGCCTGCCCTTGGTGACGTACGGCGAGGTGACCGCCGGGTCGCCGGAGTAGACCTCGCCGAACATGAAGAACTTCTTGTTGCCCTGCTTGGCCGCGAAGTCCTTGAGCGCGGGCGCCCACTGCTGCCAGAAGGCCATGTTGACGTGCTTGACGGTGTCGATCCGGAAGCCGTCCACACCGGCGTCCTTGACCCACTGCTGGTAGACCTTCTCGAAGCCCTGCACCACCTTGGGGTTCTGGGTGTCGAGGTCGTCCAGGCCGGAGAAGTCGCCCTCGGTGGCGGACTCGCCGACGAAGGTCGAGTCGCCCCGGTTGTGGTAGAGCGCGGGGTCGTTGAGCCAGGCCGGGGTCTTGGCGGTGGCGTCGGCCGGCTTGCGGAAGACCGGGCTGTACGGGAACGAGTCCTTGGTCAGCTTCGGCCAGGCGGCGCCGGCGTCGGCCACCGCGGTCTCGTCGACCGGCCGGCCGTCGGCGTCCAGCACCGGGTAGGCGCCGGCGGACCGGTAGCCGTACTGCTGCTGCTGGTAGTCGATGACGTCGGCGGTGTGGTTGGTGATGACGTCGAAGAAGACCTTGATGCCCCGCTGGTGCGCCTTGGCTATCAGCTCCCTGAGCTGCTCGTTGGTGCCGAAGTGCGGGTCGACCTGGGTGAAGTCGGTGATCCAGTAGCCGTGGTAGCCGGCCGAGGCGTTCTCGCCCGTGCCCTGCACCGGCTTGTTCTTGAAGATCGGCGCCATCCAGATGGCGGTGGTGCCGAGGTTCTGGATGTAGTCGAGCCGCTGGATCAGGCCGGCGAGGTCGCCGCCGTGGTAGAAGCCCTTGTCGGCGGCGTCGAGGCCGTGGTCCAGCCGGCTGCCGACGATCCCACCGGTGTCGTTGGCGTGGTCCCCGTTGGCGAACCGGTCCGGCAGGACGAAGTAGAACTGCTCACGGGTGAGGTCGTGGCGGCCGGCGGTGGCGGCGAGCGCGGCGTCCGACGGCGGGGCGGGCGGGGCGGCGGCGAACACGGCCGGGGCGGTGCCGAGGGTGGCGGCGGTCAGCGAGGCGGCGAGCAGCACGGCCGTCCGGCCGGGTCTGCGGGTGGTGCCGCGGCGGCGCCGGGGCGGGACATCGGCCACTGAGGGCTCCCTGCGGGGGAAAGGGGTGATCGAGTTGCCAGGACGCTAGCGGGCTGCAATATGTTTCAGCAAGATGCAGAAACCGTTTCGTTCGGGGAAAATCCGCTCGCCGTACCGCACCCCGACCCCCCGATTGCGCCGGTCGATCCACCCGGCGTGACAATGGGACGTATGCCCGTCCCGCCGGTTAGCACCAGACCCAGCCTCACCCCCTACCCCGGTGGGAGAAACCCCCTAACCCTCAAGGGGGACAGCCGGTGAAGAATCCACTTCCAGAGGATGAGCAGACGGCTACGGGACGTCTGGCAGACTTCTCGGTCATGGGGGAACCAACCGAGATCCAGCAGCCCGGCGCCGAGCACGCCGACGCGGCCCACGGCGGCGGTTCCGAACCGGCCCCGGCCGGGCTCGGCCGGATGCCCGACGGAGCCACCCGCGCGGCCCAGACCCGCTCGGCGGCGCTTCGCAACCGCGTCCGCGAGCAGCGCCGCTCGCCGGCCCGGCCACGGATCTGGTTCGAGCTGGCGCTGATCGGGATCAGCTACTGGGTCTACTCCCTCGTGCGCAACGCGGTACCCGAGCAGGAGGCCACGGCCCAGAAGCACGCGAGCCTCATCTGGGACTTCGAGCAGAGCCTCGCAGTCGCGATCGAGCGCTCGGTGAACCACGCGGTCGACAAGGTCTCGTGGCTGATCGTCGGGATGAACTACTACTACGCGACGCTGCACTTCATCGTGACCATCGGCGTCCTGGTCTGGCTCTACCGCCGGCACCCGGGGCGCTACGTCGCGGCCCGCACGGTGCTCTTCGTCACCACCGGCATCGCGCTGGTGGGCTTCTACTTCTTCCCGCTGGCGCCGCCCCGGCTGATGACCGACGGCGGGTTCATCGACACCCTGAAGGTCCACAACACCTGGGGTTCGATGGCCTCCGGGCCGGCCACGCACGTCTCCAACCAGTACGCGGCGATGCCCTCGATGCACATCGGCTGGTCGATGTGGTGCGGTCTGGCGATCTTCTTCCTGGCCCGCCGGACATGGGTCCGGGTGCTCGGCCTGCTCTACCCGGCGGCCACCCTGCTGGTGATCATCTCCACCGCCAACCACTTCTGGATGGACGCGGTCGGCGGTGAGCTCTGCCTGCTGGTGGGCTTCCTCGCGGCCCGCTGGCTCTACTACGTCTGGCCGTACAAGCTGCCGAGGGTCCCGGCCCGGGAGACGGCGCAGGAGCCGATCACCGTCCCCGAGCAGTGGAGCTCCCCCGAGGTGAGCGCCGGGCGGCGCTGACCCCGCACCCCGCGTACGCGTCCCGTACGCCCCTCGTACGCCCGTCATACCGACGGAAGGGCCCGGTGAGCGATCACCGGGCCCTTCCGCACCCCCCGAGCGGCGGTCACCCGTACTGCGTGGCGAGCCGCCTCACCCGTAGAACAGCCGCTCCACCACCGCCCGGGCCCGCCGGGTGGTGCGCCGGTAGTCGTCCACCAGCTCGCCGCTGTGCCCGGCTCCGTAGCCCAGGTAGCGGGCCACCCCGGCCAGCTCCCGGGCGTCCGCGGGGAAGCTGTCCCCCGGCCGCCCGCGCACCAGCATCACCGCGGACCGCACCCGCGACGCCAGCACCCAGGCGGCGTCCAGCACCGCCGCGTCCTCCCCGCCGACCAGCCCGGCCTCGGCGGCGGCCGCCAGCGCGGCCCTGGTCCGCGTCGTCCGCAGGGCCGGCAGCTCGTGCCCGTGCTGGAGCTGGAGCAGCTGGACGGTCCACTCGACGTCGGCCAGCCCGCCCCGCCCGATCTTGGTGTGGGTGGTCGGGTCGGCCCCGCGCGGCAGCCGCTCGGCCTCGATCCGGGCCTTGATCCGGCGGATCTCCACCACGTCCCGCTCCGGCACGCCGGCCCCCGGGTACCGCAGAGGGTCGATCAGCTGCCGGAACCGCGTGCCCAGCTCCTCGTCCCCGGCCACCGGCTCGGCCCGCAGCAGCGCCTGGCTCTCCCAGGCGTGCGACCAGCGCCGGTAGTACGCCGCGTACGAGGCCAGGGTGCGCACCAGCGGGCCGTTGCGGCCCTCCGGGCGCAGGTCGGCGTCGACCTCCAGCGGCGGCTCGGTGGACGGCGCCGCCAGCAGCGCGCGCAGCTCGTGGCAGACCGCCTGGGCGGCCTTCGCGGCGTCGTGCTCCAGCGAGCCGAGCAGCGGCTCGTGGACGAAGAGCACGTCCGCGTCGGAGCCGTAGCCGAGCTCGTGCCCGCCGAACCGGCCCATGGCGATCACCGCGATCCGGGTCGGCAGGCCGCCGTTCCGGGCCTCCCAGCCGGCGATACAGGCCCGCAGCGCGCCCTGCATGGTGGCCGCGTTGAGCGCGGTGAGCGCCTCCCCGGCGGCCTCCAGGCCCTCGGCGGGATCGTCGCCGAGCCGGCCGAGCACGTCGGCGGCGGCCGTGCGGAACAGCTCGCGGCGCCGCACCGAGCGGGCCGCGGCGACCGCCGCGCCGGTGGTGTCGGCCCGGCCGACGGCGGCCAGTATCTCCTGCTCCAGCCCGGCCCGGCCGCGCGGCACCAGGCCCTGCGGGTCGCCCAGCATGGCCACCGCCTCGGGGGCGCGCAGCAGCAGGTCGGGGGCGAGCCGCCCGGCCGAGAGGACGCGGGCGAGCTGTTCGGCGGCGGCGCTCTCGTCGCGCAGCAGCCGCAGGTACCAGGGGGTGCGGCCGAGCGCGTCGGAGACCTGGCGGAAGTTGAGCAGCCCGGCGTCCGGGTCGGCGGAGTCGGCGAACCAGCCGAGCAGCACCGGCAGCAGCGTCCGCTGGATGGCGGCCTTGCGGCTGACGCCGGAGGCCAGCGCGGAGAGGTGGCGCAGCGCGGCGGCCGGGTCGGCGTAGCCGAGCGCCTCCAGCCGGGCCCGGGCTGCGTCCGGGGTGAGGCCGGCCGCACCGGCCGGCAGCTCGGCGACGGCGTCCAGCAGCGGCCGGTAGAACAGCTTCTCGTGCAGCCGGCGCACCTCGACGGCGTGCCGCTTCCACTCCCTCTGGAGGGCGGCGACCGGGTCGGCCCGGGTGTCGTCGTTGATCAGCGGGGCGAGCGAGCGGGCCAGCCGGCGCAGGTCCTCCGCGCCCTTGGGCATCAGGTGGGTGCGGCGGAGCCGGTGCAGCTGGATGCGGTGCTCCAGCGAGCGCAGGAAGCGGTAGGCGGTGTCGAGGGAGGCGGCGTCGGCCCGGCCGACGTAGCCGCCCCGGGAGAGCGCGGCGAGCGCCTCCAGGGTGTTACCGCTGCGCAGCGCCGGGTCGGTGCGGCCGTGCACCAGCTGGAGCAGCTGGACGGAGAACTCGACGTCGCGCAGCCCGCCGGGGCCCAGCTTGAGCTGGCGGTCCAGCTCGGTGGCCGGGATGGAGTCGATCACCCGGCGGCGCATCTGCTGGACGTCGGCGACGAAGTTCTCGCGGGCGGCGGCCTGCCAGACCATCGGTTCCAGCGCGGCCAGGTAGTCGGCGCCCAGCTCGGCGTCGCCGGCCACCGGGCGGGCCTTGAGCAGGGCCTGGAACTCCCAGGTCTTGGCCCACCGCTGGTAGTACGCCTGGTGGCTGGCCAGGGTTCGGACCAGCGGGCCGTTGCGGCCTTCCGGGCGCAGGTTGGCGTCCACCGGCCAGATGGTGCCCTCGCCGGTGGTGTCGCCGCAGAGCCGGGTGATCGCGGCGGCGAGCCGGGTGGCGGCCTTGAGCGCCTCGTGCTCGTCGACGCCCTCCTGCGGCTCGGCGACGAAGATCACGTCCACGTCGGAGACGTAGTTGAGCTCGCGCCCGCCGCACTTGCCCATGCCGATGACGGCGAGGCGGCAGGCCCGGGCGGCGTCCGGATCCTGCTGGGCGGCGACGTCCAGGGCGGTCTGCAGGGTGGCGCCGGCCAGGTCGGCGAGTTCGGCGGCGGTCTGCGCGAGGTCGGTGGTGCCGGTGAGGTCGCGCGCGGCGATGGCCAGCAGGCAGCGGCGGTAGGCGACCCGCAGCGCGTCCGCCCGGGCGGCGCCGTCGTCCCGGACGGCGCCGTCCCGGACGCCCTGCTGGAGGGCGCGCCGGAAGTCGTCCGGGCCGGGGTGCATGTCGCGCAGCTCGAACGTCACCAGGGCGTGCCAGTCGTGCGGGTGGCGGGCCAGGTGGTCGGCGAGCGCGGTGGACGCCCCGAGAACGCCCAGCAGCCGGTCGCGCAGCGGCTTCGAGGTGGTCAGGGTGTCGCGCAGGGTGTGCCGGTCCGGCGCGTCGGCGGCCTCCAGCAGGCGGGCCAGGCCGAGCAGGGCGAGGTCCGGGTCAGCGGTGGCGCCGAGCGCGTCCAGCAGCACCGGATCGTCGGCCAGCCCCTCCAGGCCGGGCCCGGCGAGCAGCCGGACGGCCTGCGCCGGATCGGTGAACCCGCGCCGGACCAGCCTGATCTCCGGCCGGCTGATCCGGCTCCCGGCCCGCTGCTCCTCCACCGCCATGGCCCCTCCATCCGCCCGCTCAGCAGGTTACGCGCCCCCGCGGCTCCGCGCCGGACGTGACCGCGGACCGGACCCACCCGGCCGCCGGTGGACCGACCGGAGGGGCCCGGCCGCCGGCGGGGACGTGTCGGCTTGCCCGCCCGTTCGCAGCCGTCCCGGCCAAACGACCGGGACGGCTGCCCGCCGGACAGTCACGCGGTGCGACTCGTGCACGCTACCCGGCACCCCGAGGGACGGGCTCGGTCATGCCCGCCGTCGGCCGAGCCGCATCGCTGCCGCACCCGCCGCGACGAACGCGGCCGCCAGGCCGAGCAGGATCGGCGTGTTCTGGGTGCCCGTCTCGGCGAGCTCGCCGTGGTGGTGCCCGGCCGAGTACTGCTCGTCCGCCGCACCCTGGTGCCCGGCCGAGCTCTGCTCGTCCGCCGCACCCTGGTGACCGGCCGCGTGCTCCCCACCCCCACCGTGCTGCCCGGCCTTCCCCCCATGCTCGCCACCGCCGTGGTGGGCCGTCTTGCTCGGCGTCCGCTCCTTCGCGACCAGGTTGACCTTGTTCACGTTCAGGTTGTGCGAGGCCTGGTGGTTGGCCTTGCCCTGCTTGTTGGACAGGTCGTTGTCCTGACTCTGGTGGTTGGACAGGTTGTTGGCCTGCGAGGCCGACTGGTTGTTCTGCGCCGAGTTCTGCGCGCTGTTCTGCGCGGAGTTGTTCGAGTTGCTGGCGGCGCTGTTGTTCGCGCTGTTGTTGAGGTTGTTCGTGACCACGTTCTGCACGTTGACGGTCACGTTGACGTCCTGGCCCTGGCCCTGGCCCTGAGCCTGACCCTGCTGGCCGCTCTGACCCTGCCCCTGGTCTTGACCGCCAGGACCACCCTGGCCCTCGTGGCCGCCGTGGTCGCCGTGACCCTCGTGACCGCCGTGGTCACCGTGCCCCTCGTGACCGCCGTGGTCACCGTGGTCATCGGGGGGGCAGACACAGTCGGAGGCACCGTGATCGCCGGGGTGGCCGTGCCCACCCTCGTCGCAGTGCTCGCGGGTACCGGCCGACAAACCCTTGGGGAGCACGAGCTTCGGCGGCTGAGCCATCGGCCGGCCGCGCTCGGGACTGCCCTCGCCCGGCTGAACCGAGTCCTCCTGCTCGGCGACGGCGTCAACGGAGTCCGCGTCGGCCGGCTCCGCGAGGTCCGGCGCCGGGCTGTCGGCCGCGGCGTCGCCGGTCTCGTTGTCGCTGTCGGCCCGGTGGGCCGGGCGGACCACCGGCGCGGAGTACACGGTGCTGCGACCGGTGAAGGTCCAGGCGCCGGCGGCCGAGCCGGTGTCCTCCTCCGCCAGGCGCAGGAGGCTGTTGACCCATTCGCCCCGGGCCCCTGCCGTTTCAGAGGCGGCGCCGTGGTCGACGAGGGGCGAAGCGTAGGCCGTGCCGCCGGTGCCCCACGCGAGGGCGGCCGAGGCGATTCCGGACAGAACCAGGGTGGTGATTCGAGTACGCATGACACTCCAGGATGATCCGCAAGACGGATCTTCTGAATACGCTCCCCCGTCACCCCGTCGCGGTTCGCACCGCTGCAGAGTAAGCACAATGGCCCAAGGAATTAGCGTGAGCGGGGGACGCCGTCCGGGCAGCCCGCCCCTCCTCGCGGCCCGCACCTGCCGACAGCGGCCCCCGGCTGCTCCGGGACGGCGCCGGCGCGGGAACCGGGCCCCGCCAAAGCAGAGTGGGCCTGCTCCGATCGGAGCAGGCCCACTCGACAGTTGATGAAGCGTCACAGCACCTGGAGGTTCTTCCGCAGCTCGAAGGGGGTGACCTCGGAGCGGTACTCCTCCCACTCCTGGCGCTTGTTGCGGAGGAAGAAGTCGAACACGTGCTCGCCGAGGGTCTCGGCGACCAGCTCGCTGCGCTGCATCAGGTCGATGGCCTCGCCGAGGTTCTGCGGCATCGGCTGGATGCCGAGGGCGCGGCGCTCGGAGTCGGTGAGCGCCCAGACGTCGTCGTCGGCGCCGGGCGGGAGTTCGAGGCCCTCCTCGATGCCCTTGAGGCCGGCGGCGAGGGTGACGGCGTAGGCGAGGTAGGGGTTGCAGCCGGTGTCGAGGGAGCGGACCTCGATCCGGGTGGAGCCCTGCTTGCCCGGCTTGTACATCGGGACGCGGATCAGCGCGGAGCGGTTGTTGTGGCCCCAGCAGATGTAGGACGGGGCCTCGCCGCCGGCGCCGGCGGTGCGCTGGGAGCCGCCCCAGATCCGCTTGTAGGAGTTCACCCACTGGTTGGTGACGGCGGCGGTCTCCGCGGCGTACTTCAGCAGGCCGGCGATGAAGGAGCGGCCCACCTTGGAGAGCTGGTACTCGGCGCCGGACTCGTGGAAGGCGTTGCGGTCGCCCTCGAAGAGCGACAGGTGGGTGTGCATCCCGGAGCCGGGGTGGTCGGAGAACGGCTTCGGCATGAAGGTCGCGTGCACGCCCTGCTCCAGCGCGACCTCCTTCATGACCAGGCGGAAGGTCATGATGTTGTCGGCGGTCGAGAGCGCGTCGGCGTAGCGCAGGTCGATCTCCTGCTGGCCGGGGGCGCCCTCGTGGTGGGAGAACTCCACCGAGATGCCCATCGACTCCAGCATGGTGATCGCCTGGCGGCGGAAGTCGTGGCCGACCCCGCGCGGGGTGTGGTCGAAGTAGCCGGACTGGTCGGCGGGGATCGGCGGGGTGCCGTCACCGGGCAGGTTCTTCAGCAGGAAGAACTCGATCTCGGGGTGGGTGTAGAAGGTGAAGCCCAGGTCGGACGCCTTCTCCAGGGTGCGCTTCAGCACGAACCGCGGGTCGGCGAAGGAGGGCGAGCCGTCGGGCATCAGGATGTCGCAGAACATCCGGGCCGTGCCGGGCGTCTCCGAGCGCCACGGCAGGATCTGGAAGGTGGTCGGGTCCGGCTTGGCGATCATGTCGGACTCGTAGACCCGGGCGAAGCCCTCGATCGCCGAGCCGTCGAAGCCGATGCCCTCTTCGAAGGCCTGCTCCAGCTCCGCCGGCGCCACCGCCACCGACTTCAGGAACCCGAGCACGTCGGTGAACCACAGCCGGACGAAACGGATGTCACGCTCTTCGAGCGTCCGAAGCACGAACTCCTGCTGCTTGCCCATGGGGACAGTCTCACCTCTGCTCTTTACGTTCGTGTTACGCCCGGAAACCACCCGAAAGCGACTGACCCCATCATGGCGGATCACCGGCTCCGAGGGCAGTGGCGACCCCCGCCCGAGACATTGCGTCAGATAGACGATTACACTCCGAAGCATGCCCAATCTGCGTCTCGCCCTGAGCCAGACCGACCCGTGGGTCGGTGACATCGCACGCAACGGCGATGAGGTGGTGCACTGGACCAAGCGGGCCGCCGAGGCCGGCGCCCAGCTGGTCGCGTTCCCCGAGATGGCCCTGACCGGGTACCCGGTCGAGGACCTCGCCCTGCGCCGTTCGTTCGTCGAGGCATCCCGGTCCGCGCTGGTCGAGCTCGCCGCCCGGCTGGCCGCCGAGGGGCTGGGTGAGCTGCCGGTGGTGGTCGGCTACCTCGGCCGCTCCGAGCACGCCTCGCCGCGGTTCGGCCGCCCGGCCGGGTCGCCGCAGAACTGCGCGGCCGTGCTCCACCGGGGCGAGGTGGTCACCCGGTTCGCCAAGCACCACCTGCCCAACTACGGCGTGTTCGACGAGTTCCGCTGGTTCGTCCCCGGCGACCAGCTGCCGGTGCTGCGGCTGCACGGGGTGGACGTCGCGCTGGCGATCTGCGAGGACATCTGGCAGGACGGCGGCCGGGTGACCGCCGCCCGCGAGGCCGAGGCCGGCCTGCTGCTGGTGATCAACGGCTCGCCGTACGAGCGCAACAAGGACGACGTCCGGCTGGAGCTGGTGCGGCGCCGCGCCGCCGAGGCGGGCTGCCCGCTGGCGTACGTCAACATGGTCGGCGCCCAGGACGAGCTGGTCTTCGACGGCGACTCGATCGTGGTCGGCGCCGACGGCGAGGTGCTGGGCCGCTCCCCGCAGTTCGAGGAGCACCTGCTCGTCCTCGACCTGGAGCTTCCGGCCGCGAGCAGCGACCACACCGACGGACTGCTGCTCAGCGACGGCCTGCACCTGGTCCGCACCGAGCTGGACGGCGAGCCGCTGCCGGCGCCCGCCGTCGGGGCATCCGCGGCCGAAGGCCGGGGGACGGTACGGGCCGAGGTCGCCCCCCGCCTCTCGGACGAGGCCGAGATCTGGGCCGCGCTCGTCTCCGGCACCCAGGCGTACGTGCGCAAGAACGGCTTCCGCTCGGTGCTGATCGGCCTCTCCGGCGGCATCGACTCGGCACTCGTGGCGGCCGTCGCGGTGGACGCGATCGGCGCCGAGAACGTGTACTGCGTCTCGATGCCGAGCCGGTACTCCTCGGAGCACTCGAAGGACGACGCGGCCGAGCTGGCCCGCCGTACCGGGCTGCACTTCCGGACGGTTTCGATCGCGCCGATGTTCGATGCCTACCTGGCGGCCACCGAGCTGACCGGCCTGGCCGAGGAGAACCTGCAGTCCCGGCTGCGCGGCACGCTGCTGATGGCGATCTCCAACCAGGAGGGGCACATCGTGCTCGCGCCCGGCAACAAGAGCGAGCTGGCGGTCGGCTACTCCACCCTGTACGGCGACTCGGTCGGCGCGTTCGGGCCGATCAAGGACGTCTACAAGTCGCTGATCTTCCGCCTCGCCCGCTGGCGCAACGAAGAGGCCGAGCGGCGCGGCGAGGTCCCGCCGATCCCCGAGAACACGATCAGCAAGCCGCCGTCCGCCGAGCTGCGGCCGGACCAGAAGGACACCGACTCGCTGCCCGACTACGACCTGCTGGACACCGTGCTCGACCTCTACGTCGAGGGTGACCAGGGCCGGGACGCGATCGTGGCGGCCGGCTTCGACCCGGCCGTGGTGGACCGGGTGGTCCGGCTGGTCGACACCGCCGAGTACAAGCGGCGGCAGTACCCGCCGGGCCCGAAGATCTCGGCCAAGGGCTTCGGCCGGGACCGCCGCCTCCCGATCACCAACCGCTGGCGCCGGGGCTGAGCGACCCCTAGTACCTGTAGGTGGCGGCCACCGCGAGGTGGTCGCTGCCGTCCCGGCCCAGGGTGCGGGAGTCGGTGGGCTGCAGGCCGCCCTTGCTCATGATCTGGTCGATCCGGGCCATCGGGAGGGACGCCGGCCAGCTGAAGCCGAAGCCGTCGCCGGCCGCGCCCTGGGCCGAGCGCATCTGCGAGGTGACCGGCGCCAGGCTTCGGTCGTTCATGGTGCCGTTGAGGTCGCCGAGCAGCAGCACCTTCTTCAGCTGCTCGGCCTGGATGGCGTCGCCGAGGGCCTGCGCGCTGGCGTCCCGCTGGTTGACGGTGAAGCCGCCCTCGGCCTTCAGCCGGACGGAGGGCAGGTGCGCGACGTACACCGCGACCGGGCCCTGCGGGGTGGCGACCTGGGCGCGGAAGGCCCGCGTCCAGCCCATCTTGATGTCCACCACCGAGACCCCGCTGATCGGGTACTTGGACCAGAGGCCGACGGTGCCCTCCACCGCGTGGTACGGGTAGGCGTCGGCCAGCCCGGTCTCGTAGCTGCGCAGCGCCCTGCCGGCCAGTTCCTGCAGGGCGACGACCTGCGCGCCGGACTCCTTCAGCAGCTTCACCGTGGCCTG
The DNA here is from genome assembly GCF_055579305.1 of Kitasatospora sp. NPDC032757. NCBI lineage: Bacteria > Bacillati > Actinomycetota > Actinomycetes > Kitasatosporales > Streptomycetaceae > Kitasatospora > Kitasatospora sp. NPDC032757. The sequence goes on along the minus strand of NZ_JBVINN010000003.1, from coordinate 164,203 downwards.
CGGGTCGGCGTTGGCGGCGGCCACGTTGTGGCTGACCACCGTCCAGTCGCCGGTGCCGCCGCTCTTGTCACTGAGCAGACCGCCGAACATGTTGAACCAGATCACCACCGGCAGCAGCAGCGCGACCAGGGCGGTCGCGGAACGGCGCAGCAGGGCGGGCACCAGCAGCGCCGGGACGGCGAGGCCGAGCCAGGGCAGGAAGGTCTCCAGCAGGCTGCCGAGGTTGCCGGCTCCGTTGGGCACCTCGGAGTGGAAGGCCAGCAGGGCCGCGGTGAACAGGGCGAGGGCGGCGACGACCAGGCCGCGCCGCCAGGTGGTGCTGCCCCGGCCGTCCCGGCCCCAGCCGCGCAGGCCCAGGAAGCCCGCGCCGGTGGGGCCCGAGCCGCCGGAGCTCCCGGAGCCGGGGCCGACCGGGCCGCTGGGGCCGTCAGGGCGGTCGCCGGCACCGACCGGGCCGTCAGGGCGGTCGCCGGCACCGACCGGGCCGTCAGGGCGGTCGCCGGCACCGACCGGGCCGTCAGGGCGGTCGCCGACGCCGTCGGCGGTGGCCGGGCCGCTGCCCTCCGCCGCCGGTGCCCCCGTCCGGTCAGCCCTGTCCGCCTGCACCATGCCGTGGCTCCCGTCGTTCGTCCCGCCTGCCGGTCCGGCACCCGACGCCGCCGGTGGGCGGGCACGGTGCCGGACTGGTGCCGGTTTGATCGGATTCCCGGCTCAGCCTATGCCGGGACAGACGCGGGGCCGGTGGAGCGGGGTTCCGGCGTGGCCCGGTTTGGTGAGCCAGGCCACGCCGGGGGCCGTAAAGGGGGCCGCGAGCATCCGGACCGGACAGTTCCGGAACGAAGGGCTCCGGATTTGCCCGCTCCGGGACGAGGAGCTCCGGCACGAGGAGCTCCGGGACGAAGGGCTCCGGGAGCTGCCGGTCAGCCCCGGTCAGCCCCGGGCCGCCGGGCCGGCCAGGCCCTGGAGCAGGGCGTCGACCATCCGGGGGGCCAGTTCGGGGTCCTCCAGGTCGGAGTCGTCCCAGAGGATGCTGCGGTAGAGGATCGGGCCCAGCAGCAGGTCACCGAGCAGTTCCTCGTCGAGGTCGGAGCGGAGCTCGCCCTCGTCGATGCCGCGTTGGATCACCTCCCGCGCCAGCTGGCGCCGAGGCATGATCACCCGCTCGCGGTACGCGCTGTGCAGCTCCGGGAGGCCCTGCATCTGGCTGAGCGCGGCTTTGAGCACCCAGCGCGTGCGCTTGGCCAGGCCGCGCAACCGCATGTACTCGATCATCGAGACCAGGTCGTCCCGCGCGCTGCCGCCGGTGGGCTCGGGCACCGGGGTCTCCAGCCGGCTGACCATGTCGACCAGCAGGGCCTCCTTGTTGGGCCAGCGGCGGTAGATGGTGGCCTTGCCGACGCCGGCGGCGGTGGCGATGCCCTCGATGGTCAGCTCGGACAGGCTGGTGCCGGCCGCCATCAGCTCCTCCACCCCGGCGAAGATGGCCTGCTCGGCCGCCTCACTGCGCGGGCGGCCCCGTCGCGGGTTGGTGCAGTCCGGCTCGGCCGTGGTGTCCGTCTTCATCCCCGCTCTTCTCCCTGGGTCTTGCGGGCGCGAGGCGCCGTTCCCACTCCCGATTGTCGTCCGCCGGCCGGGCCGGTGGGGCCTGGGTGCGGACGACGGCCCTGCCCGTCCGGACGCGGCCGGCCGGGCAGGGCCCCTATTGTCGCGCAGCCCGGTCGCGCCTCGGTCGCGCCCAGCCGCAGGTCAGGCACCGGCGGCCGGGTCGGGCACCGTGGCCGGGTCAGGCGCCCGCGGCCTCGGTCTCGCGCGCCGGGCCGGCCGCCTTCTCCGGGGAGGGCGCGCCGCCCGGCGCACCGCTGGGGCCGCCCGCCGGGATCCGGCCGGGGAGCAGGAACCAGGCGAACAGGGCGCCCACCACGGTGATGCCGGCGGAGAGACCGGCCACCACGTGCATGGCGTTGATGAAGGAGTCGTTGGCCGGGCCGATCAGCGCGGCGCCCTGCGGGCCGAGCCGGTCGGCGACGGCCAGGGTGGCCTCCAGGGACTCCCCCGCCTTCTCGCGCAGCGCCTCGGTCGGCAGCTGGTCCAGCTTGTCGGCCATGCCGTCGCGGTAGACGGTGGAGAGCACCGCGCCGAGCACGGCGACCCCGAGCGAGCCGCCGACCTGCCGGAAGGTGTTGTTGACCGCCGAGCCCGCGCCGGCCTTCTCGCGCGGCAGGGAGCCCATGATCGCGACGGTCACCGGCGGCATGACGTGTGCCATACCGGCGCCCATCAGGAAACCGAGCACCACCAGGATCCAGATCGGGGTGGTCGCGTCCAGCATCAGGTAGCCGAGGAAGCCGACCGCGATCAGTGCCATGCCGCCGGCACAGGTGGCGCTGACACCGAAGCGGTCGACGACCAGCCGGGCGCGGGGCGCGAACATCAGCTGGGCGACGGCCAGCGGCAGCATCAGCAGGCCGGCCTGGAGCGCGCTGTAGCCGCGCACGCTCTGGGTGTAGAAGACGCCGAAGAAGGAGACGCCCATCAGCGCGAAGAAGACCACGCCGACGACGACCACGGAGGCGCTGAACACCTTGTTGCGGAACCAGCTGACGTCCAGCGCGGGGTGCGCGGTACGGCGCTCGAACCAGACGAAGGCGGCCAGTGCGGCCACGCCGACCAGGATCGGCACCCAGGCGCCGGGAGCGGTGAAGTCGGCCAGCTCGCCGCCCTTGATGATGCCGTAGATCAGCGCGACCAGGCCGATGATCGAGAGCAGCACGCCGACGGGGTCGAGCCGGCCCGGGTTCGGGTCCTTGGACTCGGGCACCAGCAGCACCATCGCGATCACCGAGACGATCACGATCGGCACGTTGACCAGGAAGACCGAGCCCCACCAGAAGTGCTCGATCAGCAGGCCGCCGGTGATCGGGCCGATGGCGATGGCCAGACCGACCGCGCCGGCCCAGATGCCGATCGCCTTGGGCTGCTCGGAGCGCTCGAAGACGTTCATGATGATGGCCAGCGTCGCGGGCATCGCCAGCGCGCCGCCGACGCCCATCAGGGCGCGGTAGCCGATGAGTTCACCGGGCGAGGCGGCCATCGCGGAGAGCAGCGAGGCTATGCCGAAGACGACCATGCCGGCCAGCAGGGAGCGCTTGCGGCCGAAGCGGTCGCCGAACAGGCCGGCCGTGAACAGCAGCCCGGCGAAGACCAGGGTGTACGAGTTGATCGACCATTCCAGGTCGCTCTGGCTGGCGCCGAGGCCGGTGGGCGCCGGGGAGGCGATGGTCTTCATCGCGACGTTGAGGATCGAGTTGTCGAGGACGACGACGAGCAGGGCGAGCACGAGGGTGCCCAGGATCGCCCAGCGCCGGCGGTGGATGGCTTCCGGCACGCGAGGTGGCGCGACTGCGGTGGTCATTGCGGTTCCCGTCCGTGGTGGCGTGACACTGGCGGGCAATTCCGAGCCGCAAGCGTCTCGTAACCCCCTGGGTCAGCGTAGCGCTATTTTCGATACGAGACGAGCCCGTTTCGTAAAGTGCGGGCAAAGGCCTCCTCCGGGGGCCGGGCGCCGTACGCCGGGGCCCGGTGTGCCGTACGCCGGGGGCCGGTGTGCCGTACGCCGGGGCCCGGTGTGCCGTACGCCGGGGCCCGGTGTGCCGTAGATCGCACCGCACCCGCGGCACGCCTCTTTGCGGCTGTGCCGGGGCGTGCAAGCATGGAGGTGATCCGGGGACGCCACACGGCGCCACGAGACGACAACCCTTCAGGAGCCTGTTCGATGAACGCTTCTTCGCCTTCGCCTGCCCAGAACCAGGCGTCGACCGCCACGCTCTACGGCGGGGTCACCAACCGCCGCGTCACCGTCCGCGACCTCGCCGCCGCCAAGCAGCGCGGGGAGAAGTGGTCGATGCTGACCGCCTACGACGCCCTCACCGCGGGCGTCTTCGACGAGGCCGGCACCCCCGTCCTGCTGGTCGGCGACTCGGCGGGCAACTGCCACCTCGGCTACGAGACCACCGTCCCGGTGACCATGGATCAGATGGTGATGCTCTCCGCCGCCGTCGTCCGCGGCACCAAGCGGGCCATGATCGTGGCCGACCTGCCGTTCGGCTCCTACCAGGAGTCCCCCGCGCAGGCCATGCACAACGCCGCCCGGCTGATGAAGGAGGCCGGGGTCGGCGCGGTCAAGCTGGAGGGCGGCGAGCGCAGCGCCCGCTCGATCGAGCTGCTGGTCGAGGCCGGCATCCCGGTGATGGCGCACATCGGCCTCACCCCGCAGTCCGTGCACGCCTTCGGCGGCTACCCCGTCCAGGGCCGCGGCGACGAGGCGGCGCACCAGCTGCTGCGCGACGCCAAGGCCGTCCAGCAGGCCGGCGCGTTCTCCGTCGTCCTGGAGGCCGTGCCCGCCGAGCTGGCCGCGCAGGTCACCGAGCAGCTGTCGATCCCGACCGTCGGCATCGGCGCGGGCGTGGACACCGACGCCCAGGTCCTGGTCTGGACGGACATGGCCGGCATGACGGCCGGCCGGGTGCCGAAGTTCGTCAAGCAGTACGCCAACCTGCGGGCCGTCCTCGGCGAGGCCGCCCGCGCGTTCGCCGACGACGTGCAGTCCGGCGCCTTCCCGGCCCCCGAGCACACCTTCCACTGACGGAGGGACAGGGCCCCGCTCTCCCCAGGTCCCCGGGGCCGGAGCGGGGCCCTTGGCCTGCCCCGCCCACCGCCGGCGGCGGCCGCTGTCGGCGGCGCGACAGCGGGATGACAGCGGGACGACACCGGGACGGCGGCGCCGGCCGGGCGGTGACAGCCCGCTGACAGCGGAGCCGGACAGCCTGGAGGCATGACAAGCATCGCCACCGCCCCGAACGACCGGGGGCCCGCCACGGGCAACGCCGTGGAGGTCCGCGGCATCGTCAAGCACTACGGCGCCACCAAGGCCCTCGACGGAGTCGACCTCACCGTCCGCGAGGGCACCGTGCTCGGCGTCCTCGGCCCCAACGGCGCCGGCAAGACGACCCTGGTCCGCGTCCTCTCCACCCTGATCAAGCCCGACGCCGGCACGGCCGTCGTCGGCGGCTACGACGTCCTGCGCCAGCCCAAGCAGCTGCGCCGCACCATCGGCCTCACCGGCCAGTACGCCTCCGTCGACGAGATGCTCTCCGGGTACGAGAACCTCTACCTGATCGGCCGGCTGCTCGACCTCTCCCGCCAGGACGCCAAGGCCCGCGCCGCCGAGCTGCTGGAGCGCTTCTCGCTCACCGAGGCCGCCAAGCGGGTCGCCAAGACCTACTCCGGCGGCATGCGCCGCCGCCTCGACCTGGCCGCCAGCATGATCGGCCGTCCCCGGGTGCTCTACCTGGACGAGCCCACCACCGGCCTGGACCCGCGCACCCGCAACGAGGTCTGGGACGAGGTGCAGCGGATGGTCGCCGAGGGCTCCACCGTGCTGCTCACCACCCAGTACATGGAGGAGGCCGAGCAGCTCGCCGACGAGCTGACCGTCATCGACAGGGGCCGGGTGATCGCCGCCGGAGGCGTGGCCGAACTCAAGGCCCAGGTCGGGGGGCAGACCCTGCAGGTCCGCGCGGCGCACCCGGCCGAACTGCCCGAGATGGCCCGCTGCCTCCAGGAGACCGGCAGGGCCGAGGCCACCTTCTCCGCCGACACCGGGCTGCTCTCGGTGCCGATCACCGGCGAGGACCAGCTCACCACCGTGATCGGGGTGCTCGGCACCCGGGGCTTCGCCATAGCCGGGATCGACACCAAGGTCCCCAGCCTGGACGAGGTCTTCCTCGCGATCACCGGCAAGCCCGCGACCGCCACGGCGCCCGCGGCGACCACCCCCAGCCTCGCCAAGGAGCCCGTCGCATGACCACCGCAACCGTCTCCCCCGCCCGGGTGGAGGACACCCGGATCGGCCTGGCCGGAAACCTGCGCCACGTCGGTGCGCTGACCCGCCGCAACCTTATGCGGATCAAGGCGGACCCGGAGTCGATGTTCGACGCCGTGCTGATGCCGATCATCTTCACCGTGCTCTTCGTCTACGTCTTCGGCGGCGCGATCGCCGGCGGCCAGGACGCCTACAAGCAGTACATGATCCCCGGCCTGCTCGGGCAGACCGGCCTCACCCTGGCGATGGCCGTCGGCACCGGGCTGAACAGCGACTTCCAGACCGGGGTGATGGACCGCTTCCGCACCCTGCCGATCGGCCGGTCCTCCGTCCTGCTCTCCAAGATCGCCGCGGAGACCTTCCGGGCGTTGGTCTCCTTCACCATCCTGATCGGCTTCGCGCTGATCCTCGGCTTCGAGGTGAAGACCGGACCGCTGGAGCTGCTGGCCGCAATCGGTCTCTCGCTGGTGTTCGGCATGTCGATCGTCTGGATCTCGATGCTGCTCGGCATGGCGATGAAGAGCGCCCAGGCCGTCCAGGGGGTCTCCATGCTCGTCCTGATGCCGATGCAGTTCGGCAGCTCGATCTTCGCCGAGCCCAGCACCATGCCGGGCTGGCTGCAGTCCTTCACCAAGGTGAACCCGCTCTCGGCGCTGGCCGACGCCTGCCGGGCGCTGCTCAACGGTGAGGGTGCGGTGGCCCACCCGGTGCTCATCGTGCTGGGCTGGTCGGTGGGCGTCACCGCGGTCTTCGCGCCGCTCGCGGTGGCCCGGTTCCGCAAGCGGACCTGAGGCCGCGCGCCGTGGACGGGCCGGCCGTCCGGCCCCGGGGGGACGGCCCCCGGGACCGGACGGCCGGCCCTTCGGTTCACCCCGGGGCCGGCCCTCAGCCCTCGGGAGGGCCGGCCGGCCCCGGTCAGCCGATCAGGTCGTCCAGCAGGACCTTGGTCTGCTGCGAGGTCAGGCCCTCGCCCGCGGCCAGGGCGCTCTCGTACGCGGCGTCACCCAACAGGCTCCGCAGGGCGGCGGCCGCGCGAGCGCGTTCCATCCGGTCCAGGTAACCGCCCTTCGGGCCGTTCAACCCGGTGTGTGCGCCGAGCAGCCGGGCGGCCGCCCGGGCCCGCTCCAGGTCCCCGTCGCGCTCGGCGAACGCACGCAGCACCCCGGCCACGGCCGGGACCACCATGACCGTCATCTGCTCCGCGAACCCGGATGCCGCCTCCATCGCGCCGAGCAGCCGCCGGCCTTCGCGGAGCAGGACAAGCCCCTCGTCCGGCTCGCCGGCGCGGGCCAGGACCCAGCCCCGGGCGGTGGTCAGCAGCCCGCTGACCACCCCGGGGGCGAAGCCGCCGACCCTGGTGCTGTCGAGCTTGTCCAGTTCGGCCAGCGCCTGGTCGTACTCGCCCCGCTGGGCGTGGACGCCGCAGAGCGTCAGACGGCCGAACAGCAGCGCGCCGGTGGTGGCCTGGTTCGCCCCGGGAGCGTCGATCCCGGCGATCGCGTCCCGGACGATCCGCTCGCCCTCCGCCATGTCCCGCTCCAGCACGGCACCGCCGAGGCTCACCCGCAGGATCGGCACCTCCTGCGGCGCGCCCAGCTCCTCGGCCAGCTCGATCGCCCGCTCGTACGCGGCGGCGGCCTCGTCGGCCATGCCCCGGTTGGCCAGCGACTCGCCGCGGGCCGCCAGCGCCTGGGAGATCCCCCAGAGGTTGCCGGCCTGGGTGTACAGCTCCAGGGACTTCTCTCCGTCCCGGGCACCCTGCTCCTCGCCACCGGGCCAGTCGTTCATCATCTTGGCCCGGATCTGCAGGATGAACGCCAGGTCGTTCGGCCCGCCGTGCTCCTCGCAGCCGCGGACCGCGTCGTCCACCAGGTCCTTCAGCAGATCCAGGCGGCCGGCCAGGAAGGCCCCGAACACCCGCATCAGCGCCGGGAAGCGGTAGGACTGCGGCAGGTCCGGGCTGTACGCGTCGAGCAGCCGCTGCGCGGTGGCGGTCGCCACCGGGTCGCCGAGGACCTCCAGGCTGCCCTCGAAGAGCCCGGCCAGGCGGTACAGGACGATCAGCCGGCGGGATTCCTCGATGACCCCCTCGGGCATCGGCAGGCCGTACGCGAGCACGTTCCGCTCCACCGGCACCGGTGCCGGTCCGTCCGGATCGAACGGGTCCGGGCCGAGCGCGGCCACCGCCTCGTACCAGTCACGGGCCTCCAGGCTGAAGCCGCGCAGCGACCAGTACCAGCTCATGCCGAGGGAGATCACGAGCGCCTGCTCCTCGTCCCGCAGGTCGACCGCGCGGCGCAGAGCCGCCCGGATGTTGTCCTGCTCGCGCGCCAGCACCCCCAGCCAGTGCAGCTGCTGCGGGCCGTGGACGCTCAGGTCGGCGGTGCTGACCAGCTCGCGGAAGTGCGCCAGGTGACGGCTCTCGGTGGCGCCGCGTTCGGCGGCCGACTCGGCCAGCCGCTCGGTCGCGTACTCGTGAATGGTCTCCAGCATCCGGTAGCGCGGCAGCCCCTCGCCGTCGAGGTCGGCCACCAGCAGGGACTTGTCGACCAGCGACAGCAGCTGGTCGGCGACCTCCTCGCGGGGCACCTCGACGTCGTCCGCGCATATCGCCTCGGCGTCCTCCAGCGTCCAGCCGCCGGCGAAGACCGAGAGCCGGCGCAGCACCGCCCGTTCGCGCTTGCCGAGGAGGTCCCAGCTCCAGTCGACCACCGCGCGCAGGGTCTGCTGGCGCGGCAGCAGGGTACGGCTGCCGCCGGTGAGCAACGCGAACCGGCCGTCCAGGCGGTCCGCGATCTGGCGGGCGGTCATCACCCGCAGCCGGGCGGCGGCCAGTTCGATGGCGAGTGGCAGGCCGTCCAGGCGCCGGCAGATCTCGGCGCACGCCTCCGGGTCGCTCTGCGGGTCGAAGCCGGAGCGGGCGGCGGCGGCCCGCTCGGCGAGCAGGCGCAGCGCCACCGGGTCGGGCAGCGGCTCGACCGGCAGGACGGTCTCTCCGGGCACGCCGAGCGGCTCGCGGCTGGTGGCGAGAACGGTGAGGCCGGGGCACTCGGCGAGCAGCCGGTCGACGAGATCGGCGGCGGCCTGGATCAGGTGCTCGCAGTTGTCCAGGACCAGCAGCATCTGGCGGTGGCCGCAGTGCTCGACCAGTCGGCGCACCGGGTCCTCGGCGCGCTTCTCCAGCACCTCGGCGACCATGCTGCCGCTGTGCAGCACGATCTCGCGCAGGCCGAGCGCGGAGACCACGGCGGCCGGGACGGCGGCCGGGCTCTCCAGCGGGGCGAGTTCGGCCAGCCAGACGCCGTCCGGCCAGCGCCCGGCGCCCTGTTCGGCGCGGCCGGCCTCGACCGAGAGCCTGGTCTTGCCGGAGCCGCCGGGGCCGGTCAGGGTGACCAGCCGGCTGCCGGTCAGGGCTCCGCGCAGGGCGGCCAGATCGTCCTCCCGGCCGACGAAGCTGGTCAGCCGGCCGCGCAGGTTGCCCGTACTGCGGGGCAGTGGGGCCGGCGGCGGCGCCTGCTCGCGCACCGAAGGCCCGACCGGCTCCACGGGTGCCAGCAACTCGGCGTAGAGGGACTGGAGTTGGCGACCAGGGTCGACGCCCAGCTCGTCCGCCAGGACCCGTCTGGTCCGCTCGTAGTGGCGCAGCGCCTCGGCGGTGCGCCCGCTCTCGCGCAGCGCCTGGACCATCAGGTACTGCAACGGCTCGTCCAGCGGCTGCTGTTCGCAGAGCTCGGCGAGTTCGGCGACCAGCTCGGCGGCCCGGCCGAGGCCGAGGTCGGCGGTGATCCGGTGGCGGCGGGCCTCGTCCCGCTGGACCTCCAGCCGGGTGGCGGGGCCGCTGCGGTCGGGCAGGTCGGCGAGGGCCGGGCCGCGCCAGAGCGCCAGGGAGGCCCTCAACTTCTCGGCGGCCAGAGCGTGGTCGGCCTCCTCCAGCGCCCGGCGGCCCTCGCCGGCCAGCCGCTGGAACTCGCCGAGGTCGGTGCGCGGCTCGGTCAGCCAGTAGCCGGCCGGGCCGGAGCCGACCCGGTCGCGGCCGAGGGTGCGGCGCAGCCGGCCGACCAGGGTCTGCAGGGCGGCGGAGGAGTCCTGCGGCGGCTCGGTGTCCCACACCTCGTCCACCAGGAGGTCGGCCGGCACCGGCCGCCCCTGCCGCAGGACCAGCGCGGCGAGCAGCGCCCGCAGCCGGGCCCCGCCGAGCGGGACGGGGGTGCCGTCGTCGTGGTGGGCCGTGGTGGTTCCGAGGATGCCGTAGTGCACCCGCCCATTCTGGTCGATGGCCGCCGCCGGCACGCACAATTGTCCGGGCCGCCGCCGGTGGCCGGTGCGAGTGTCCGGTGCCGGGGGCTCCGCGGTCCGCCGTCGGGGCTCACTGTCCGCTGCCGGGGCTCCCCTGTCCGGCACCGGGGCACGGAACCGGGACCGGGTCGTCGTACGTTCACCCGGGACGGCTTGTCCGCCGACGGACCCGCCCGGCATGATCGGTCCCTGCCCCATCCCGGACACCCACACCCGAGACACCCCCCAGACACCCGGAGCACCCACACCATGACCTTCGCCGCAACGCAGCGCTCGCGCAGCGAGGACCGCCGGATCAGCCCGGTGTTCTGGGTGCTGCTCGCGATACTCGCCACGTCCGGCTGGGCGGTGTACGCGGGGTACGGCAACGCCTCGTTCGGGGTGTTCCTGTTCGTGGTGGCGGGCTGGATGGTCTCGCTCTGCCTGCACGAGTACGCGCACGCGCGCACCGCGCTGCACGGCGGCGACCTCACCGTCGGCGCCAAGGGCTACCTGACGCTCAACCCGCTCAGGTACACCAACATCCTGCTCAGCTTCGTGCTGCCGGTCGTGTTCGTGATCCTCGGCGGCATCGGCCTGCCCGGCGGCTCGGTCTGGATCGAGCGCCACCGGATCGAGGGCAGGCTCAAGCACAGCCTGATCTCGGCGGCCGGCCCGCTGGTCAACCTGGCCTGCGCGGCGCTGCTGCTGATCCCGATCGGCGCGGGCTGGCTGGACGACCCGTCGGTGCACGCCCAGTGGCACGGCTACGAGCTGACCGTCTCGCCGTTCTCCGGCGCGCTGGGCTTCCTCGGGCTGCTCCAGCTGAGCGCGGCCCTGCTGAACCTGCTCCCGGTGCCCGGCCTGGACGGCTACGGGATCATCGAGCCGTGGCTGTCGTACCGGACCAGGCGCGCGGTCGAGCCGTTCGCCCCGTACGGAATGCTGGCGGTCTTCGCACTGCTCTGGCAGCCCGAGGTGAACCGGTTCTTCTTCGACGCCGTGTACGGCCTGATGGGCCTGTTCGGCGCGGACGCGGACTACGCGACGCTCGGCCGGTACCTGTTCTCGTTCTGGAAGAACTAGGGAGCCGGAAGGCCCGGAGGCCCGGAAGGGCTAGGCGTGCTGGCCGGCCCGCTCGGCGGCGGCCTTCGCGAGCTTCTCGCGGCGCAGGTTCAGCCAGAGGACGTTGCTGGCGACGCCCGCCATCGGGATCCAGATCAGGCCCCACCAGAAGCCCTGGGTCAGCGAGACCACACCGGCGGCCAGCGCGAGGACGACGACGATCGAGGCGAAGAGGGACGTGCGGGGCATGGCGGGGGCTCCTAGCGCGGACTGACGGTCGGCCCCCATTGTCGCCGACCTCACCCCCGGACCTGGTCCAGGGGTGAGACCGGCGGCCGGCACGTCCCGCGGCGCCGGTCCGGGTGCCGGCTCCGGTACCGGCCCGGGTGCCGGCTCAGACGTCGGTGATCCGCAGGCCCGCGTGGGCCTTGTACCGCCGGTTGACCGAGATCAGGTTGGCGACCAGCGACTCCACCTGGTGGGCGTTGCGCAGCCGGCCCGCGAAGATGCCGCGCATCCCCGGGATCCGGCCGGCCAGCGCCTGCACGATGTCGGTGGCGGCGCGCTCCTCGCCGAGCACCATCACGTCGGTGTCGATCTGCTCGACGGTCTCGTCCTGGAGCAGCACCGCCGAAAGGTGGTGGAAGGCGGCGGTGACCCGGGAGTCCGGCAGCAGCGCGGCGGCCTGCTGGGCGGCGCTGCCCTCCTCCGGCACCAGCGCGTACGCGCCCTGCTTGTCGAAGCCGAGCGGGTTGACGCAGTCCACCACGATCTTTCCGGCCAGCTCCTCGCGCAGGGCGGAGAGGGTGGCGGCGTGCCCGTCCCAGGGGACGGCGACGATCACGATGTCGCTCTCCCGCGCGGTGGTCGCGTTGTCGGCGCCGCGCACGCCGAGGCCGAGTCCGGCCGCCGAGGCCTCGGCGCGGGAGGCGTCGCGCGAGCCGATGATCACCTGCTGGCCGGCCTTGGCGAGCCGCAGGGCGAGCCCCCGCCCCTGGTCGCCGGTGCCGCCGAGGACACCGACCACCAGCTGCGAGACGTCCGGCAGCTCGTGGGCCGGGTTTGTCGCTGAATCGAGGGAAGTCATGGGCCGATCCTGCCAAATGCCGGGCCCGCCGCGACATTCTGTGCCGCGTGGACGCGATGAGAGTTTCGGCACTCCGGGATCGGCTGGCCGGTACGGGCTGGCTGGAGGCGGTCGGTGGCTTCGCCGGCTCGTTGCGGCATGCGGTGGGCCGGCGCGGTGCGGACGGGCTGCTGCTGGTCGGCACCGAGGCGTACGAGCCCTGGCACCTGGCCGCGCACCTGGAGGACGAGGCCGCCTGGTCGGACGTCCCCCGGCTGGCGCCGACCCTGCTTCGGCACCGGGTGCCCGCCGGGGCCCCGGCCCACCTGGCGCACGGCCTGCGGCGGCTGGCCGGGGCCGGGCGCGGGGCGACCGTGCTGGTGGTGGCCCCGGCGGCGGCCGGCGAGGGACTGCTGGAGCGGGTGCAGGACGCCCGCCGCGGCGGGGCGACGGTGCTCGCCCTGGACGGCACCGCCGGGCCGGGCGGCCTGGCGGGCCTGGCACACGAGCGGCTGACCGTCGGTACGGCCGAGGAGGAGCCGTTCGACCTCGCCCAGCACCTGGTCAGCGCGGCCGCCGGGGAGCCCTCGGCCCGCCGGTCGGTGCTCGGCCACCTGGCCGACCTCGCCGGGCGGCTCACCGCGGGGCCGGCCGTCAACCGCTGGTAAGGGCCCCGCCCGCACCGGCGGAGCGGGCGGCGGCCGAGCAGGCGGAGGCGGAGCGAGCTGAGGCGGCCGCAGCAGTGGGACAAACGGAGGCGATCACTCGAAGTAAGTAGCGCTTAGCTGCTTGGCCTATTACTCTTTCCTTCATCGGATCATCGGTCGGAGGGGTGGCCATGCTGGAGATCACGACGGAGAACGTCGTTCGCTGCTGGGTGGACGGGTGGGTCGTGTCACGGCTCGCGGCGCCGCCCGTCGTCGAGCCGTGGGGGTACACCGTGGACGTCGGCGTCACCGGCCACGTCACCCGGCACGTCCTCGACGCCACCGGGGACGCCGTACGGGAGGCCGACGTCCGCAAGGTCGCCGGCGACGCCCGCGCCGAGGGGACGTGGCTCAAGATCTTCGCGGCGCCGGCCCTCGTCGCCCCCTGGCTCGGCCCCGACTGGTGGATCGACGACGAACCCGGCTACCTGATGACCGTCCCGCTGGCCCCGGCCCCCGCCCACCGGCTGACCGCCCCGGACGGCTACCGCCTGCGCACCTGGACCCGGGGCGGCGTGGTCCGCACCCTCGTCACCGACGCCGGCGGCGCGCTGGCGGCCCGCGGGCAGACCGTCCCGCTCGGCGCGACCGCCGTCGTCGACCAGGTCGAGACCTCCGTCGAACACCGCCGCCGGGGCCTCGGCAGCCTGGTGATGCGGACGCTCGCCACCGCGGCGTTCGACCAGGGCGCCCAGACCGGCATCCTCGCCGGCACCCCGGACGGCCACGCCCTCTACACCTCGCTCGGCTGGGAGGTCCTCGCCCCGCTCACCAGCGCGAAGTACCTCGGCCCCCAGGGCGGCTGACGACGAAGCACCTCCGCCCCGAGGGCCGCTGACGCCTACTCGGCCCGGCCGTCCGTCGGCCTGTCGCTCCAGCGCGGGTCGTTCTTCCACTCGCGGTTGCGCTCGTCGGCGAGCTGGAGCGCGTGCGCCGCCTCCTCGCGGCTGGCGTAGGGGCCGAGGCGGTCCTTGGCGGGGCACTCGGGGCCCTCCTCCACCTTGGCGTGCTTGATGCAGTAGAACCACTCGCCGGGCTTGCCGGTCGGCTTGCGGTGGAATCCCAGGGGCATGGCGGTCACTCCCGTTCGGCGGGGCAGGTCGCTACGGATCATTCCCAGGAGGGGGCCCCTCCGCACGCCCCCGGGCGGGTCAGGGGCGGCGGATAGACTCGCAGCCATGGCTCTCGTACCCGGCATCCAGTCCCCCACCCGCAAGGTCCCGGCGCACATCGCGCGCCCCGAGTACGTCGGGCGGCCGGCGCCGGCGCCGTACACCGGGCCCGAGGTGCAGAGCGCCGAGACGATCGAGAAGATGCGGATCGCGAGCCGGATCGCCGCGCAGGCGATGGAGGAGGCCGCGAAGCTGATCGCGCCCGGGGTCACCACGGACGCGCTGGACGCCGTCGCCCACGCGTACATGTGCGACCACGGCGCCTACCCGTCCGACCTCGGCTACCGGGGCTTCCCGAAGTCGATCTGCACCTCGATCAACGAGGTGATCTGCCACGGCATCCCGGACTCGACCGTGCTGCAGGACGGCGACATCGTCAACATCGACGCCACCGCCTACATCCACGGGGTGCACGGCGACCTCAACGCCACCTACCTCTGCGGCGACGTGGACGAGGAGTCGCGGCTGCTGGTCGAGCGGACGCGCGAGTCGCTCAACCGGGCCATCAAGGCGGTCAAGCCCGGCCGCCAGATCAACGTGATCGGCCGGGTCATCGAGTCCTACGCGAAGCGCTTCGACTACGGCGTGGTGCGGGACTTCACCGGGCACGGCATCAACACGTCGTTCCACTCCGGCCTGATCATCCCGCACTACGACAGCGAGCGGGCCACCGAGGTGATCAAGCCGGGGATGACCTTCACCATCGAGCCGATGCTGACCCTGGGCACCTACGACTACGAGGTCTGGGCGGACGGCTGGACCGTCGTCACCAAGGACCGCAAGCGCACCGCGCAGTTCGAGCACACCCTGGTCGTCACGGCGGACGGCGCCGAGATCCTCACCCTGCCGTAACCACCCGGGGTGGGCGCGTCAGCCGATCAGCCACTGCTCCTCGGCGACCGCGCCCACCTCGGTGCAGGCGTCGGTCAGCACGTCCAGGACGCGCAGCGGGTCCGGCAGGGGCTGCTCGGGCCCGCGCAGCCAGCGCACCTCGGAGCCGTCCGGCAGCGCGGCCGGCGGCAGCAGGGTGTACGAGCCGCGGCAGTGCCAGCGCAGGCCGGGGTGCTCGGACATGGTGTCCGGGGTGGAGTCGAGGGCGCTCGGCCACCACTCGTCCTCGTCCACCGGGGTGCCCCGGGTGGCGGTGAAGAACAGGTAGCGGTCCTCGCCGACGGCGGCCACCGGGCCCTCGACGCCCAGCGCGGTGAGCCGCTCCAGGGCCAGCCGGCCGGCCTCGGCGGGCACGTCCAGCACGTCGTGGGCGCGGCCGGTGGCGGTGATGAAGTTGGCCTGGGGATCCCGGGAGAGCCAGCGGCCCACCTGCTCCGGGTCGGTGGTCGCCTGGGTCTGCCAGGCGAAGGAGACCGGGTGCTGTGCGGGGGCCGGGCAGGCGACCCGGTCACAGGAACACCGGTAGCCGGCCGGATGTGCGGCGGGCGCGAGCGGGAATCCGGCGCGCACGGCGCCCAGCAGCTGGTCCAGTCTGGCGGCGGGGCCGTCCACGTCGGCCGGCCGCACCCGCTGACGGTCACGCTTCTGCCACCAGGTCGTCCACCTGCTGCCGGCTTCCATCGGGCCCCTCTCCGCGCACTGCCGTGCCTGGTGTGACACAGCATTCGACGTACCACTCCGACGCAACGCACAGCGCCCCCCGCTTGCTTCCCGGGGTGGTGCTCGGCCCTGCCGTCCGCGCCCTGCCGGCCGGAGCCGGGGTTGCCGGACGGCCGACGCCCGGGTCACGGTACGGAGTCACGGCAGCACGGACGCTGCGGCTCGGTGGCCCGGCGGGCACACCGACGTGCGCCTTGCCCGGCCCGTACGGGGCCCGCTGACCCGGGTGAACCCCGAGGGCGTAACAGGAAGGATAAGGGTGCGCGGGGCCTCCGGATGACCGGGGGCGGTGCCTCTCCGGTCACACTCCCGGCACCTGCGCGTCACAAGCCCTCCCCCGGACCACCCCGGGCGGCCGTTCACCTGCGGGCCCCCGCGAAGCCGCCCGCCGGCCACCTGCGCCGGGGTGAGACCCTGGTGTGGTGAAGAGCGCGGACACCGAATTCGTCGGCGGCCCCCTGGACGGCCGGATCCTGCCGATCCCGCTGGGGCCCATGTACGGCGTGCCCAAGACCTACAAGGTGCCGGTCCCCGCGCACGGCGAGACGCCCGCGCGCACACTGGTGTACATCCGGGCCAAGCAGCAGCGGGGCGCCCGCTGGTACTGGCGCTACGAGTACGACGAGGCGGCCAGCGCCCGCGCCTCCGGGTGACGGCCGCTCCCCTCGGGAGCCCGACCCAGGGAGGACGGCGATGGCGAGGACCGTACGGCACCACCCCAGGACGAAGTCCCGCGCGGTGATGCACCACAACCGGCAGGTGGCCGCCGTCACCGCCGGACTGCTGGTGGTGGTCAGCGTCTACAGCGCGGCGATCGGACCGAACGGCTGGCTCTGGTTCGGCTGGGCGGTGCTGCTGCTCGCGTGCGTGGCACTGTTCGCCGTCCGCCCCTGAGCAGCAGCACCGTCAGCCCCCGGCCCCCCTGAGCCGTCACGCGTCCTCGGCGAGGATCAGGTACAGCTTCTTGCGGGCCTCGTTCAGCACCGCCAGGCCCTTGGCGCGCTGCGCCTCCGTGCCCGTCGTCATGACCTGCCGGATCGCGTGGTCGACCGCGCCGAGCGCCTGGCCGACCTCCTGGACGGCCTCCCAGTCGACCTCCCGGCCGGCCTCCGCCCACGGTTCGGCGGCCCCCGCCTCGGCCTCGGCCCGGCCCGCCTCGGTGAGCGACACCAGCCGCTTGCCGCCGACCTCCTCCGCGGTGATCAGGCCCTCCTCCTCCAGCAGCTGGAGGTTGGGGTAGATCGAGCCCGGGCTCGGCCGCCAGGCCCCGCCCGTCCGCTCGGCGATCTCCGCGATCATCTCGTAGCCGTGCATCGGCCGCTCCTTGAGCAGCGCCAGCAGCGACGCCCGCACGTCCCCGCGCCGGGCCCGCCCGCCGCGCCGGCCGCGCGGACCGTGCCCGCGGCCCCCGTGCCCGCCGAAGCCGCCGAACGGGCCGCCCATCGGGCGTCCGGGCCCGAACGGCGGCGGGCCGAAGGGGCCGAACGCACTCCGGCCCTCGAAGCCCTCCCCGGGCATCCCCCCGAACTCCGGGCCCGGCCCCCGGCGCCTGCCGCCGAGCGGGCCCTCCTCACGAAATCGTCGTCCTGAGCGCATGGCGCCCACCTCCACATGATCGGCCTGTCGGTCGTTCGGACAGTCGAGTAACTGTCTCGATAACTCGACGATATATCGGTGACTGTCGCTCGTCAACGGTTTCCGACACGTCGGCCGACGACCCGTGCGGCGCAGGCCCAGCCGCTACGGTGGCGGGCATGGCCGGTGAACGAGACCTTGCGACCCTGCTGCGCGGGATGCGCCCGCAGCTCAACCCGGGGCGGTACGTCTACTGCACGCTGCCCGCGAAGGTGCCCGCCGGGATGCGGCCGGTGGTGACCGTCGCCGAGCCCGAGGGGGTCACGGTGGTGGTGTCGCAGGAGGAGGCGGACGCGCTCGGCCTGCGCTACGACTACGTGGTGGCCTGGATCACGCTGCAGATCCACTCGGCACTGGAGGCCGTCGGCCTGACCGCCGCCGTGGCGGGGCGGCTGGCCGAGGAGGGGATCAGCTGCAACGTGGTGGCCGGCTTCCACCACGACCACCTGTTCGTCGGCGTCGAGGACGCCGACCGGGCGGTCCGGGCGCTGGAGGAGCTGTCGGCCCGGCCCGCCTGAGCTCACCTGGGCCCGCCGGGTGGCCCGGCCCCGGCGACCCGGCCCCGGTACGTCCGGACCTGCCGGGCCTCCCGGGCCTCCCGGGCCTCCCGGGCCTCCCGGGCCTCCCGGGCGGGTGCGGCCGAGTGGCCGCCCCCGGGGGCCGCTCCGACACTGGGAAGGGCTGAGCGCCCGACCGGCCGTTCAGCCCCCACCGGAAGGGAGACGGCCACCATGGCCATCTGCGGCACCTGCGGCAACGACTACTGGCTCGCCTTCGAGATCAAGACCATCACCGGCGACGTGTACACCTTCGACAGCTTCGAGTGCGCGATGGAGAAGCTCGCGCCGCGCTGCGAGCAGTGCCAGGTCCGGATCGTGGGCCACGGCGTGGAGGTGGCGGGCCGGTTCTTCTGCTGCGCCAACTGCGCCCGCGTCAACGGCGGCCTAGGCGAGCAGATCCGCGACGCGGTCGGCGCCCACCCGGCCTGAACCGCGGGCGGACGGAGAAAGGCCCGCCGGCCCGCTGAACGGACCGGCGGGCCTTCACACGCCTGAGGACGGACGAGCAGGCCTGTACGCCGGGTTCTGTCTCCCGGGTTGCTTGCGCGGCCCGGGGAGGCGGCCATCCATCTAGGGCTGCCGTTGCCGACAGCCTCGTGCGGTCTACCCGCGGACTCGGGCGAGCAGCCCTCAAGCATCCGCGCACGGCGCCCGAGGGCGCCGATCTTGACCTTGCTCCAGGTGGGGTTTACCGAGCCGTCCGGGTCACCCCGGTCGCTGGTGGTCTCTTACACCACCGTTTCACCCTTACCCGCTGCCTTGCCACCCCTCGCGGGGCGCAGAGCGGCGGGCGGTCTGTTTTCTGTGGCACTGTCCCGCGGGTCACCCCGGGTGGGCGTTACCCACCACCCTGCTCTGTGGAGCCCGGACGTTCCTCGGCGGGCCCTGAGGACCCGTCGCGACCGCCCGGCCGGCTCGTCCGCCGTAGTGGTCATGGTAGCCGCTCGGGCGGGGCCTCCCGTACGCCGGGCCTGACGGCGGGCGGTTCGCCGCCGAGGCGGGCTGCCACCCGGGCGGCGGTGCCGGTGGCCCAGGTGGTGGTGGTGACCAGGCCGAGGACGAGGATGGCGACGCCGAGGCCGGTCACGATCCACCAGCCGGCGTGGCTGGCCGGGGCGAAGCCGGTGGCGAGCGGGCCGATCACGGCCGAGGTGACCACGGTGCCGATCACCGCGACGCCGAGCGACTGGCCGACCTGCCGGCTGGTCGAGGCCACCGCCGCCGCCACGCCCGCCTGGGCGCGCGGCATGCCGGAGACGGCGGCGTTGGTGATCGGAGCGTTCACCATGCCGAAGCCGAAGCCGAACAGCGCGTAGGCGACCAGCAGCAGGGACGCCGGGGAGTCCGCGGTCAGCCGGGTGAGCAGCACGCCGCTGGCGGCGAGCCCGAGGCCGGCCGCGACCAGCGGGCCGCGCGGTCCCCGGCCTCCGACGATGCGGCCGGAGAGCGGCGCGCAGACCAGCATCATCCCGGCCATCGGCAGCGTCCACAGGCCCGCCTCGACCGGGCTGTAGTGGCGGACGTCCTGGAGGTAGAGGGTGTTGAGGAAGAGGAAGCCCCCGAGCGCGGCGAAGGCGCAGACGGCGGTGACGGTGGCGCCGGTGAAGGGCGCGCTGCGGAAGAACCGCGGGTCGACGAGCGATTCGGGGACCCTCCGCTCCCAGAGCGGGAAGGCCACCAGCGCGGCGAGCGCGGTCGCAGCGAGCGCCAGGATCAGCGGGGACGTCCAGCCGTGCTCGGGGCCCTCGATGATCGCGGCGGTGCCGCAGCCGAGCAGCATCACCATCAGCAGCTGGCCGACCGGGTCCAGCCGGCGGGCCCGCGGCGCGCGCGACTCGGGGACGTACCGGGCGGTCAGCAGGCAGGCGAGCAGGCCGACCGGGACGTTGATCAGGAAGATCGACTGCCAGCCGGCGCCGTCCACCAGGAAGCCGCCGAGCAGGGGGCCGAGCGCCATCGAGATCCCGACCACGCCGCCCCAGATGCCGATCGCCCGGGCCCGTTCCCTCGGTTCGGTGAAGGTGTTGGCGATGATCGACATCGCCACCGGGTTGAGCATCGAGCCGCCGACGGCCTGCACCGCGCGGAACACCACCAGCCAGGCCAGGCTCGGCGCCAGGCTGCAGAGCAGCGAACCGAGCACGAAGAGCAGCAGGCCGGTCTGGAACACCCGGCGCCGGCCGAAGCGGTCGGCCACCGAGCCGCACAGCATCAGCAGGGAGGCCAGCACCAGGGTGTAGGCGTCGATGATCCACTGCAGCCCGGAGGCAGGGGCGTCGAGGTCCTTCTGGATCGCCGGGAGGGCGATGTTCACCACGGTGTTGTCGAGCCCGACGATGAACAGGCTCAGACAGCAGATCGCCAGCACCAGCAGCCGACGGCGCCGGCCGGGAACGGCGGACGGCTGCTCGGCGGACCGCGGACGGGGGGAGGTCTGTTCGGTCACGGGACGATCCTCCCACCGGGCCGGGATCAGACGGCGGCGAAGCGGACCGTCCGGGTGGCCGGGTCGGCCACCGTCAGCCGGACCACGACCTGCTCGCCGAGCGGCAGGCCGCGGCCGGCACCAGGCGCGCCGCCCGCGCCGTCGGGGCGGTCGCAGCGGGCCCGGACGGCGGGCTCGCGCAGCTGGACGGTGCCGCGGGTCGGCCGCTGCTCGTCCACGTCGATGACCAGCGCCGGGAAGTCCTCCCCCTCCCGGCCCGCCAGCAGTTCCGCCTCCACCAGGTCCACGCAGGCCCGCTCCACCTCGGCCGAGCGGCGGTCCCCGCCCGCCATCAGGGGCGGGACGGCGGGCAGTGCCTCCCGGGCCCAGTCCGGCACCGTCTCACCGGCGGCGACGGCCGCGCAGATCTCCTGGGCGAACCGGTCGCCCAGCCGGCGCAGCGGCGCCGTGCAGTGCGCGTACGGCGCGGCCAGCGCGGCGTGCACCGGGTCGGCCGGGGCCGGCAGGCCCTGCGTGGCGTCGAAGGCCCGGTAGCCGGCTCCGCGCAGCAGACCGGTGCACTCGTTGAGGAAGGCCGCGTCCAACGGGGCGTCCGGGTCGAGCGAGCGGATCAGTTCCGGGTACGGCAGGCCGTCCGGCCAGTCCACGTCCAGCGCGCGGGCGGTGCGGCGCAGCCGCGCGTACGCCTCGGGCGGGGCGGCGGGCAGGGTGCGCAGCAGGCCGACGCCGGCATCCAGCATCAGTTCGGCCGCGGCCATGCCGGTGAGCAACGAGATCTGGGCGTTCCAGCCGTCGGCGGGGGTCGGTGCGCGGTAGCCGAGGACGTAGCCGTGCAGGGTCTCCTCGATCTCCTGCTCGGGGACGGGCAGGCTGATCCCGCCGCGGGTGCGCTCCTGCTCCTCGCGCAGCCGGCCGACGGTGGCGAGCAGGGCGAGCTGTTCGTCGGCGCCGCCGCCGTCGACGGCGCGCTGGACGGCGGCGTAGTCCAGCCTGCGGTGCGAGCGGACGAGGGCGCGGCGCAGGTCGGCGAGGACGACGGCGCCCTCGGCGTCCAGGTCGAGCTGCCAGAGCAGGGCCGGGCGGGTCTCCCCCGGCAGCAGGCTGGCCGCGTCCTCGGAGAGCCGGGCCGGGTGCAGCGGGACGCGGTGGTCCGGGAAGTAGAGGGTCTGGACGCGGCGGCGGGCCTCGGAGTCGATCAGCCCGCCTGGCCGGACGAAGGCCGCCACGTCGGCGATCGCGTAGTGCACCCGGTAGCCGCCGCCCGGGCGGTGGGCCAGGTGCATGGCCTGGTCGAGGTCCCGGGATCCGGGCGGGTCGACGGTGAACAGCGGCAGCTCGGTCGCGTCGCACTCCGGCAGCCGTGGCGTGCGGGCCGCCTCCTCCGCCTCGGCGAGGACGGGGTCGGGCCACTCGGTGTGGATCTCCAGACGGGCACGCAACTCGGCCAGTTCGGCGTTGATCCGGGCGGAGTCGGCGGCCTTGACGCGCAGTTTTCGGCGTGGCATGGAGGCAGCGTAGGGCGAATCGGGTGATTCCGGGCGGATCCGGGGGCGGGCGCGCCGGTACCCGGGCCTGCTTCCCAGGAGTGGGGTCAGCGGCCGGGCGGGGACGGCCCGGAGCAGCCGCCGGGCGGGCGGGCGCCCCCTGCGGCGGCCGCCGGGCGTTCGCAGGACGGACCGGGCACCCGGTCCGGGGGCGGTTTTGCGTAGGGTGGCGGGGATCGTCCGCCACAAACTGTTGAGGAGTCCGCTGTGCTGGTGCTGTTGCCGCCCTCGGAGGGCAAGGCCGCGTCCGCCGACGGGGTGCCGGTGGCGCTCGACGGCCTGTCGCTGCCCGGGCTGACGGCGGCGCGGGCGCAGGTCCTGGAGACCCTGGTCGGGCTCTGCCGGGGCGACGAGGACGCGGCCGCCGAGGTGCTCGGGCTGAGCCCGGGCCTGCGCGGCGAGATCGCGCGCAATGCCGCGCTGCCGACGGCGGGCGCGCTGCCGGCCGGCGAGGTGTACACCGGGGTGCTGTTCGACAACCTCGGGCTGGCCCGGCTGGACGAGGCCGCCTACGACCGGGCCGCGCGTTCGCTGCTGGTGTTCTCGGGGCTCTGGGGCGCGGTGCGGATCGGCGACCGGATCCCGCCCTACCGCTGCTCGATGGGCGTGAAACTCCCCGGCCTGGGGGCGCTCGGGGCGTACTGGCGGGGCACCATGGCGTCCGTGCTGCCGGAGGTGGCGGACGGCCTGGTGCTGGACCTGCGCAGCTCGGCGTACGCGGCGGCGTGGAAGCCGGCGGGCGAAGTGGCATCCCGGACGGCGACCGTGCGGGTGCTCCAGGAGCGCAACGGCAAGCGCACCGTGGTGAGCCACTTCAACAAGGCGACCAAGGGCCGGCTGGTGCGCGACCTGCTGGTGGCTAGTGCGGAGCCGAAGACGCCCGGCGAGCTGGTGGACGCCCTGCTGGGGCTGGACCACAAGGTGGAGGTCGCGGCCGAGGGCACCGCCCGCAAGCCGTGGCAGCTGGACGTGGTGGTCACTGAGATCCACTGATCCGCGGCGCGGTGGGGACTCCCCGGGGTATCAACGGGCATCCAAGGCGTTCAACGACGTCAACGACGTAACGTCATCGCCAGATGATCGATTCCAAGAGGTTCAGCGGTCATTGGCGGTCGGCGCGGATACGGCGCGGCATGCGGTGGAGCGATGACCTCGGGCTACTGGCAGGTCTGAGCAGGGTGAATTCGCCGAGACCCACCGCCGACGCGGACGGTCACGTGTTCCGGGTGGACCGCACCTCGCTGCGCTTCCCCCACGTCGAACCGCTCAAGGCCTTCCTCGCCGAGGCCGGCTTCGAGGTGCAGGCCCAGTACGGCGACCCCGGCCACGGGCCGATCGACGCGAACAGCCGCCAGATCGTCACCACCGCCCGCCGCCGCACCTGAGCCACACGTTGCCGGGTGCGTCCGGACCGTTCCGGACGCACCCGGATCCACAAGCCGCAGTCGGCTGATCGCAGCTGCGATCAACTGCGATCAGCCGCGATCAGCGCTCGGCCGCCAGCACCAGCGTGTCCTGGCGTACCTGCCGGGCGACCGGGTGCGGGGCTTCCACCAGGCGGCCGGGGCCGGCCGGAGCAGCCCCGGCAACGGTGAACTCGAAGTCCTGGTGCACCTTGCCGTCCACGGGCACCGGCAACTGCACGCGCCCGGCCGCGACCCGGCGGCGTATCCCGCTGCGGCTGAGCCCGAGGCCGAGCATCAGCAGCCGCTCCAGCCGGACCGGCGCGGGCAGTTCGAAGGCCACCCGGACCATGAGCGGACCCGGCCCGTCGAGCGCCGGGCTGGGCGTGTCGGTCTCCAGCGCCCAGGTACCGGCCCAGTCCAGGTGGTAGCCGTTCTTCATGGCGAGCGACGCGCTCATCGCCAACTCACGGACCATCGCCGGTGAGTTGGCCTCGTACGCCTCCCGCCGGGCGGGCTTGAGCGCCGAGACGTGCACGCGCTCGTGGACCGGCGCCTTCGAGGTCCGGTCACAGCCGTCGCAGCTCAGCAGCAGCCAGACGTCGAGCAGCTTGCCGTTCGCGTTGACCCGGATCTTGCCGGAGGGGTGGTGCCGCGTGCTGGAGCAGTCCGGGCAGCGGCGGACGATGGTGGGCAGGCCGGACTGGCGCACGGCCCACTGGGCCTTGCGGTCGATATGCATGATTATGAGTTGCTTTCATGGCTGAGCGGGAGCTCTCGCGGCCCAGGGCCGCGGCTCCCAGCATCTGGAAAATGCACACGCGGGCGCGATCGACCGCGACGGCAGCCGGGTACTCAGGCTCCGAGGTCGTGCGCGCGACTCGTTCAGTTGTCGGTACGTGGCATCTCACAGGTCCATGCGGGCAATAGTGATCCAGCCCGCTGCCTGCGGCAACCGGTTTTCCCACCGGGCTAGATGATCTGGCGATTGTCGGCTTTGGCCGGAAACCGGACGGCGCAGGACTGGATCATCAGCGGCGCGGGAGTCCCGGCCGCCCGACTCAATGCCCGCCGTCATGGGGGCACGACCGACCCGGACGGCATGCCCGTCCGGATGGCGACCATGGCGTGGGGCGAGGTCCGCAGGCAGGCGAGACGGCTACTGCCCGGGAGTCACTTTCGCCGCCTTCCGCTGTGGCGCTGTTCGCTTGTCTGGGACAAGCCCGCCGAAGAGATGAATCGGGTCGTGACTGGCGAATAGGGCCAGTTTTCAGGGATCGCCTGCACTCGGAGAGGAGGGAGTCCGACGTCAGTGTGTGAGGACAGAGTTGGACTCCCTCGCGACCACCCTCTACGTCAAGACCGACGATCTTCTGAAGCATTCCCCGCAACTCGCCCCGTGGCGGCCGGCTGTGGGTATCGCGCCGCGGCTCAGTGACGCGGAGCTGGTGACCTTGGCGATGACGCAGGTGGTGCTCGGCTTCACCTCCGGGGCGCGGTGGCTGCGGCATGCCCGCGCCCATCTGCGGCACCCGTTCCCGTACCTGCCCCAGCAACCCGGCGACAACAGGCGGCCGCGCAAGGCCGGCGAGCTCATCCGGCGCGTCACCCGCGTGCTGGCGGTCGACACCACGTCGTGGACCGACGACGTATGGGTCGTCGACTCCACGCCGGTCGCATGCGGACGCTCCCGTGAAACCGTCAAACCCTCCGACCTGGCCGGGTGGGTGCAGTACGGGTACTGCGCCAGCCACTCGCGCTTCCTCTGGGGACTACGGCTGCACCTGGTGTGCACCGGCAAGAACCAGGGTGAGTGGGTGGGCAACCTCCACGACCGCTTCCTGTTCGCCCTGCTCGCCGAAACCGGAAGGCGGATCGGTGAAGCCCTGGGCATGCGCATCCACGAGTTCGACATGGGCCGAGGGGGAACCCGATCATCTCGGTCGTCCCCCGTGACGACAACCCCAACGGAGCTCGCGTCAAGATGCTTAGGCCGCGCCGGATTTATGCGAGCTCCGCCCTCGAACGGCTCTACGCCGACCACCTCACCGATCTCGCGCTCCGGGCAGCCGGCCTCGGGCTCCCCATCGACCCGAGCGACTACCTGTTCGTCAACCTCTGGGTCACCGAGGACGCCGAACTCCGCGCGGCGGCGAACCGGCAGCACTACACGGAAGGTTGAAAGGTCGTCACCGATGCGCTCTGATGCGGCCTGCGGGTCATTCCTGCGTGCGGAGGTCGTGAGTTCGAGCTCTGACCAGGTAGACGGTCGGCGCGGCCGACCGCCCCCGCTACGTCCTACTTCTCCTCCGGCTCCCAGGCGCGGAGCAGGTCGAGCAGCCCTGCGTCTCCGTCAACGTGCAAGGAATCGGCCTGGATACGGTCGTACAAGTAGAGGACCAGCTCACTGGCCGTGCCATGGATGGAGGCGCCGGCTGCGTCCGAGTCCACGCCGGTCGCGGCAGTGGGCGCGGGGATGCGGGTGGAGCGTGCGCCGTCGCCGTCGACCGTGAGGCGCCAGGAGCGGCCCTCGGCGGCGTGGAAGTCGAAGGCCGTGGGCTTGTGCGGCCAAGCACTCGGCGTTCCGCAGACGGTGAACAGGAACTCCTCCACACCGTCGAGTACCACCTCGACCGGCAGCGGCTGCGGGGCGCCCCAGGCGAGCTGGGCGTCGTACGTGTGCACCGCGGTCTCCTGGACCCGGTGCCGGGCGACACCGCCGGAGGTTGGCGGTGACTGCGACGCAGGCCACCACGTCCAGCAACCGCTCTCTGGTCCGGCCTCGCGCAGGGCGCTCAGCAGAAGCTGCGTCGACGCGGCCAGCCAGGCCAGCAGGGCCTCACGCTCCTGCGGCACTACCAGAGCGGCGCGCGCAGCGGCGGCCTCGGCCGGGGGAGCGTCGGCAGGCCCCGCGCCGACGATGGCGGCCCAGAAACGGTCTCCCCCACCCAGGTGCTTCACCAGATCGAACAGCGTCCACCCGGGGCAGGTCGGCACCTGTGCGTCGAGACTGGGCGCGGCGGCGACCGCGGCGCGGAATGCGGTCGACCGTTCGTCGATCAGTCGCAGCAGGTCAGGGAACTCAAGATTCTTTTCCACGCCGGATGTCTATCACCGTGCCCCGGTGATCGGACAGCGATTTTTCCACCGGTCGCCGCCGGTTGGCCATTGCGGACGTCGTCCTCGCCTCCCACCGCTCGGGTGACAAGCTGCGCACTACTGCGAAGACGCTGGTGGTGGCGTTACGCCCGGCGTCGTGCCTGTGGGTGCCCTGGCCTCGCCGCGCGGCCGGGCACCTCGGCGACGTGACGTCCACCCGGTGCGCGCGGTCATGCTTCCGCTCGATGTGACGGACGCGGAGGTCACGACGGCGGGGATTACCGGTCGGGCCGGGAGTTCATGTCGCGCCAGGAGAACCGGCCGGGCCGGGTCCGGCGGGTCCAGCGCCGCCTGGGCGCCGGCGGGGGCCGGGGACACCGGCGACCCGGCCACCCGGCGCCCCGAGCTACCACCGCAAGGCATCGCTGTTGCCATGGGACAAACGTCACGAACCGGGAAGACAGTCATTTCAGCCATGCGAACCGTTGATGGCCAGGGGAGCCCCCGCCGGCGGTCAGCGCAGGTGCCCGGTGTCGTTGAGCAGCCGCAGCGAGGCGTTGCCGTCCGCGTAGTACTGGACGGCGCAGAGCGCGGCGGCGGACAGCTCCATCCGGTAGAGCGAGTCCGGCGGGGCGCCGAGCGCGAGCCGGACCAGCGTCTTGATCGGGCTGACGTGCGAGACGACCAGCACGGTCTTGCCCGGGTGGCGGGCCAGGATCTTGTCGCGGGCGACCCCGGCCCGGTGGGTGAGGGTGGTGAAGCTCTCGCTGCTGCCGGTCGGCTTGGCCTTGGGCGAGCCGAGCCAGGCGTTGAGGTCGTCCGGGTAGCGCTGCTGGACCTCGGCGAAGGTGAGTCCCTCCCACTCGCCGAAGTCGACCTCGCGCAGCCCGTCCTCGTACCGGACGTCCAGGCCCAGGCGGCCGGCGACGATCTCCGCGGTCTCCCGGGTGCGGCGCATCGGGGAGCTGACCACGGCCTGGACGGAGCCGCGGGCGGCCAGCGCCTCCGCTGCCCGCTCGGCCTGCCAGCGGCCCTTCTCGGAGAGCTCCGGGTCGCTGCCGCCACTGCCGGAGAAACGCTTCTCCGGAGTGAGGTGGGTCTCGCCGTGGCGGAGCAGGACGAAGGTGGTCGGCGTGCCGAGGTCGGCGGCGGCCGCCCAGCCGGCCTTCGGCGCGGCCTTCTCCAGCGGCGGCTCGGCGGCCGGCTCCACGACGACGGGCGACGCGGACTTCAGCGGCCTGGGCTCCCACTGGCGGCCGGCCTTGCCCGCGTCCATCGCCTCGTTGGCGAGCCGGTCGGCGTCCTTGTTCCTCTCGCGCGGGATCCAGGTGTACTTGACCTGGCCGCGCGGGAGCACGCCGCGTGCCTCGGCGGCGAGCGGCTGCATGTCGGGGTGCTTGATCTTCCAGCGCCCGGACATCTGCTCGACCACCAGCTTGGAGTCCATCCGGACGTCCACCGAGGCGTCCGGGTCGATCTCCCGGGCCGCCTTCAGGCCGGCGATCAGGCCCTTGTACTCGGCCACGTTGTTGGTGGCGTGGCCGATGAACTCGGCGGCCTCGGCGATGATCCGGCCGGTGTCACCGTCCCGGACCACCGCGCCGTAGCCGGCCGGCCCCGGGTTGCCCCGGGAGCCGCCGTCCGCCTCGACGATGAACCTGCGCCCCGCCACCGGATCAGATGCCCGAGTCGGCGGTGCGCACCAGGATGCGGCCGCAGTTGTCGCAGCGGACGACCGCGTCCTTGGGCTCGGCCTTGATGGCGTTCAGGTCGGAGACGGCGAACTCGACCCGGCAGCCCTCACAGCGGCGCTGGAAGAGGCGGGCCGCGCCGACGCCGCCCTGCTGCTCGCGCAGGCGGGTGTAGAGCTTCAGCAGGTCGGCCGGGACGACGGCGGCGACGGTCTCGCGCTCGCGCCGGACCTTGTCGGCCTCGCCGTCGATCTCGGCGAAGGAGGCGTCCCGGCGGCCCTCGGCCTCCTTGAGCACGACCGAGGAGTGCTCCAGGCGCGCGGTCAGCTCGATGACGCGGGTCTGGGCCGACTCCAGGCGCTCCATGATCTCCAGCACGACCTCTTCGAGGTCGCCCTGGCGCTTGGCCAGCGAGCCGATCTCGTGCTGGAGGTTCTCCAGGTCCTTCGGCGAGGTGATCGCGCCGGAGTCCAGGCGCTGCTGGTTGCGGGCGGCCCGGGCGCGGACCTGCTCGACGTCCTGCTCGGCCTTGGTCAGCTCGCGGGTGGTGTCGCCCTGCT
The DNA here is from genome assembly GCF_055579305.1 of Kitasatospora sp. NPDC032757. Lineage (NCBI taxonomy): Bacteria > Bacillati > Actinomycetota > Actinomycetes > Kitasatosporales > Streptomycetaceae > Kitasatospora > Kitasatospora sp. NPDC032757. The sequence goes on along the minus strand of NZ_JBVINN010000003.1, from coordinate 135,488 downwards.
GGGCCTGGGCGGCGACGACCAGGTCCTTCAGCGCGGTGTGGTCGGCGGTGGCCTTCTCGATCTCGGCGTGCTCGGGCAGGCTGCGACGCCGGTGGGCCAGCTGGTCGAGCTTCGAGTCGATGGCCTGGAGGTCGAGCAGGCGGATCTGGTCGGCGGGCGCGGCGTTCAAGCGGAGAGCTCCTGTGAATCGGGTCAGGCGGTGAAGGACATGGGGGCGTGCGCGGTCCACGGGTCGGTGACCTTGTGGGAGACCTTGGTCTCCACGGCCCAGCCCCGCTGCTCGGCGGCGCCGTGCAGCGCCCGCTCGGCAAGGGCGAGCCAGGGCCACTCGGTGGCCCAGTGTGCGGCGTCGAGCAGCGCGACCGGCGCCGCCTCGGCGGCCTCGGAGGCCGGGTGGTGGCGCAGGTCGGCGGTGAGGTAGGCGTCGACACCGGCCGCGCGCACCTCGGCGAGGAGGCTGTCGCCGGAGCCGCCGCACACCGCGACCCGGCTGACCAGCCGGTTCGGGTCCCCGGAGACCCGGACGCCGGCGGCGGTGGCCGGCAGGCCCTTGGCGACCTGGGCGGCGAAGGCGGAGAGCGTGAGCGGGGGCTCCAGCAGGCCGATCCGGCCGGTGCCACGCCGGCCCAGCGGGTCGGTCGGGTCCGCCACCAGCGGGCTGGTGACGCGGAGGCCGACCGCCTCGGCCAGCGCGTCCGAGACGCCCGGGTCGGCGTGGTCGGCGTTGGTGTGCGCCACGTGCAGGGCGATGCCGCCCCGGATCAGCGTGTGCACGACCCGGCCCTTGAAGGTGGTGGCGGCGACGCTGGTGGTGCCGCGCAGATAGAGGGGGTGGTGGGTGACCACCAGGTCGGCACCCCACTCGACGGCCTCGTCGACCACCGCCTGCACGGGGTCGACGGCGAAGAGCACGCGGCGGACCTCGGCCTGAGGGTCCCCGCAGACCAGGCCGACGGCGTCCCAGGACTCCGCCCACTGGGGCGGGTAGACCTCTTCGAGCGCGGTGATGACGTCGGACAGTTTCGGCACCTGTCGAGACTACCGTGCGCGCGGGGGCGCCCGGGCCGCCCGGGCCCGGTGCGTTCCGGGCCGGCGCGGGCCCGGCCGGCCGGCCCACACTGCGCCCGGTGTGGGGGACGGGGCGTACAGATGCGCGTCAATCCGCCGTCCGGCGCGTACGGGCGGCGCGTTCGGGCGGCGCCGGGAGACGACGCACTGGCCGTTCGGGCGGCGCGCCCGCCGGGGCGCGCGGGGGGTCACCGCTCACAGAGGGCGGCTCGCACACATTCGAAACAGTGCCCAGATCACCCTTACGAGTGAAGTGACTCGCTACGCGTTGAGCCCGCCCCGAAACCGAAAGTAACTTCACTTCTGCGAACGGGAGTTGCCCCGGCCAGGGGGTCGGGAGGGCGCTCCGCCGGAGCTCGGGCCCAGGTCAGACGGGCCCGCTCCGGGCCCCGGAAGGGGTCCGGGCCCGGTCCCGGCCGAGGTCCGCGGCGGACGCGGCCGGGGCAGCGCTCCCGTGTTTCCGAGAAACCGATCAGGCCGTGGCCGTGTGCCCGGGTGCCGGAGCAGTGGGCACCCACGGGCGCCGGCCGAGACGAAGGGATGTGAAGGCGGATGGGGGCGGGCACATCGCTTCGTACGGCCGGGGGAAAGGGATCGGCGGGCCGCGGGCCGGAAGCGGCCGGCTCGTGGCCGGAGATCACGCGGGCGGCGCTGGCCGGCGCCGGGGGCCGGGGAGGCGACGGCGACTGGGAGGTCACCGTCGAGGGCTTCTGGTGCACGGCCAGGCCGTCCGCGGGTGAACTGGCCGGGGAGGGCTGGAAGATCCACGTCAGCGCGGCGTCGGCGGTCGGGGGCGCGGTGCTGGCCGCCGCCGCCGAGGTGCTGGCCGACGACCCCTGCGCGTTCAAGTTCGCCGCCGGACCTGCGCAGCTGCACGAGCTCAACTCGCGCAACAGCGAGCGGGGTTCGGCGGGCAAGTTCATCACCGTCTACCCGGACGGCGAGGAGCAGTTCAGGCGGCTGGCCGCCGCACTGCACCGGGCCACCGACGGCCTGCCCGGGCCGGTCGTGCTCTCCGACCGGCCGTACCGGCCCGGCAGTCGCGTCCACTACCGGTACGGCGCCTTCGCGGCCCGCGCCGAGCTGGGCAACGACGGCGGGTACCGGTCGATGCTGCGCGGGCCGGGCGGCGAGCGGGTCGAGGACGTGCGCGGGGCTTCGTACCGGTGTCCGCCGTGGGCGCGCGACCCGCTGGCGCAGGGTCCGGGGGTCGAGGGGTGGGGCGTCGAGGAGCAGGGAGCGGACGGGCGGGGGGCCGAGGGGCGCGGGGCCGTGCCCGGCCGCCGTGGGCCCGGGGCGGCCAAGCCGGCCGCGGCGCGGCGCGGGGCCGGCGGGGTGCTGCTCGCCGGGCGGTACGTGATCACCGGCGCGATCCGGCACGGCGCCAAGGGCGGGGTCTTCCTCGGCCGGGACACCGAGGGGGGCGCGGAGGTCGTGGTCAAGCAGGCCCGCGCACACATCGAGGTCGACCGCTCCGGGACGGACGCCCGGGCCGCGCTGCGGCACGAGGCCGCGCTGCTGACCCGGCTGGAGGGGCAGGGGCTGGCGCCGAGGCCGGTCGAGCTGATCGAGCAGGACGACTCGCTCTTCCTCGTGCAGGAACGAATCGCCGGGCAACCGCTGGGCAGCTGGGTCGCCGCCCGGCTGCGCCGCGACGGCAGCCCGGACGTCGACTGGGCCGAGGCCGGCCCCCTGGTGCACGCCCTGCTCGACCTCGTCGAGCGGGTGCACGAGCTGGGCCTGGTGCTCCGCGACCTCTCCCCCGGCAACGTCCTGGTGCAGCCCGACGGCACGCTGCGGCTGGTCGACCTGGAGCTGGCCGCCGAGGCCGGCCGCCGCGCCGGCTCGGCCGGCACCCCGGGCTACCGCGCCCCCGAGCAGGGGCCCGGGCGGCTCGCCCTGGTCGAGGACGGACCGGCGGGCGACGGCAGCTGTGCGGCCGAGCCGACGGCAGACCTGTACGCGCTCGGCGGGCTGTTCTTCCTGCTCGCCACCGGCCACGATCCGCTGCTGCCCGAGGACCTGCCGCACACCCGCCCCGTCGCCGACCGCCTCGGCCGCTGGCTCGCGCTCGCCGCCCGCTCGGGCGACACCGCGCGGCGGCTCGCGCCGGTGGTGCTGGGGCTGCGCGCGGAGGAAGCCGAGCAGCGGTGGCCCCTTCACCGTGTCCGGGAGGCCCTGGCGGGCGGGCCCGGGGATCCGGCGCCGGGTGGCGGCCGCACGGAGGCAGCCGGGCCGGCGCCCGCGGGCGCCACGGCCGGCCGCCCCGCCGAGGACGGCGACACCGTCGTCGACCGGGTCCTGCGCGACGGCCTGCGCCACCTCGCGGCCACCGCCACCCCGCTGCGGCGGGACCGGCTCTGGCCCACCGTGCCGGCCGGGCAGCGGTCCGACCCCTGCAACGTGCAGCACGGCGCCGCCGGGGTGCTGGCCCTGCTCGCCCGGGCCGCGGTGGCCCGCGGCCTGCCGGCCGGGGTGCGGGAGGAGGCCCGCCGGACGACGGAGACGGCCGTGGAGTGGATCGAGCGCCGGTGCGCCGCCGAGCCCGTCGTCCTGCCCGGTCTGCACTTCGGCCGCTCGGGCACCGCCTGGGCGCTGCTGGACGCCGCCGGTTCGCTGGGCGACCGGGCGCTCGCCGAACGCGCCACCGGGCTGGCCCGCGGGATAGCCGTCGAATGGCCCAACCCGGACGTCTGCCACGGCGCCGCCGGTGCCGGCTTCCTCCAGCTTCGCCTCGCAGCCGATGCCCCGGGCACCGACGCCGCCCAGGAGTTCCTGGCCCGGGCCGCCCGCTGCGGCCACGGTCTGCTGGCCGCCGGAAGGGCCACCCCGTACGGCACGGTCTGGCCGGTCCCGAAGGACTTCGACTCCGCGCTCGCCGGGATCACCCACCTCGGGTTCGCCCACGGGGTGGCGGGCGTCGGCGCGTTCCTGCTCGCCGCCGCCGAGGCCACCGGCGACCGGGCGCTGCTCGAGGGCGCCGCCGAGGCCGGGCGGACGCTCGCGGCCACCGTGCGGTGGGAGTCCCGCGGCGGGGCGCAGGAGAGCGCCTGGTGGCCGCAGGACGCCGGCGATCCCGACCACGTCAGGCTCGCCCACTGGTGCAGCGGCGCCTCGGGCGCGGGCACCTTCCTGCTCCGGCTCTGGCAGGTGACCGGCGACGCCACCGCCCGTGAACTCGCCCTCGCCGCCGGGCGCGCCGTCCTGGCCGGGCGCTGGCACTGCGGCGTCAGCGCCTGCCACGGGCTGGCCGGCAACGGCGACTACCTGCTCGACCTCGCCGAGTTCACCGGCGACGCCGAATTCCGCTCCGGAGCCGATGAGCTGGCGCAGCTGATCACCGCCCGGCCGGCGCTGCGCGACGGACTGCTGGTGCTGCCCGACGAGACCGGCACCGGCTGCGCCGCCGCGTACGGCACCGGGACGGCCGGCGCGCTCGCCTTCCTGCTGCGGCTGCGGCACGGCGGCCCACGGCTCTGGGTGGACCCGGTGCCGCCGGCGCCGCCGGGCGAACTCCCGCCCCCCGCAGGCGAGACGAGGGCGACATGACCGTGGCCACCAGGAGCGCGACGCAGGCCCTGCGCCGCCTCAGCTTCACCTTCGCCGCCGACGGCAGCCACGCCGCCTGCCTCGCCTCCGCCGCCGACGGCGGCTGGTACGCGGAGAGCTGGCACCTGCCGGCGACGGGACCGGCCGTGCCGACCTCACTGGCACTGCCCGGCAACCGGTCCGAGAACCTGCGCTCGCAGCTGATCGCACTGCCCGACGGCTCGGTCCTGGTCTGCCGGCACGACGGCGAGCGGCACGACCTGGTGGCGCTCAGCGCGGCCGAACCGGGCCGCGAACCGGCCACCACCGAACGTCAGTTGGCCACCCTGAGGCGGCCCGGCCTGCGGCTGCTGCCGCTTCCGGCGGCTTCTGCGGACGGCGCCCGCGCGCCGGAGGGCGCACCTACCCCGGAGGGCACCCGTGCACCGGAGGGCGCACCTACGCCGGAGGGCCCACCTGCGCCGGACGGCCGGCGAACGCCGGACGACGCCCGTGCGCCGGACGGCCCCAGCGCCCCGGTCGCCGTGGCGCTGGGAACCGACACCCGCCCGGCCACCACCGTCTGGCTGGTGCACGCCGACGGCAGCGAGCCCCGGCAGGTCGCCGAGATCCCCGGACTGCACGGCGGCGGCGTCTGGCTCGACCGCGCCGGCGCGCTGCTGGCGCTCGACCGGGTCGACTCGGGCATCGTCCGCACCGTCGTCCTGGACCTGCGCAGCGGCGCCGTCACCCCGCTGCTGGAGATCGGCGAGCGCAGCAACGACCGGCTGGTGCTGTTCGATCCGGACAGCAGCTTCGCGATGGTGCGCAGCGACGCGCCCGGCACCGACCGGCTGGGCTGGGGCCTGCTGGGCGGCGGGGAGCCGCTGCGGTTCCCGGAGTGCCTGCACGTCTCGGGCATGTTCCTGCGCCCCGTGGCGCTGCGGCCCGCGCCGGAGGGGGCCCGGGTGGTGGTCCAGATCGACCACGGCGCCGGCTCGGCGCTGGCCCTGTGGCGGCCCTCCGCCGGGCGGTTGGACCCGCTGCCGGTGCCACCCGGTCGGCTCGGCGCGGTAGGTCACTGGTCGGACGCGGGGCTGCGGATGCCGTACTCCTCGCCCGACCACCCGACCGCGCTGGCCACCCTGGACGTGGACGCGCTGCTGGCACACGGTCCGGCACCCGTCGGGTCCGGACCGGTGCCGCTGCCCCTGCAGTTGGCGCCGCTCGGCTCCGGCCTGCCCGGGCCGTGGCGCGACACCGTCCTGCCCTGGCAGCCCGGCGGACCGCGCACCTCCCCTACCGCCTCCGCCGGTTGGCAACTGGACGGCTCCACCCCGCCCGGCGACGGCGGTCGCTGGCACCCGGCCCAGAGTCTCGAACTCGCCGGTCCGGCCGGGCCGTTGGAGGCCGTGGTGTACGGCGGCGACGCCTGGCTGAGCAGCCCGCACCTGGTGCTGGCCCTGCACGGCGGCCCGGCGGACGCCTGGCGGCTGGAGTTCGACCCCGCCCTGCAGCGCATGGCGGCCGAGGGGATCGCCGTGGTCGCGCCCAACCAACGCGGCTCCACCGGCTACGGGTTGGCGCACGCGATGGCCATCCGGGGCGCCTGGGGCGGGCCCGACCTCGACGACATCCTGTACCTGCTGGACGGCGTCGCGGGCCGGCGCGCCGCACTCGGCCTGGAGCCGCCCGCCCTGTTCGGCGTCAGCTACGGCGCGTTCCTGGCCCTGCTGGCGGCCGCGCACGCGCCGGCCGAGCAGGTCGCGCGCTGCGCGGTGGTCGCGCCGTTCCTGTCCGGCGCCCGGCTTCTGGCCGAAGCAGCGGCCCCCGTCAGGGCGTTGACCACCCGGCTCGGCGGCGGCGACACGATCGCGGACGCCCGCGGCCCGCGCGATGTGCTCCAGCTGGCGCACCGGCTCAGCGCACCGCTGCTGGTCGTACACGGGGACCGGGACGAGGTCGTCCCGGTGAGCCAGTCCCGCTCGCTGCGGCACGAGTTGCTGCGGATCGGCCGCACCGAGGGCGCCGACTTCCGGTACGTGGAAGCGGCCGGCGCCGGGCACGAGGTGCTGGCCGAGGACGGCGCCGCCGTGCTGCACGAACTGCTGGCCGCCTTCCTGCGGACCGGCCGACCGGGGTAGCCCCCGGCCGACCGGACGGGGCGACCCGGTCCGCTCACAGACTCCCGGGCCCCGATGGCCCGGGGTGGTACCCGCGGTGGCGGATGGAGGCCGCCGCGGGAGCAACACCCGACGCCCGTACCGCAGATCGCGGCGGGCGGAACACAGGGGAGGAACCCGATCATGGAGAACATGATGGACTTCGAGACCGACCTCGCGGCCCTGCAGGAGCTGCCCGAGACCGAGTCCGTCGAGCTGACCGGCCATGGCGGCGGCTGCCAGTACACCTGTCTCATCCTGACCTGCCTGATCTTCACGATCAGCTAGTCGTACGGCGGTCGGCCACCCGCTGATGCGGTGACCCACGGGCGCGGGGGGGGGGGGGGGGGGGGGGGGGGGGGGGGGGGGGGGGGGGGGGGGGCGGGGGGGGGAGGGGGGGGGGGGGAGCGGGCCGGC